>CALAHN010000001.1 GCA_937891825.1 uncultured Alphaproteobacteria bacterium
GCGTCGCGCCCCGCGGGCCCGGCAAGCCCTTTGGCGCGGCCCTGGGCGTGGCCGGCGCCGCCCTTGCCGGGCCGCGCCAGCGCCCGGACCCGCCAGCCGTCGGCGAGCGCGGCCGCTGCAATGCGTCCGCCCAGGAAACCTGTAGCGCCGGTCAAGGCCAGCACGCGGGGGGGCGCCTGGGTCATGGGAACGACCTTTTCGTCGTCGGGCGGCCTGTCGCAGCCGTCGCGTCAGCGCGCGGGCGCGCCCAGCGGCGGTCCGGGAGGCGAACGATCAGTCGCCGCCAGCGGCCACCATCGCCGAATAGGCGGCGGCGCGCATTCCGACGCTGGCCTGATCGGCATCGTAGAGGCCAGCCAGATAATTCGATTTGGCGGACGTGCGGCTCAACTTGCCGGAAGACGTCATCGGCAAGCTGCGCGGCTGGGCCAGAACGACCCGGCAATCCGCGCCAGCGATCAGCCGCGTCGCCGAACTGATTTCGCGTTCCAGCTTGGCCCGCTCTTCCGGATCGGTCAGGCGGCATTGCACGACGACCACGACCTGCTCGGCGCCCTCTTCGTCCTCGACGGAGAACGCCGCGGCGTCGCCCCGGCGCAGGCCCGAAAGGCCTTCGACGGCCCACTCGATATCCTGCGGCCAGATATTGCGGCCGTTGCAGATGATCAGATCCTTGCCGCGGCCGGTGATGACCAGACGGCCCTCGACCGTGTAGCCCATGTCGCCGGTGTCGAGCCAGCCGGTCTTGGAGAGCACGCGCTTGGTCGCGGCCGGATCGCCGAAATAGCCGTTCATGACGCTTGGCCCGCGAATATGCACGCGGCCGATGACGCGGTCGGGCAGATCGTTGCCTTCATTGTCGCGAATCACGAGTTCATGCCCCGGCAGCACCGTGCCGCAAAACACGAACGGCCGGACTTCGTTGCTGTCATTTGCGGCTTCGCCCGGCAAGGCGCGGCCGGTCAGCGAGTAGTCGCGCTTCACGATCGCGTCGACTTCGATGCCGAGATCGATCTCGGCGAAGGAAATCGCCAGCGTCGATTCAGCCAGGCCGTAGCTCGCGACAAAGGCGCGGCGGTCGAACTGGCTGGCTTCGAAGGTATCGGCGAACCGGTCCAGAATGTCGGCGCGGACCATTTCGCCGCCGATGCCGGCGACGCGCCATTTCGACAGGTCGTATTCGTCGGACCGGGCGCGGGCGGCGCGGCGGAGGCAGATGTCGTAGCCGAAAGTCGGACTGAACGAGATCGTGCCGCCATTCTCCGACAGGACCTTGAGCCAGACCAGCGGGCGCCGGGCAAAATCCGGCGTCGCGATATAATCGGTCGAAAGCTGGGCGAAGGTCGGCGTCAGGCAGCAGCCGACGAGGCCCATGTCATGGTAAAGCGGCAGCCATGACGTGCAGCGATCGCCGGCGCGGATCTTGACGCCGTGATTGATGATGCCGTTCACGTTCGCGGCGACCGAACGCTGGGAAGCGGCGACGCCGTGGGGAAAGCGGGTGCTGCCCGACGAATACTGGATGTAGCAGATATCGTCTTCGGTGATGTTCGGCAGCGCGGCGCGGCCGAGCGGCAGGCGGTAAAAATCCTCCGGGGTGCCGACCATCGGCGTATGGAGGCCGGCGGCGGCGTCCCGCATGAAGCCGATCAGCTCGCTCGATGCGACGGCGGCGGCGGCGCGCGCGCTTTGCATCATGCGCGACAACTGGCCGACATAGGCGTCCTTGCCGCCCAGATGCATCGGGAACGGCAACGGCACGGGGATCAGGCCGGCATACTGGCAGCCATAGAAGAAAATCAGGAAATCGGGCCGGGTTTCGGCGATCATCACCACCCGGTCGCCCTTTTTCAGCCCGGCGCCGCTCAAGCGGAGCGCAAGGTCATGGCCCCGCGCCCGGAGCTCCGAAAACGGCAGCGACTGCGCGAACGCGCCGCGGGAATCGTAGAAATTGAAACCGGTCTCGCCTTGAGCTGCATAGTCCAGCGCATCAAGGACGGTGCGGAACCCGCCAGTTCGCAATGGCAGGTCCGCGTTCACGGTTGGCAATGGAGCGTGCATGGCCTTCAAGGTGCACCCCAGTTCACGTGCGATCATCAAAAGATCGCTCAAGCAGTTTGTTACAAAACAGTTCGTCGGCTTGAATGTCAACATTAAACGCTACTTTACCGGCTCCCCGCCGCCGATAAAATCGCTTAAGCCTCCCAGCCCAAGCCGCGGGTTCTGACATTCTGCCCCACCGATGCCAATGCGGCTCTACGCCACATCCGGCATTTGCGCTAGCCCCTCCGTCATTTCGGACGAATACTAACGGCCTCGAGCGCCAGCGTAAATCCGCGCCGTTTCCGTCGCGACCGCCGACGGTCCAGACCGAGGAGGCTTGCATTTCAATTCCGGACCGCCTGACAGCGCGCCTCACCGTAGACGCCTGCCTGCGCGCCGCGGCCTTCAAGGCGTTGCCGGCCGTCGCCTTGCGCAGCGGCGACGCCGACGCCGGCGTGATTTTCGTCAAGGTTCTGGCCCGCTCCGGCATGGCGGTGTTGTTCGGCCAGACCATCGATGCGGACGGCGCGCCGTGCTGGCGCCGCGTCTCCGGCCCCGATCCGGTCCCGGAAGCGGATGTCGACGCCCGCCTGGACCGCGAAGCCCGTTTCGACCCCGATATCTGGTCGCTGGAGATCATGGACGACGCGCTCGCCCATCCGCTGGATCCTCGGCTCATTTAGAATCGCCGGCCAGCGGCGGCGGACATGAAGGCATGCGTCCGGGTTCGTGCGATACTGGGCACAATTAAGTCCTGTTAAAGCGGGAAGTGCGATCTTTGCCGCTTAATTGGGGCGCGACTATGACGGCCTAGATCGACAATCTAGAGCATCGACCGCGCGTCCGACCTGGACGCGCCTTGCTCAGGGCGCAGGCCGGACGGGCGCTACGCTTCAATTTGTCAATCTTGCGCCCGGAACCGCCCACGCGCATGGTGCGCACGGCGTCGCGGATGCGGCGTTCGCCGAAACAAGCAGTTGCAGCCGATGCATATATATCTGCCCATCGCCGAGATTTCAGTGGACATATTTGTTCTGCTCGGCATGGGCGCGGCCGTCGGGATGCTCTCGGGCCTGTTTGGCGTCGGCGGCGGGTTTCTGATGACGCCGCTCTTGATGTTTATCGGCGTGCCGCCTGCGGTCGCGGTCGGTTCGGGCACTAATCAGCTCATCGCGACGTCCGTCACCGGCGTGATCGCCCAATGGCGCCGGCGCGCCGTCGATTTCAAGATGGGCATGGTGCTGCTGGCGGGCGGCGTCGTCGGATCGACCGGCGGCGTGTTCCTGTTTCAATTTCTGCAAGGCCTCGGCCGGATCGATCTGGTGATCGGGTTGAGCTATGTGGTGTTCCTGGGCGGCGTCGGCGGGCTGATGTTCCTGGAATCCCTGCGCGCGCTGCTGCGCAAGCGGCGCGGCGTCGCCCGTCGCGGCAAGCTGCACCGGCATACCTGGGTGCACGGCCTGCCGTTCAAGATGCGGTTCCACAAGTCGCGCCTGTACGTTTCGGCGCTGCTGCCGCTGACGGTCGGCGCGTTCGTCGGCGTCCTGGCGGCGATCATGGGCGTCGGCGGCGGGTTCATCATGGTGCCGGCGATGATCTACCTCATCGGCATGCCGACATCGGTCGTCGCCGGAACCTCCCTGTTCCAGATTCTGTTCGTCGTCGCCAACGTCACCTTCATGCAGGCCTGGCTGAACCAGACGGTCGATATCGTGCTGGCGCTGACGCTGCTCGTCGGGTCGATCGTCGGCGTGCAGATCGGCGCGCGGCTCGGCGGGAAACTGCCGAGCGAGCAATTCCGCGTGCTGCTGGCCATCATCGTGCTGGCGACGGCCGGCAAACTGTTCTTCGATCTGGTCGCGCCGCCGAGCTTCCCATTCTCGATCACCGAGACCTTGCCCCAATGAACCGCATCGCCCGCCCCCTGCAAGCCCTTGCGGCCGTCCTGGCCGGCCTCGCCGCCGTCCTGACCGCCAACCTTGCGCCGGCCCGCGAGATCGCCGCAGATCTGTCGAGCCACCAGATCCAGATCACGGCCGGGTTCGACGGCGCGGAACTGCTGCTGTTCGGCCATGACGCCCGCGCCGGCAGCGTCATCGTCATCGTCCGCGGCCCGCCGAAGGCGGTTTCCGTCCGCCAGAAAGAACGTGTCGCCGGCATCTGGATGAACCAGAGCGCCGTGACGTTTTCGCAAGCGCCTGGGTTCTATTATGTCGCAGTGACCGACGATCTGCGCAAGGACGGGACGCTTGAAGCCATCATGTCGGGCGCCGGCCTCGGCACGCGCTATCTTGGCCTCCGCCAGGACAATAACGCCGCCGATTCGAAGCAGATCGAAGCGTTTCGAAGCGCGCTCATCGAGATCATGGCCCGAAGCGCGCTGTATGCCCGAGAGCCGGGCGCGATCACCATGCGGCCTGACGGTTTGTTCCGGACGACGGTGCCGTTTCCCTCAACGACGCCGGTCGGCGCCTACACGGTCACGGTCTATCACGTCGAGGGCGGCACGCCGGTCGCCGGCGCCACGACGCCGCTTCTGGTGAACAAGGCCGGTTTCGGCGCATGGCTGTATGACTTCGCGCATGACGAGCCCGCGCTTTATGGCGTCGTTGCCATCCTCGTCGCCCTCGGTGCAGGATGGTTCGGCGGATGGGCGTTCCGCAGATAACGGCCGGAGTTTTGTCGGCCCGCTTGGGCGCCCGCCCGTGCCGGCCCTGTGCCGTGCGGCTTGATCGCCCGCACGCTTGGGCGCATTGGAGATTGAAGCAGCGCTTGGGCGCTTTAGGGGAAGGCGATGAACGAAGGGCAGGGTGCCGCGCCGGCGCGCGAGAATCGCGTTCTGCTGTGCGTGCTCGACGATACCGAGGAACTGGACGTGGCGCTGGACTATGCCTCCATGCGCTCCCGTCGCACCGGCGCGCGCGTCGGGTTGCTCTACGTCCTGGAGAAGCCCGACGAGTTCCAGCACTGGGCCGCCGTCGGCGACCTCATGCGCGAAGAAGCTCGGGCCGAGGCCGAACGCCGCCTGCAGGACGCCGCCGACCGGGTCCGCCGCCTTTCGGGTCTGACGCCCCTATTCTACATCCGCGAAGGCGAGCGCGGCGAGGAAATGGTCGAACAGGTTCTGGAAGATCGCGACATCGCGTTTCTGATCCTCGCGGCCAATACCGGCAATCAGGGGCCGGGGCCGCTCATCACCCAGATCACGGGCCGCGCCATATCGCGGCTGCACATTCCGGTCGTTGTCGTGCCGGGGAATATGTCCGAAGAGGAAATCAGGTCCTTCGCATGACGGATGAAATCATTGAGACGTCGCGGCCGGTCGGCGACACGGTCAAGACGACGACTTGCTATATGTGCGCCTGCCGATGCGGCATCCGCGTGCACCTCAAGGGCGGAAAAGTTCGGTATATCGACGGCAATCCCAAGCATCCGGTGAACAAGGGCGTGCTCTGCGGCAAGGGCTCCGCCGGGATCATGCAGCATTATTCCCCGGCGCGGCTGTCGAAGCCGCTGAAGCGGGTCGGCCCGCGCGGCGCCGGGGAGTTCGAGGAGATCGAGTGGGACGAGGCTTTGGGCCTTGCGACCGGCTGGCTATCGGCCGTCCGCCACGAAGACCCGCGCCGCCTGGCGTTCTTTACGGGCCGCGATCAGTCCCAGGCACTAACGGGCTTCTGGGCGACGCAGTTCGGCACGCCCAACTATGCGGCGCACGGCGGGTTCTGTTCAGTCAACATGGCGGCCGGGGGCATCTATTCCATCGGCGGTTCGTTCTGGGAATTCGGCGAACCGGACTGGGAGCATGCGCGCATGCTGCTGCTCTTCGGCGTCGCGGAGGACCATGACAGCAACCCGATCAAGATCGGCCTCGGCAAGCTGAAGGCGCGCGGCGCCAGGATCGTATCGGTCAACCCGGTGCGCACCGGCTATTCCGCCATCGCCGACGAATGGATCGGCATCCGCCCCGGCACGGACGGCGCGTTCGTCTCGGCGCTGATCCATGAACTTCTGACCCATGACCGCATCGACCTGGATTTTCTGGCGCGGACGACCGATTCCGCGTGGCTCGTCATCCAGAACCCCGGCGCGCCGGATCACGGCCAGATCGCGCGGGACGCCGCGGGCGCGCCCCTCGCCTGGGACGGCCAGACCGGCGGCGTGACGCCCGCCAGGGCGCCCGGCGCGCAGTTGGCGCTGATCGGCGAACGCGCGCTGCCCGACGGGCGCACGGCCAAGACCGTGTTCCAGTTGCTCGCTGAACGGTTCCTCGGCGGCGAACACAGCCCCGACGCCGTCAGCGCGGTCACTGACGTGCCCGCGGATCAAATCCGCCGCCTCGCGGCTGAACTCGCGGCCTCGGCGCTCGACGACCCGCCGATCTTTCAGCAGCCCTGGACCGACTGGACCGGCAAGCGCCATGACACGATGGAAGGCCGCCCTGTCTCGATCCATGCGATGCGCGGCATCTCGGCCCATTCCAACGGCTTCGACACCTGCCGCCTGATCCATGTGCTGCAGATGCTGCTGGGCGCTGTCGACGCGCCTGGCGCCTATCGCTACAAGCCGCCGTTCCCGAAGCCCGTGCCGCCCGGCCCCAAGCCCGCCGGACGCCTGGACCAGGTCGCGCCCGGCAAGCCCTTGGCCGGCCCGCCCCTAGGCTTCGTCGCCGGCCCCGACGATCTGATTGTCGATGGCGACGGCGCGCCGCTCCGCATCGATCACGCCTATTCCTGGGACGCCCCCATCGCAGCCCATGGCCTGATGCACATGGTCATCGAGAACGCCGCGAAAGGCGATCCGAACCCCATCGATGTCCTGTTCATGTACATGGCGAACATGGGCTGGAATTCGTCGATGAACGTCGAAAACGCCTTGCAGGGGCTGACCGCGGTCGATCCTCTGACGGGCGAATACAAGATCAAGCACGTGATCTATTCCGACGCCTACTGGTCGGAGACCGTGGCCTATGCGGACCTGGTGTTCCCGGACACGACCTATCTGGAGCGTTGGGACGCAATCTCGCTGCTCGACCGCCCGATCTCGGACGCCGACGGCCCAGCCGATGCGATCCGCCAGCCGGTCGTCGAGCCGGACCGGGACGTGCGGCCCTTCCAGGATGTCGTCATCGCGCTCGGCCACCGGCTCGGCCTGCCGGCGTTCACGACGGACGCTGGCGAGGCCCGTTATCCCGGCGGCTATTCCGACTATCTCGTCAATCACGAGCGCACGCCGGGCGTCGGCCCGCTCGCCGGATGGCGCGGCGCCGACGGCGATAAATCGGGCGTCGGCGGGGTCAATCCGAACCAGTTGGACCGCTATATCGAGAACGGGTGCTTCTGGAAGCACGAATTGAAGCCCGAGCAACGCTATTTCAAACACAGCAACCGGGATTATCTGGACTATGCCGCCAGCATGGGCTTCATCCCTAAGGCGGAGCCGATCGTCCTCAGGATCTACTCCGAGCCGCTCCAGGCTTTCCGACTCGCGGCCGAAGGGCACGGGGCCATCCAGCCGCCGACCGCCGCCGCCCGGGCGCGCATCCTGGAGAATTTCGACCCGATCCCAAAATGGCGCCCGCCCCTGAACGGCCTGGAAGACGCGGACGGAGCCTTTCCCCTGCATGCGATCACCCAGCGCCCCATGGCGATGTATCACTCCTGGGGCTCCCAGAACGCCTGGCTCCGGCAGATCCATACGCGGAACCGCCTGTTTGTCGCCCGGGAGACCGTCGAGGCGCTCGGCCTTGAGGACGACGCCTGGGTCTACGTGACCAGCCCCAATGGCCGCATCAAGGCCCAGATCAAGGCGATGGAAGGCGTCAACCCGCGCACGGTCTGGACCTGGAACGCCATCGGCAAGCGCAAGGGCGCCTGGGGCCTCTCCGACGACGCGCCGGAAGCGACGCAAGGCTTCCTGCTGAACCATCTGATCTCCGAGCTGCTGCCCGCCGCCGATGGCGGCGTCTGGCCGAATGCCGACCCCGTCACCGGGCAGGCGGCCTGGTATGACCTGCGCGTCCGGATCGAGCCGGCGCCCGCCGGGATCGAGGAAGTCGAGCCGATGCTGTCTGCCCTGCCGGCCAATCCGGCCGACATGCCGCGACCAAAGACCTTGCGGTTCGGGGCCGCCTTCCGCGGCCGCCAGGAGACGCGCCGATGACCAGCTTGCCGCAAAACCCATCGGCCAAGAAACTCGGCCTCGTCATCGACCTGGACACCTGCGTCGGCTGCCATGCCTGCGCCGTCAACTGCAAGGAATGGAACGCGGGCGGCCATATGGCGCCGCTGACCGACCTCGAGCCCTATGGCGCCGAGCCCGAAGGCGTCTGGTTCAACCGCGTCCATGCCTATGAAGCGGGTGACGGGGCGGCCGGGCGCACCGTGCATTTCCCCCGGTCCTGCCTGCACTGCGAGGAGCCGGCCTGCGTCACCGTCTGCCCGACCGGCGCCTCCTACAAGCGCGCCGCCGACGGCATCGTTCTGGTCAACGAGGATCTGTGCATCGGCTGCAAGTTGTGTTCCTGGGCCTGCCCCTACGGCGCCCGCGAATTCGATGAAGATGTCGGCGTGATGAAGAAGTGCACGCTCTGCGTCGACCGCATCTACAATGAAACCCTGCCCGAGGCCGAGCGGGTGCCTGCCTGCGTTTCCACCTGCCCGGTTTCGGCCCGGCATTTCGGCGACCTGGGCGACCCGGAGTCCGATGTCTCGAAGCTCGTCGCGTCGCGCGGCGGCTACGACCTGGCGCCGGACATGGGCTACCGTCCGACCAACAAATACCTGCCGCCCCGCGCACGGCCGACGCCGGCGCCTGTCCCGGCTGCGGCCGCGGGCGAGCAGCCGACCGGGCTACTGCGCTGGGTCGACCGCCTCCTCTCCCTCTAACGCCAGCCGAAGAGCGAACGCCCCAGTGAAACCCGCGCTTTCCGTCATTTTCTTCACGACGCTGTCCGGCCTCGGCTATGGCCTGGCGTTCTGGCTGTCGCTTGACTGGTTTCTGGCGCCGGAACGGGCCGGGGCCGCATGGTTCGGCGGCGCCGGCATGGCGGCCGCCATCGTGCTGATCGTGGCCGGATTGCTATCCTCGACCCTGCATCTCGGCCGGCCGGAGCGCGCCTGGCGGGCCTTCAGCCAATGGCGCACCTCCTGGCTCTCGCGGGAAGGGGTCGCCGCCGTCGTCAGCATGCCGGTCCTGGCGCTGATCTGGCTTGGCTGGGTGATCGGCGCGTCGGGCGCGCTCTGGACGATCCTGGCGCTGCTCGGCGCCTTGCTCGCCATCGCCACGGTGTACTGCACCGGCATGATCTATCAATCCCTGAAGCCGATCGCGGCCTGGACGTCCAAGCTGACGACGCTGGTCTATCTGCTTTATGCCGCGATGACGGGCGCGTTCGCCGCCGCCGCCCTCGCCAGTTGGTTCGGGTTCTTCGGCGGCGTCCAGATTGCGGTCGCGATCCTGCTGGCCGGGATGCTGCTGTTCGCGAAGATCGCTTACTGGCGCCGCGCCGCCGGCGCTCGTGGGCTGACGCCGGAGGATGCGACCGGCCTTGGCCGCATTGGCAGGGTCCGGCAACTGGAAGCGCCGCACCAGACCGATAACTACATCACCCGCGAAATGGGCTTCCGGGTGGCGCGGCGTCATGCGGAGAAGCTGCGCCTGATCGCGACGGGCGTCGGCATGGCCTTGCCGGCGCTGCTGGGCGCCGTGGCGATCGCGACGGGAGGCGCCGCCCCGGCGCTGCTGACGGCCGCGGCCGCGGCGGCCCTCGTCGGCGCGATCGTCGAGCGCTGGCTGTTTTTCGCCGAGGCCCGGCACGCCGTGACGGCGTTCTATGGCGCGCGCTAGCAGGCTCGCTTGAAAAGTTAACCCTTTCGTCCCATTGTCCCCTCTATCGGCAAGAGTCCGATGGGCGCGGCTGGGGGGCTGCGCGGCAGGTTGCCTGGTTTCGACCTCGAGTCCGGCAACAACCATTTCAAGAGAGGGCGAGGGCGGTCCCATGTTTATTCAGACGGAAATGACGCCGAATCCGGCGACTTTGAAATTTATTCCCGGCGTGCGCGTGCTTGACGCAGGCACCCAGGATTTCCCCAGCCGCGACGCGGCGCTGGGCCGATCCCCGCTGGCCGAAGCCTTGTTCGAAGTGGAGGGCGTCACCGCGGTCTTCTTCGGCGGCGACTTCATCTCGGTGACGAAGGCGGACCTGGTCGACTGGCCGGTGCTGAAGCCTGCCGTGCTCGGCGCGATCATGGAGCACTTCACCCGGGGCCTGCCCGTCATGGCGGCCGATGCGGCCGACGATGCGACGGACGGCCCGGACATGAACGACCCGATCGTCCAGCAGATCCAGGAATTGCTGGATACCCGCGTGCGGCCTGCGGTCGCGGGCGACGGCGGGGACATTGTCTTCCGGAGCTTCGAGGACGGCATTGTCTATCTGTCGATGCAAGGCGCCTGCGCGGGCTGCCCCAGCTCGACCGCCACATTGAAGATGGGCATCGAAAACATGCTCCGGCACTTCATCCCCGAAGTCCAGGAAGTCCGCCCGGCGCCGTTCTGACCTGAGCAGGCCATGGGCGAATTGACGACCGTCAACGCGGCGGCCGTTTGACGCCCGGCCGCCAGGATTGGGCGCTTGGGATCCGGTTTCGGAAGCATGAAGTCATTGACAGCATTCCCAGAAAATGGGCGTGGCAAGGCTGCGGTCGCCTGCGCGGCGGCCGTGCTCGCGCTGGCCTATGCGCTGGCGTCGCCTGACCGCCAGCCCGACGTGCCGCCGCTGGACATGAACGGGATGGTCCTGACGATCCCGCCGTCCCCGGCGCGGGCCGCCTTGCTGCGTCCGGCGACGCTGGACGCCCCTTCCCGCGAGCCCGGCCTCGCCGCCATGCCGCCTGCGCCGGACGCCGTCGCGTCGCCGCCCAGGAGCATGCCCCCCGCCGCCGCGCCGGAACCGCTCACGGCCCGCGCGCCAGAACTGCCGGAGCAGGCCGAGGTCCTGGCGTTGGCGCCGGATATCCATAAAGCCCTCGACCCGGTCGTCGCGCCCGATCTGACCGGAGGCATGCTCGATGCGTTCGACGCCATTGCGGAAACCTCCAAGTTCGGCGTCGAAGCTCGGAAGTCCGCCCTTCTGGGCTTGCAGACCGACCCTGAACTCGACCTGCTCAATCGCTACTGGCGCGAAATCGGCGCCTTGCCGGAGGATATCGCCGACGGCGCCGCCGCGCCGCCCTTGCTGCTGACGCGGCTTCCGGCGGACCTGGACGATTCCCTCGATGTCGAGGCCAAGAAGCGCAGCTTCATCGCGCTGATGCTGCCCCATGTCCTGGCGACGAACCAGGAAATTGCCGCGGATCGGGAGCGCCTGCTGGCCCTGCAAAGCCGGATGCAGGACCCGACCGAACCGACGACCGACGAGCTCGACTGGCTGCTCGAACAGTTCGCGGCTTACGGCGTCGACGACCACGATTTCGAGACCCTGCTGGCGCGGGTGGACGTTATCCCGCCAGCGCTGGCGATCGCCCAGGCGGCGAAGGAAAGCGGCTGGGGAACGTCGCGCTTCGCCCAGACCGGGAATGCGTTGTTCGGGCAATGGACCTGGAACGCCGGGGACAAGGGCCTGACCCCACGGGAGCGGCCTGCCGGACGCAGCTACAGGGTGCGGGCCTTCGACAGCATTCTCGACGCGACCCGCGCCTATGCCCGCAATCTGAATACTACCGGCGCCTACAAGCAGTTCCGGATGTTGCGCAAGCGCCTGCGCGCCGAAGGACAGAGCCCGACCGGGCTGGAACTGGCGGCGACCCTGGATCGGTATTCCACGATCGGCGACCGCTATGTGAAGGCCTTGCGCCGGCTGATCCGGCATAATGACTTGACCAAGCTGAACGACGCGGCGCTGGCGCCCGTGCTGCAGCCGCCGTCCTGGTCCTTCTGGGAAACGAAATACACGCCGTTGCCGAAGCCAGTGCTGATCGCCCAGGATTTCTAGACTGCGGGGCGCTTCCGCCCAAGATCGGGCTGAACTAGAGCGTCGGGCGTTAAGTGAGAATC
>CALAHN010000002.1 GCA_937891825.1 uncultured Alphaproteobacteria bacterium
ATGGGAATCCCCACCAACCAATTCGATTCTCACTTAACGCCCGACGCTCTAGTTCTGGATAGCATTCGCTTAGGAATTTTCAGATGCATTGGGTCGGCGATCGGCGTGCGCGATGAAGCCGTCCTTTCTTGTCGTTTCTGCGCTCGCCGCCGGGCTGATCCTCAATCAGCTTGGGATCATGGCGGTCCCGTCGCTGATCCTGGAATTGTCGGCGCGGTGGCGCATGGACGCGACGGAAGTCGGCTGGCTGGGCGGCATCTACTTCGCCGGCTATGCGGCGGCCCTGCCTTTCATGTCGGGCGCGGCGAACCGGATGGACGGTCGCATCGTCTACACGGCGTCAGCCGTCATCGGCGCGCTCGCCTCATTGTGTTTCGCGCTGTTCGCTGACGGCTTCTGGCTGGCGCTCCTCCTTCGCTTTGCCGCCGGGGCGGGCTTCGCCGGCGTTCACATCGTCGGCATGAAGCTGATGGCCGACCGTCTGGACGGCGAAGTCCAGGCCCGCGCCGGCGCGCTCTATACGGCCGCTTTCGCCATCGGCAGCGGCTTTTCCTTTCTGGCGGCGGGCTTGCTTGTGGGCTGGGCCGGGTGGGAGGCCGTATTCGTCGCCGCGAGCATCGGGTCGCTGGCGTCTATTCCGGTCGTCCTGCTGATCGGACCGCCGGCGCCGGGCGCGGAAATCCGCTCGAACCGGCTATTTCCCGACTTCGCCGCCGCGTTCAAGGACCGGGAGGTGATGCGGTATGTGATCGCCTATGGCGGCAATCTTTGGGAAGTGTTCGCGGTCCGCGTCTGGTTCGTGCCCTTTCTGGCGTTCAGCGCCATGGCGTCCGGGGATACGGCCAGCCGGTGGAGCCCGACGACCATCGCCGGCCTGTCGGTCTTCATTGCCGTTCCGGTCAATCTGATGGTCGCCGAACTCGGCATTCGCTGGGGCCGGCGCAAGGCGATCGCCCTTGTCTCCGTCCTGTCGATCTGTGTGTGCCTGGCGCTTGGGCAGATGCCGCACAGCGCCTACGAGATCGCGCTGGCGCTATTGCTGCTGCATGCCTTGACCAGTTTCGGCGATGTCGGCGCGATCGCCGGCGGCGTCGTCAGGGCGACCGACGCCGAAACGCGCGCGGCGGCGCTGGCGTTGTTCGGCCTGATCGGCTTCTCGTTCGGGTTCCTCGGCCCTTTATCGGTCGGCTTCGCTATCGATTGGAGCGGCGGCGTCGATGCGCCGAACGCCTGGCTTTTTGCCTTCGCCGTGATGGCCATCGGTTCGGCGATATCGGCCTTGGCGATGGCGCTGCCGCGCGCCAAACCGCCGACAGCGTCGGAATGAGCGCCGCACTTACTGCAAGAGCTGGCCCAGCCCGTCGACGACGATCAATTTCAGCGCCAGGCCGACCAAGACGACGCGGAAGGCGAGCAGGAAATATGTTTCGTCCATCTTGCTGAGGACCGCGCGGCCGACGCGCGTGCCGACGATCGCCGCCGGGATCATGCACAACATGACGGGGCCGTAGGCCGTGAAGCTGAAGCCGACCATGGCGAAGCCCGCGATCTTCAACAGGTTGCCGAGCAGGCCGAAGTACCCAAGCGTGCCGACCACGGCTTCCTTCGACAGCTCCTTGCGAATGACGAGCACGCCCAGGATCGGCGCGATGACGCCGACGACCATATTGAGCGCGCCCGTGACGAACCCGATCGGCACGAACGCCCAGAGCGGCACGTCGCCTTCCCGCCATTTGCCGATCTGCCGCGCGCCCAGGGAAATCAGGACGAAGCAGCCAATCATGATCTGGATGACGGCCGACGGCAGTCCCTGAAAGACGACAAGCCCAAGCCAGACGCCGAAGGGCATCAGCGCCGCGAAGCGGAGAATGATCGGCCAGGACATATGCCGCCAGAGCAGCCAGACCCGCGTCGTGTTCGACGCCAGTTGCACGGCGCCGTGCACGGGGATCGCAGCGGCAGGCGACATCACCTGCAGCATGATCGCAATAAGCGCCGTGCCGCCGCCCGCGCCGACGACGGCGGTCAGCGCCGAAGTGCAGAACGCGGCTCCGGCAAGGATGGCGATTTCAATCGGCGACATTGGCCCTCTCCAGTCTCCGCCGCCCCACGATGGACCAATTCTGCGCCCTATTGAACACGCGCCTTCGCCTTCGGGAATGAACTATGGCCCCGCCAGGTCAGCAACGTCAAAGCGAACTCCCGCGAACCCGCCAGTCCGGTGGCGGCGCGCTCGGTCCGACTTCGGCTTCTGCCGCTGCGTCGATAGCAAACGTGGATCGGACCAAGCTGACCGCGCGGTGGCCGAAGACTGGGAGCCAGGCGCGCTGCGGCGGCGAGAAACATGGGAATGCGCCAATTCTAGTTAAACGAGTAGCAACCACTCCTGTGCATCTATCGGCAGTCCCGGTTCGAAGGTGCAAAGCCTGCTGAGAATTGTTGACTGCCTTGTCAGCGATCATAATCTTTGGTTGGTCGGCGTCGCCGCGCTCATCTGCGGCGTCGGCGTTTTGGCGGTCATGCTGTCGATCGGCAGGGCGACGGCGTCGACGCGCGGCTGGCAGTGGTCGGTTGTGGCGGCCATCTCCGCCGCGGCGGCCATTTGGTCGACCCATTTTGTCGCGATGCTGGCCTATCTCCAGGACGTCGAAGCGCGGTTCGACCTGTCCTGGACGATCATATCCTTCGTCGTCGGCGCCGTGCCGATTTTGGCTGGCGTTTGCTTGGCCGTGAAGAATCGAACAAGCCGCAAGATGATCGTCGCCGCGGGCATGCTGGTCGGCGGCGGCGTCGTGGCGCTGCACTATGTCGGCATGGCCGCGGTCCAGTTTTCCGGCCGCACGCTGCGCTATGACGGCGATCTCGTCGCCGTCTCGATCCTGTTGAGCTTGGGGCTGGGCGTCGCCGCGATGCATTTCGCCGTGCGAAGCGCTGGCGCAAACGCGCGTCGTCTCGGCGCGCTCATGCTGCTGCTGATGACGGTTTCGCTGCACTTCACCGCCATGGGCGCCGCGCAACTCGACCTGGACCCATACCAATTTACGATCCCCGACAGCATCGCCCGGCCGACCCTCGCTTTCCTGGTGACCCTGGCGTCGATTGGCGTGCTCTCCGTGGCGGCGGTGCTGGCGACGGCCGATCTGCGGATTTCCCAGCAGACCGCCGCGGACGCCGAACGCTTCCGCACGCTCGCCGACGGCGCCTTCGAAGGCATCGTCATCCACCGGGATGGCCGGATCCTCGATTGCAATCCGGCGCTTCTGGAAATTTTCCAGGCGCGCGACCGCGCGGACATCGGCTGCCTCCATGACATCGTTTCGGCGTCGACCTTGCTCAGCGTCATGGCGGAGGCCGGAACGCCGCGCGAAATCGACCTGAAGCGCATTGGCGGCGCATTTTTCCAGGCGGAGGTCTGCGGCCGGTCGATCCGGCTGCCGGACGGCGAATATGGCGATCTCATCTCGATCCGCGATGTCAGCGCGCGGAAACGCGCCGAGGCGCAGTTGAGCCACCTGGCGATGCACGACCAGGTGACGGACCTTCCGAACCGCCGGCTGTTCGTCGAGCTCGCGGAAAAGCACCTCGCCCACGCCAGACGTCATGGCAAGCAGTTCGCCATTCACATGATCGACCTCGACGGCTTCAAACTGGTCAACGACATGCACGGCCATGAGGCGGGCGACGCACTGCTGCGCGCGGTCAGCGGCCGGTTCGGGGCGAGCCTGCGCGAGGAGGATGTCGTCGCGCGGTTCGGCGGCGACGAGTTCGCGGTGCTGGAGACCGGAACCCACCAACCCTCCGACGCGGCCGCGGTCGCGGACCGCCTGATCGGGCAGGTGCGGCTGCCGGTGCGGCTCGACGCTGGAGAGGTCACGGTCGGTTGCTCGATCGGCATCGCCGTCTATCCCGACGACGGCGCGACCATCGAAGCGCTGCTGCGCAACGCCGATACGGCGATGTATCGGGCGAAGGCCGACGGCAAGGGCGATTTCCGCTTTTATGAGGAAGCGATGGACGCCGCGCAGATCGTCCGGCGCCGCCTTGAACATCGCTTGCGCGCCGCCATCGCCGAAGAAAAGCTCGAGATCGCCTACCAGCCGCTGGTCGACAGCCGCGATCACCGACTGTTGGGTTTCAAATCCCTGGTGCGCTGGAGCGATCCCGAACTGGGTCCGGTGTCGCCGGCGACCTTCATTCCCGTCGCCGAGGAAACCGGGCTGATCATCCCGCTCGGCGAATTCGTGCTCCGCCGCGCCTGTCGGGACGCCGCCGCCTGGCCCGACCACCTGAGGGTCGCCATCAATCTTTCGTCGGTGCAGTTCCGCCGGGTCGGACTGGCGGACACGGTTCGGCGCGCCCTGGCGGACTCGGGCCTGCCCGGCGACCGGCTCGACCTGGAGATCACGGAATCCATCCTGATCGACAACCGCGAAATGGTCCTCGCGATCCTGCAGGATCTGAAATCCATGGGCATCCGGATCTCGATGGACGATTTCGGCACGGGCTACTCGTCGCTCAGCTATCTGCAAAGCTTCCCGTTCGACAAGATCAAGATCGACCGGGTCTTCATCAAGGACCTCGAGGGGAGTCTCCAGAATTCCTCCATCGTGCAGGCAGTCATCGCCATGGGCCGGAGCCTGTCCATGAAGGTCGTGGCGGAAGGAGTCGAGACCCTCGGGCAGGCCGAAATGCTCTGCGGCATGGACTGCGACGAACTGCAGGGCTACCTGATCGCCAAGCCGATGTCGGGCGCCGACGCCACCGCTTATATCGGTGAGGATGCCGCCCGCCAGATCGGCCGCACCGCCGCCTGAGCCGGGCGGGCGCCGCTCGACGTTCGGGGCGCTCGGGGCCGATCCGGGCCGATACTCGGCAAGGCGCCTTTGTACATTGCTCGCGGCCGGTCAGGCCGCGAGCCGTACAGTAATATATTTCGATAACCATCGAAATAGCCCTTGACGCGGGTGAGCGCAGGGATCATCTTATTTCCATGAATATCGAAATAGCATCCAGCCAGCTCGAAGCGCTTGGCAGCCCGATCCGCCTTGGCATCTATCGGATGCTGGTGCGCGCCGGCGCGGGCGGGTTGGCCGTGGGGCAATTGCAGACGCAGGTCGGAATGCCCGGCTCGACATTGTCGCACCATTTGAAACGGTTGATCGACACCGGCCTCGTCCGGCAGGAACGGGCCGGCACGAGCTTGATCTGCCATGCCAGATATCCGGCGATGGCCGCCTTGCTGGCGTTCCTGACCGCGGAGTGCTGCGCCGACGAAGCCCAGCTGGCGGGCGCAAGCCCGAGCTGCCGCCCGACGAGCTGCGTCTCGACGTAACGAATGGCGCCCCGTATTCGGCGCTTCCAGAAACAAGAAAGGCCACGCCATGCCGAACACTTCAACGCTGCCCGTCGCAATCGTCGGCGCCGGCCCGGTCGGGCTCGCCGCGGCGGCGCATCTGGTCAAGCGCGGCCTGACGCCCCTGGTGTTCGAGCGCGGCGCGCAAGTCGGCGCGACCGTCGCCGAATGGGCGCATGTGCGCGTCTTCTCGCCGTGGGAATTCAACGTCGACGCCGCCGCGCGTTCGCTGCTGGAGGCCGAGGGCTGGCGGATGCCGGACCCGGACGAACTGCCGACCGGCCAGGATATCATCCGCGACTACCTGGCGCCCCTGGCGGCGCACCCGGCGCTTCAGCCGCACATTCGGCTGAATGCGGACGTCCTGGCGATCGCCCGCCAGGATCGCTCCAAGCTCGCGACCGCCGGGCGGGACGACGCGCCCTTCGCGATCGTCTGGCGGGATGCCGCCGGCGCGCGGCAGCGCACGCTGGCGAGGGCGGTCATCGACGCCTCGGGAACCTGGGTGCGGCCCAACCCCATCGGCCTCGACGGCCTCCCGGTCGACGGCGAGCTCGAGAACCGCGACCGCATCGCCTACGGCATTCCCGATGTGCTCGGGACGGACCGAGCCAGCTATGCAGGCCGGCATACCCTGGTGATCGGCGGCGGGCATTCGGCGATCAATACCGCGCTCGACCTGCTGGATTTGAAGGAGCAGGCCCCGACCACCCGGGTCACCTGGGCGACGCGCGCCGGCGGCATCGAGCGGCTGATGGGCGGCGGCCTCAACGATGCGCTGCCGGGACGCGGCTTGTTGGGCGTGCGCGCGACCCAGGCGATCCGCCAAGGCCAGGTCACGCTGCTATCGCCCTTCGCCGTCCGGCGGCTGACGGCGGATGCGGGCGGGCTGCTGGTCGAGGGTCAATCCGGCGATACGGCCAAGGCGTTTCATGCCGACCGGATCGTCGTCGCGACTGGCTTCCGCCCGGACCTTGCGATGTTGTCGGAGCTCAGGCTGTCGCTCGATCCGATCGTCGAAGCGACGCCGGCCCTGGCGCCGCTGATCGATCCCAACCTGCATTCCTGCGGCACGGTCCGCCCCCATGGCGTGGTCGAACTGGCGCATCCCGAGAAGCATTTCTACATGATCGGCATGAAGAGCTACGGGCGCGCGCCGACATTCCTGATGACGACCGGCTATGAACAGGCGAGATCGGTCGTCGCCGAGATCGCGGGCGACCCGGTCGCGGCGCGCGAGGTCAAGTTGAAGCTGCCGGAAACCGGGGTTTGCGGCGCCAGCCCCGCGCTCCCGGCCGCTGGCATCCAATCGATCGCGCCCGCGGCCAGCGGCTGTTGCGTCCGACGCGAGGTCGCGGTCTGAAGCGCCGCCCGCCGCGCCTGCGCCCGATAGGCGCATCTCCCGCGCGCCGGAGCGCCGCGGCATTTGGCGCGGGTTGCCGGAACGGGCAGGCTAAACTACCGTTTCCCGATGCATGAGCTTCGGTGCCATCGACGTCTGATCCTGCTGCCGGCGGCCTTCTGGCTGGCGGTGCAATTTGTCATGGCGAGCGGGTTCGCGGTCGCCGCGCCATCGGGCGCCGATCGCGCCGGGGCGGCCATATGGATCTGCACGCCGTTCGGCCAGCGGCTCATGGCGCTGGATGGCGGCGACGCGGACCCTCCCGCCGTCGACGCCGGCGCCGCCTGCTACTGGTGCCAGGCTTACGGCGCCGCAGCCGCGCCGGCCGAGCCTTGCGTCGCCGACGACCGCGCGGCGCTGCCAGGCGCCGGCCCCGCCGTCCGCTTCGAACCGTCGGACAAGGTGCGCGGCCTCAGAACCGCCGCCTTCAGCAGCCGCGCGCCGCCCTTCGCCTCTGTCGCCTGATCCGTCGCGGCCGCGCCTCCGGCGGGCCGCTTTATCGCGTACAGATGCAAAGGACTACCGATATGCGGAAATTTGCCGCTTCCAGCCTGGCGGGCGCCGCCCTGCTCGGCCTCATGCTTGCGCCGGCCCATGCCCATGACGTCAAGGTCGGCGCGCTGACGCTCGATCATCCCTTCAGCCGCGAGACGCCGAAGGGCGCCAGGGTCGGCGCTGGCTATGTCACGATCCGGAACGATGGCGAGGTCGCCGACCAGCTCATCGCCGTCGCCTGCGACTGCGCCGAACTCACCGAAATCCACGAGATGAAGATGGACGGCGCCGTCATGCGCATGCAGGCGCTGCCCGATGGCGTGGCGATCCCCGCCGGCGCCGCCGTGGCGCTCGAACCCGGCGGGCGCCACATCATGTTCCTCAATCTCAAGGACCCGTTCAAGGCCGACGACAGGTTCAAGGCGACCTTGACCTTCCGTCATGCGGGCGCGGTCGAGGCCGAGTTCACGGTCGAGCCGCTCCGCAAGCCAAGCGGCGCGAACCATGGCGGCCACGGCAAGGCGCACTGACCGCTTTCCTGCTCGAAGGTCAATCTGAGGCCGCAAGGCCGGGCGCAGCTTAAGCGCGCCCGGCCGCGTGCTCAAATCGGGAATATTCTGATGAGAACCATGCTTCTGGGGGCGCTTGGCGCGCTAACCCTTGCGCTTGCGCCGACGGCGCAGGCCGAGACGATCACGATTGTCGATACGCTTGGCCGAGAGGTCGAAGCCCCGGCGCACGCCGAGCGCATTCTGCTCGGCTTCTACTATGAGGACTTCTACGCAGTGGCCGGCGCCCGCGCCTATGATCGCGTGGTCGCGATTTCGCGCGAAACCTGGAAGGAATGGCGCAGCCTACAATGGCAGGCCTACGTGACGCACGATCCCCGCATCGCGGAATTGGCGGATATCGGCGGCGTCGAGGCCGGGACGTTTTCGCTTGAGGCGGCGATTGCGGCAGCCCCGGATCTCGCAATTCTCGCGGCCTGGCAATACAAAGCCATCGGCGCGGCGGCGGCGCGGCTGGAGGCGGCGGGCATTCCGGTCGTCGTGATCGACTACAACGCCCAAACGGTCGCCAAGCATGTCGCCTCCACGCGCATTCTAGGCCGCCTCATGGGCGCCCAGGAGCGCGCCGCCGAACTGGCGGACGGCTATGCCGCCGCCGTCGCCGACGTCGAGCGCCGCGTCGGCGAGGCTCTCGTGGAAGCGGGCGCCGTTCGCCCCCGGGTCTATGTGGAGCTTGGCCGCAAAGGCCCTGGCGAGACCGACAACTCTTATGCCGGCACCATGTGGGGCGCCGTGATTGAGCAGGCAGGCGGCCGGAATATCGCCGCCGGGCAGATCGCCAAATGGGGGCCGCTCAGTCCGGAATATGTGCTGAGCGAAAACCCGGAGGCGATTTTTCTCGCCGGCTCTGGTTGGGAGGGACGCGATGCGTCTGTCCTGATGGGGCCGGGCGTCGATCCTGCCGTCACGCAGGCGCGACTGCGCGCCTACCTTGGCCGGCCGGGTTGGGATCGTCTGGACGCCGTCCGGGACGGCCGGGTATTCGGCATCTATCACGGCGGCGCGCGCACGCTTTACGACTATGCATTTCTCCAGTTTGTCGGGAAAGCGCTGCATCCGTCGGCGTTTGCGGACGTCGATCCGCAGGCGACGCTGGACCTCTTCTTCCAGACGTATATGCCGATCCCGTTCAGCGGCACGTATATGACAGGCCTGAAATGAGCGACCTACCGGGCGGGGGCGAAACGCGCGCTTCCGCCATCGCCGCGGCGTCACAGGGCTATGCGGCGCTGGCGGCGCGCCGGCGTGTCTGGCTGATCGCCGCGACAGGCGCGACTGCGCTCGCGGCGCTGGCGGACCTCATGACCGGCCCGGCGCTGCTGGGACCGGGCGACGTCGTCGCGGCGCTTTTCGACCCGAACGCCGATCCGCGCGACCAGATCATCGTCCGCAATATCCGGCTCCCGATGACGGCGATGGCGTGCCTCGTCGGCATGGCGCTCGGCCTCGCCGGCGCGCTGATGCAGACGATCCTCGGCAATCCGCTGGCGAGCCCGTATACGCTCGGCTTTTCCGCCGCGGCCGGTTTCGGCGCGTCGCTATCGATCCTGATCGGCGTGACGTTGCCGTTCGCGCCTGAATTGACGACGCCGGCGGCGGCCTTCGCCATGTCCGGCCTCGCGGCGGGCCTCGTCTATGGCTTCGCAAGTCTGCGCGGCATGACGCCAGGCGTGATGATCCTTTCCGGCATTGCGACGCTTTTCCTCTTCCAGTCGCTGCAATCCTTGGCCCAGTACCTGGCGGCGCCTGAGACGCTGCAGGCCATCGTCTTCTGGCTCTTCGGGTCGCTCCTGAAAACGAGTTGGGACCAGATCCCAATTGTGGCGGGCATTATCGGCGCGGGCGCGCTGCTGGTCGTGAAGGATGTTTGGTCCCTCACAGCGCTTGGCCTCGGCGATGCCAGGGCGGCCGCGCTCGGCGTCGATGTCAGGCGATTGCGCATCCGGGTCTTCCTCGCGGTCGTTCTGTTGACGGCGGGGGCCGTCGCGTTTGTCGGCACGATCGGCTTCGTCGGTCTTGTGGCGCCCCATGTGGCCCGGATGCTAGAGCGTCGGGCGTTAAGTGAGAATCGAATTGGTTGGTGGGGATTCCCATTT
>CALAHN010000003.1 GCA_937891825.1 uncultured Alphaproteobacteria bacterium
CCTCGCGACCATCGAGAAGCGCTCCGCCGAAGCGGTCGCGGCCGGCTACGGCTTCATCAAACTGCACGAGCGCACGCCGGAAGCCGTCGCCGCCTGCCGCGCCGGCGGCGGGCCTGATGTGCAGATCATGGTCGATACGAATTGCCCCTGGTCGGTCGCGGACGCCATCGAGATCGGCGATGAAATGGCGGCCTATGGCGTCTACTGGCTGGAGGAGCCGGTCTGGCCGCCGGAGAACTTTGAGGGCCTCGCCGAAGTCCGCGCGAACGGCCTCTGCGCCATCGCCGCCGGGGAGAACGCCTCTACCGCCTGGGAATTCAAGCAGATGTTCGCAGCCGGCGCCGTCGACTGGGCGCAGCCAAGCGTTTCCAAGGTCGGCGGCATCACAGAGACACGGAAGATTTCCGTGCTGGCGGACGCGGCCAATGTCGGGATCGCCCTGCACTCGCCCTATTTCGGCCCCGGCTTTATCGCCAGCTTGCATCTGGTCGCGGCCCATGTCGGCCGCAAGGGACCGGTCGAGCGGCTTTACGGAACCATGGAAGCCAGCTTGTACGGCGATTGGGTCAACCCTGGCCCCGACGGCTGCTATGCCCTGCCAGGCGGCCCCGGCCTCGGCGTCGAACCGGACAAGGACGTGATGCGCGACTTCGTGAAGAAGGGCGTTTAGCAGAGGCGCCCTGCATCGCGCTAAAGCCCCA
Source organism: uncultured Alphaproteobacteria bacterium (assembly GCA_937891825.1). Classification (GTDB taxonomy): domain Bacteria; phylum Pseudomonadota; class Alphaproteobacteria; order Bin95; family Bin95; genus VMCJ01. The sequence goes on from CALAHN010000003.1 coordinate 702, forward strand.
GGCCGCCGTCGATATGCAGGGTCTGGCCGGTGACATAGCCAGCGTCGACCGAGAGGAAATAGGCTGCCGCGGCGGCGCAGTCCGTCGGGGTCGCAAGCCGGCCGAAGGGGATGCGGGCCTGGATCGCACGCCAGCGGTCGGCCGTGAGCGCGGCATGGGCCCCGGGGTCTTTCTGGGTGTAGCCGGGCGCCACGACATTGACCGTGACGCCGGCATCGCTGAGTTCCGCCGCGAGCGCCCGCGCCAGGGCCTCCAGCGCCGCTTTGGCCGCCGCCGAGGCCGCGAACACATCGCCGGCTGGCGGGAACCGGTGCGCCACGAACGAGCTGATCGCCACCACCCGGCCTTGGGGCGAGCGGCGGAGCGCCGGGCTGGCAGCCTTCGCCATCCGGAAGAAGCTGTCGGCGATGGCGGCGAAACTTTCCTGCACGCTCTGGTCGGGCAGGCTGGCGATTGGGCGCTTGTCGGCGAAGCCCGCATTGGCGACGAGCCAGTCGAGGCCGCCGAAGCGTTCGATGGCTGCAGCGGCCAGTTCGGCGCCCGCCGCGGGGTCCGCCAGATCGGCGAGCCGCGTCTCCACCTCCGCCCCGGCCGCCTTCGCCGCCGCCGCGACCGCGCCCAAGCCGTCGACGTTCTTGCGGGTATGCAGCAAGAGCCGCATGTTCGGGCCGGCGATCCGGGCGGCGATCGCGGCGCCGATGCCGCTCGCAGCGCCCGTGATCAGCGCCGTCGTCACGGCGTGCGCTCAAGAACGGGCGGCGTCGTCTCGCCGCCTGTGCGTTGATTGCCTGTCTCAGCCATGGGGCACGACCGGCTTCAGGTAGCGGGCCTCTCCGACCGGGCGCATATCGGGGCCTAGTTGATAGACCAGGGGATTGCCCGTCGGAATCTCGACCAGCGGGATCGCCTCGTCCGAAATTCCGTCCAGATGCTTCACGAGGCTGCGCAGGCTGTTGCCGTGGGCCGAAATCAGGACTCGCTGGCCGGCCTTGATTCTTGGGGCGATTTCCGCCTCCCAATAGGGCTGCACCCGGGCGATGGTGTCCTTCAGGCTTTCCGTGAACGGCACGATTTCCTTCGGCAGATTGCGGTAGCGCGGATCGTTGATCGGATAGCGCTCATCCTCCGGCGTCAGGCTGGGCGGCGGGACATCGAAGCTGCGCCGCCAGATCATCACCTGTTCCAGGCCATGCTTCTCGGCGGTTTCCGCCTTGTTGAGGCCCTGGAGGCCGCCATAGCTGCGTTCGTTCAAGCGCCAGTCCTTGATGACCGGCAGCCAGCGCCGGTCCATTTCATCCAGCACAAGCCAGAGGGTGCGGATCGCGCGCGTCAGGACGGACGTGTAGCAGATGTCGAAATCGAACCCCTGCTCCTTCAACAGCCGCCCGCCGTCGCGGGCTTCTGCCTCGCCGGCCGGCGTCAGGTCGATGTCCTTCCAGCCGGTAAATCGGTTTTCAAGGTTCCACTGGCTCTGGCCGTGGCGGATCAAGACCAAGTTCGACATGGGCGGTGAGGTGCTCCGTTCAAGGGAAGTTAGGATCATATCGAGGGCATGCGCCGGGCGCTATCGCCCAAGCAGCCAGGCGATCAGCACGGCCGACGCGATCGCAAGCGGCAACACGAGCAGACCGCCGGAATACCGCCGGACGGCTAGGCTTTGCCCGACCAGCGGCAATTCCCAGATAAACAGCCGCTGCAGATTGACGAGCGTCCAGGATGCATAGAGAGTCAGGATCGGCGCGAGGCCGGCGTCGGCTTGCAGCAGCGCGGCGCCAAGCGGCAGCACGACCATCGGCCCTGTCGGCAGGATCGCGCCCGCGGCGATCGCAATGGCATAGCCAAGCCAGCCGCCTTCCGCGCCGAACAGCTCCGCCACAATCTCCCGCGGCAGGAGTTCCGCCAGAAAGCCCGCGACGAATGCCGCCGGCAACACGATCGGCACGACGCGCACAGCCTGACTGAGCGAGATGCGCATCGCTTCCCGGAAGCTCTTGCCCGGAAGGGCTATGACGGCGCCGCCTGCGACCAGGACCAGGACGATGATGATGATCAAGGAAGCCGACATCACTCAGGCTCCTTGACGGTCGCGGCGAGCGGCAGCCAGCGCCTGACCGCCAAGCCGGCCAGCAGCGGCAACGGCACCGCCAGAAGCCAGCGGAGGCCGGCGGTCTCGAACCCGAGGAACGGCATTTCCCAGACCAGGAGGCGGTTCAGGCCAAGCGACGACCAGGCCACGACAAATGCGACGCAAGCGCCGGCGTCCGCGCCCGATCGGGCGATCGCGAGGGTCAACGGCATGATGACCCAAGGCCCGCCGGGCAGCAGCGCGCCCGCCCCTGCGGCGATCGCAAGGCCCTTGAAACCGGACCCGGCGCCCAGCGCGCGGGCGACGGCTTCGCGCGGCGCCAACACCGTCAGGAAACCGACGAGCAAAAGGCCCAGCAGGAAGCGCGGCGCCATGGTTTCCAGAATGCCGACATCGACCCAGAAGGCACGGTAAAACGCCGCCTCGCCCTTGTAGATGTAGCAGATCAGCCCAAGCGAGATCGCGATCGTCCAGACGAACAGCGTCGGCCCATGCCCGCCGAAGCGTTTCCTTTCAGCCATCGGGCGGCCCTATGGATGGCGGGCGCCAAGCGGCGCCCTTGAAGATGAAGCCGGGAACACGAGAAACCTCTAGCGACGAGTCGGGATCGCCAGACGATAGGAACATTCGCCATCGAGCGAAACAGTCCCGACTGCGGGACGAGGCTCAGGCGGCGGCGTTGTCGCGCGTGCTCCGTTTGGTGCGGGCGGCTGGCATCGTCACGCGAACGGTGGTGCCCTGGTTCAAGACGCTTTTGATCTCGAAGCTGCCGCCATGCAGATCGGTCAACTGCTTGCAGAGCGGCAGGCCGAGGCCTGTGCCCTGATAGGTGCGGTTGAGGGCGCTGTCGATCTGGATAAACGGCTCCACGACGCGCGCGATATCGTCGGGCGCGATGCCGATGCCTTCGTCGGTCACCTCGAACACCACGGAGCCGTCCTCGACGAAGGCGGCGACCGTGACCGACTTGCCGGGCGGCGTGAACTTCACCGCATTGGACAGGATGTTCATCAGGATCTGATTGACCTTGCGCTTGTCGGCCCTGAGACGCGGCAGATCGGGCTCTGGATCAGCCTTGATCTGGATGCCGTGCGCCGCTTCGATCTTGCGGATGATGCGCGCGCAGTCGCCGATCATTTCGCCGGGATCGATCCAGTCTTCCCTGAGATCGACCATGCCGGACTCGACCTTCGCCAGATCCAGCAAGTCATTGATCAGCGCCAGAAGATGCGCGCCGGAGGTATAGATGTCGGACGCATATTCCCGATATTCGACGGCGCCCAGCTTGCCGAGCGCCTCGGATCGAATGATTTCAGAGAATCCCAGGATCGCGTTCAAGGGCGTCCGAAGTTCGTGGCTCATCATCGCCAGGAATTCCGTCTTCGAGCGGTTCGCGGCCTCGGCTTCTTCCTTGGCCTTATGCACGGCGTCGGACGCCTTCGATAGCGACTTGGCTTCCGCCTCCAGCGTTTCGGCGCGCGTGCTCAGATCACGAATGCGCGCCGCGAAAGCCTTTGCCTGGATTTCCGCCGCCTCAAGCGCCGCTTCGCTGGCGGCGGCGCGTTTGCGCGTCGCTCGCAATTCGACCGTCGTCCGCGTCAACCGCCATGAGAGGCCGCCCGCCGCCACGGCCAGTACCAGCGCGAGCCCTACCCAGGGGGACAGCGCGATCCACGCAAACCCATCGCTTCCCGTCGGCGCCGCCCACGCAAAGGCCGGCGCCAAGCCGGCAAGGCCTGAAACCGCGGACACGGCGAATAGCCGATACGGGCGGGGGACGGAATTGAGCAAGGTCGCGGCGCCTTTCATACATGGCTTAAAGCCTCAGTATCTTAACAGACGCCTCTTTCGATGCCGTTAAGCCGCCGCGCCGACATCCCAGTAAAATCCCGCCATAATGCGAAGACCGGACCTCAGGATCGACCCTAGCGCATGTTCATCCGGCGCATGCTGGGAGCACCCGGCATAGGAATGCGGGACCCAGATTGTCGGCATACCGAGGATATCGGTGAACACGTCGTTCGGGATCGAGCCGCCAAGGCTCGGCAGGATCGCGGGGGCCCTGCCGGTCGTCGCTGCGAATGATTTCACCGCGCGGCCGACCCAGGGATTGTCCAGCGACGTTCGGGTCGCCGCCATGGCGCCGCGGGTCGGCGCGACCTCGACCATGCCGAAGCCCTCGGCTTTCAGATGCTCGCGGATGATATCGAGAAAGCTCTCGTGATCGGAGCCGGCGACGAACCGGATCTGGCAGACCGCGCTTGCGGACGCCGGGATGGCGTTGACCGGCGCCTTAGGGTTGCCGGCCTCCATCGCCAGAATCTCCAGCGTATTCCAGGCAAAGACGCGCTCGTTGGGGGTCAGCCCCGGCGCGCCCCAATCGCGCTCGATCTCCGGCGCATCCGGCCCGCCGTCGACCTCGAGGTCGGCCAGCGCCGCCCGGACCGCGTTCGAGATCGGCGGCGGCTTCAGGCCTTCGACCTGCAGGCGCCCGCGCCCGTCGATCAAGGTCGAGATCGCGTTGACCAACTGGATCGCGGGGTTCGAGATCAAGCCGCCCCAATTGCCGGAATGATGGGCGCCCTCGCGCGCATTGATCGTCAGCGAGAAGTTGGTGTTGCCCCGGCTGCCGAGAAAGATCGTCGGCCGGTCCGCTGAGACCCGCGGCCCGTCGGACGCGATCAGCACATCCGCCGTCAGCCGGTCCTTGTGCGCTTCCGCGAACGCCCGGAGGCCCTTCGAGCCCATCTCCTCGCCGGTTTCGACGAGGACGCGCAAATTGAAGCCAAGCGCGCCGCGCTCCGCCAGCACGGCCGCCAGCGCCGTGAAGTTGATCGTGTGCTGCCCCTTGTTGTCCGCCGTGCCGCGGCCATACCACCGGTCGCCCTCGACCGTGATCGTCCACGGCTTGAGGCCTTCGCGCCACGCCTCGTCCTGGCCGCGCACGGTGTCGCCGTGGCCATAGACCAGGACCGTCGGCAGCCCGTCGCCTTCATGACGCTCGCCGATCAGCAGCGGGCCGGCCGCTTCCGGGTTCGGCAGCACCTCCCAGGCGACGCCGAGGTCGGCCGCGAGGCTCGGGCCGATATCCTCCGTCAGATATCGCTCCAGGTCGGCCGCGCGCTCCGGCTCCTGGCTGGTGCTCGGGATTTCGACCCGGCGCTTCAGGAGGTCCAGGAAGGCCCCGGAATCGAACGCCTGTTCAACCCGTCCGATCGCGCCGGATCTACTTGTCATGCTTGCGAGCCTCCGGTTCGACGATATCCAAAATCTTGCGCGTCATCGCCTTGACCTGCCGGCGCCGCTCCGCGACATCCCGGCCGGTCCAATCGTAGAAGCCCTTGCCGACGTCGGCTCCGGTCTCGCCCTTGCCGGGCTTGGCCTGGACGAATGGCGCCGGCTCCCGGGTCAGATGCAGGTTGGGGATGATCTCAGCCTGGGATTTGGCGTGCACGACCAGCCCGCCCAGGTCCTTGACCTCGATCAGTCCGCCGGCGCACATGCGCGGCCCGAACGCCAAGCGGGCGAACTTGTCGACATCCTCCACCGAGCAATAGCCCTTCTCGATCATCCAGTAGGCCTCATGCAGCATGGCGTGCTGCAGGCGATTAAAGAGCGCGCCGATGATCGGGCGGTTGAGCAGCACGACTTCCTTGTCCGTCCGCTTCAGCGCCGCGATGACCCTGTCCCTGGTTTCGTCGGAAGTTTCGGGAATGCGGATAGCTTCGACGCAGGCGAACGCTTCAGCCGGCTGCAGGTAATGCACGCCGATGAATTTCTGCTTATGGGCCAGAGGCGCCGCCAGTTCTTCCAGGTCCAGGCCGGAGGTGTTCGAGGTAATGATCGTCTTCCCGCCCCACTTTGCCTCCATGGCCTTGAAGAGCGCGTGCTTCGGCGGGAATTCTTCCGGGAAATTCTCGGATACATAATCCGGCGCTTCGTCCGGCAGGTCAGCGACAGCCTTGAGGCCCTTCGGCGCGCCCGCCAACGCCTTCGCCGGGTCGCGCGTCAGGACCGTGACGTCGAAGCCCCCATCGAGAAACGATAGCGCGACGCCCTTGCCCATGACGCCGTAGCCGGCGATCAGGACGGACTGGATTGGTGTGCTCATGCCTGTTCCCTCATTGCAGCGCCGGCCGGCGATAGCCTGACGCCCGCGCGAATTCTTTTGAACGCCAACGCCGCCGGGTCGGCGGCCATCGCGCCCGGCGCCGCGACATCGATGATCGTTTCGGCGATCGGCTGAAAATGCCCCCGGAAGTGCGCGGAACTCTTCAGGGCGAGAAATCGCATGGCGGCAGGCTCGATGCCAAGATGCCGGAAGCATTCCTGATCGGCCGCCTGCACCCTCTTGCCGACGACGACGATATCGACGCCGCCGAGACGGAGCCTGGCCGTCGGCGCGAGATCGAGCCGCGCCCCTTTATAGAGCGGCCCCGACCCGGTCATCCGGCCGTCCGCCGTTGCGATCACCTTGAACTCCCCGGGCAAGGGCTTGTCGCCCGGAACCCCGTGCTTGCCGCCGAGCGCCACCGAGATCAGCGCGCCCTCGCCGGCCTTGGCCGCGATCATCGCCACATGGGGATCGAAGATCAGGCCCGCCGCCGCGCCGGTCAGGCCAGCGTCGAGCATGGCGCGCAACAGTCCCATCGTGTCGCCCGTGCCGCCAGCGCCGGGATTGTCCTGAATGTCCGCCAGCACCACCGGCCGAAGGGCGCCTTCCGCCGCCTTGATCGCAATGGCGACGGCCGCCGCCGGGTCCAGCACGGCGCCGCCCCAATCGCGCTCGTGCGCCTCCACCAGATCGGCGACCTGATCGACGGCCGCCCGGACAGCGGCCGCGTCGGAGCCGTAGCCATAAACGCTCGGTCCGCAATCGGGGATGTCGGCCGCCGGAAAGCCGCCGGCGAAGGTCAGCAGCACGCCGGTTTCCGCCTCGATCCTTGCGACCGCGGCGACGACCTCCGCGGCAGGCTCGCGCATGGTGCACCCCGCGAACAGCGGGATCAGGAACGGCGTCTGCCGGAACGCGGCGGCGGGCCGCGGGGCGCCCGACGCCAGATGCCCATCAAGCCAATCCGCCATGCGGGCGCCGGTCGCCGCCATGTCGGCATGGGGATATGTGCGATAGCCTGTTATGGCGGTAGCCATCTCCAGCGCCTCAACCGACATGTTGGCGTGATAATCCAGCGTGACGACGATCGGCAGGCGCGGCCCAAGCTTCTGCCGGAGCCGCATCAGCAATTCGCCTTCGCCGTCGTCCAGATGCTCGGCGACCATGGCGCCATGCAGCGCCAGATAGAGCGCGTCGACCGGACCCAGGGCCGCCAGTTCCTCGAACAGCATCTGGACGATGGCTTCATAGGCCGCCTCCGTCACTTGCGCCGAAGGATTGGCCGAAGCGAACAGCAACGGCGCAATCGCATGCCCCCGGGCTGCCGCCCGCTCGACAAAGCCGGCAAGCGCCAGATTGTAGCCCTTGACCGCCGGCAGCACATCGGCGCCCCGCGTCAGGACAGGCCAGCTATAACCGGTTTCAAAATCCGTCAGCGTCGCCTTGTGGGGCGCGAAGGTATTGGTTTCGTGGCGAAAGCTGGCGACTGCAATGCGCGCCATCAACGATCCTCCAGGTGCGGAACAGCCAGTCGGCCGGTTGAGCATAGCCGCCGTTCCCATGGGCGCAATGCAAAGCCTATAGTTCCAGCGATCTGCCGCAGAGGAGTCGCCCGCGATGGACTATCAGCCCGATGCCGCCTGCCCCCTCGATGGGGTGCGCGTCCTCGATTTGTCGCGGCTGGTCGCCGGCAATATGTCGACCCATGTCCTCGCCGATCACGGCGCGGACGTCATCAAGGTCGAGCCGCCGGGCAAGGGCGACCCGCTGCGCGACTGGGGCGCCGACGGCATCAGCGTGCAGTGGAAGATCTACGCCCGGAACAAGCGCAGCATCGTCATGAACCTTCGCGATCCGCGCGGCACGGCCCTGCTGCTGGACTTGGTCGAAACGGCTGACGTGTTCGTTGAGAATTTCCGCACCGGCGGCCTGGAGAAGATGGGCCTCGCGCCCGAAATCCTGTGGGCCCGCAACCCGAAGCTGGTCATCCTGCGGGTCACCGGGTTCGGGCAGACCGGCGCCTATGCCGCCAAGCCGGGCTTCGGCACGCTGATCGAGGGCATGAGCGGCTTCGCCATGAAAACCGGCTTCCCCGACCGGCCGCCGACCCTGCCCAATATGGCGCTCGCCGACATGGTGGCGGGCCTATACGGCGCGTTCGCGGTCATGACGGCGCTTCGGGAAGTGGAGACGAAGGGCGGCAAGGGCCAGATCATCGATCTCGCGCTGCTGGAGCCGTTGATCTCGATCCTGGGCGGCGATGCTGCGATCCATCACGTGACCGGCAAGGCCCCCATGCGCACCGGCAACCGGTCCCTGACCGCCAGCCCGCGCAACACCTACCAGACCAAGGACGGCAGTTGGCTCGCGATCTCGGGCTCCATGCAGGCCATGGCGATGCGCCTTTTTCGCGCCATCGGCCGCGCCGATATGTGCGACGACCCGCGCTATGCGACCAACGCCGCCCGCATCGCCCGCGCCGATGAAGTGGACGCCATCGTGCAGGACTGGGTCGGCCAGCGGACGCTGCAGGAGAACCTGGATTTCTTCGAGGCGACCGAAGTCACCGCCGGGCCGGTCTATGACGCGGGCCAACTCCGCCAGGACCCCCATGTCCTCAGCCGCGAAGTGCTGGTCGAAATGCCGGAGCCTGAAGCCCCCGGCGGCGTCCTCCCGATGCACAACATCATCCCCCGGCTCTCGGAGACGCCCGGCGCAATCCGCCGCGCCGCGCCGTCGCTTGGCCAGGACACAAACGAAATTCTGGAAGCGCTTGGCCTTCAGGCGGATGCGATCGCGGCCTTGCGCGACGCCGGCGTCGTCGCCTGACCGATCGATATCCAACAATGCGCCAGGAGGGTCCGGCTATGGTTGCAAAGAACGCGAATTTCACGATCGCAGTCTACCCCGGCGACGGCATCGGCATCGAGATCATGGCCGAAACCCGGCGGGTGCTGGCGGCGGCGCAAGCTGCTGTCGGCGGCTTCGCCCTGGAGCTCACGCCATATGCCTGCGGCGCGGGATACTACCAGGAGAGCGGCGAAGAAATTTCCGACGCGAGCTTCGAAGCCGGCCGCAATGCCGATGCAATTCTCCTCGGCGCCATCGGCCTCCCGAGCGTGCGCAAGCCCGACGGCACCGAGATTTCGCCGCATTTGCGGATGCGCCAGGAATTCGGCCTCTACGCCGGCGTGCGGCCGGTCAAGCTTTACCCGAACGTCAAGACGCCGCTCGCCGACGCCCGCGCCCGGAACATCGATCTGATCATCCTGCGTGAATCGACCGAGGGCCTGTTCGCCTCGGTCGGCAAGGGCGAGGTCATCGACGACCGGGAAGCCCGCGAAACCCTGGTGATCACGCGGAGCGTCACCGAACGCCTGACCGATCAGGCGATCGGCCTGGCGCGCGGCCGGAAGGCGGCCGGCAACGGCAAGGGCCTCGTCACCTGCGTCGACAAGGCGAACGTGTTCGCAGCCTATGCCTTCTTCCGAAAAGTCTTTAACGAGCGGATGGACAAGGCGTCCGACCTGGCGCGCGCCCACGCCTATGTCGATGCGGCGGCGCTTGACCTGGTGCGCAAGCCCTGGGAGTTCGATGTGATGGTGATGGAGAACATGTTCGGCGACATCCTCTCGGATCTCGCGGCCGGACTTGTCGGCGGCATGGGCATGGCGCCATGCGCCGAAATCGGCGATGAGCACGGCCTGTTCCAACCGGCCCACGGCACCGCCCCCGACATCGCCGGCATGGGCATCGCCAATCCAAGCGCGATGATCGTTTCGGCGGCGATGATGCTGAACTGGCTCGCCGAAAAGCACGATGCGCCGGCGCTGGCGGACGCAGGACGCGGCATCGAGCGCGCCCTTGAGATCGGCTTCGCCAATGGCTCCGTCCGGCCTTATGACCTCGGCGGCGACACCGGAACGGCGGCCATCGCCGACGCTGTGATGGCGGCCCTGCCGGAAGCGCTCGGCGCATGAGCGGCACAACGAACCCATCACGCTATGTCCTGCATAATCGGCGCGGCAGCGGCGGCCTCGTCGTCGAGATCGCGCTGACGCTTGCGGACGCGCCCTTCGACCTGGTCGAATATGACACCAAGCCCGGCTCGCCGATGCCAGCCAGTTTCCGGGCCGTCAATCCCTGGGGCCAGATGCCGACGCTGATCCTGCCGGACGGGTCGATGATGACCGAATCCGCCGCTATTCTGATCCATCTCGCCGCGAAATTCCCCGAAAAGCGGCTTGGCCCCTCGCCTGGCACGGCTGCCCATGCGGCGTTCCTGCGCTGGCTGGTCTTCGCGAACGTCAATCTCTACGAGGCCGTGCTCAGACGGGTCTATCCGGGCCGCTACACGACCGACCCCGCCGCCGAGCCCGCGACCCAGGCCGCCGCCATCCAGCGGATGGGCGAGGCGCTGGCCCTGGTCGAGCGCGCCCTTGTCCCCGGCCCGTTCCTGCTGGGCGCCGACATGTCGCTCGCCGACATCTATGTCGCCATGCTGTCGAAGTGGTTTCGCGGTTCTATCGACGCCCCAAGGCTCGCCGCGCTCCGCGCGCTGGTCGAGGCGCACCCGACTGTCGGCCCGGTCTGGCGTCGGCACTTCCCGGCGTAGATCGACCCCGGCAATCGCCGAGCTGCCTTAAGCGACCGCGATCCCGCCGCGGAGCGCGCCGGCTTCGACATTGCGCCACAGCACCGCCTGATCGGCCGGCAACGCCCTGCTATTCGGCATCGAGAGCCAGAGCCGGTGGAGCAAGCGCGATTCGCCCTTGGCCGCATCGTCCACGAAGGCCGTGCGGGCATGATAGGTGATGTGGCTGTTGATCAGTTGAATGTCGCCCGGCGCCAGCATCATCCGGAACGCCAGTTCGTCGGCGACGGCCGCCAGCATGTCGAGCGCTTCCCATTGGGCGTCGGACATGCGCGGCGTTTCCGGCCGCAATTGGGCCGCTTCCACATATGTCCGCGAATAGTGGCTGGTCAGCTTGCCGTCGCGAATGCCGAATACCGGCAACGGGTAGATTTCATCGCCGCCGCCAGCTTCCTCCCCAAGCCGCGAGCGATAGATCGGCTGCAGCAGCAGTTCCAGAAGATCGGGCCGGCGCTGCAGAATGGCGTTGTAGACGGCGGCGGTGCTCGCGACACGGCTTTCGCCGCCGGACGCGGACCGGCGCGCCATCAGCAAGCCGACGACATCGGTCCGGTCGGTGTGGTAGCGCAATTGGCCATTGCTGTAGGTCCTGGCCTTGGATGACAGAAAGACCTCGCCCTTGGCGTCGGCCATCTTTTCATGGCGCGCGCCAAGGTCGCCGGGCTCGGCCTGAATGTCGCGCATCATCTGCCCGGTATTGTCCTGGGCGACCGGGCGGCCGATCCAGTGGCCCATGCCCATCCAGATCAGGCGGATATCATCCTGCGGCCGGTCGACCGGCAGGCCGCTGAGCAGCATCATGCCGCGGCCGGTCTCCAGTTGATCGGCGACGCCCTGGAGACGTCGCGCCATGGCGTCCAGCGGGAAGGTTTCGCGCGTCACGGTCAGCCAATCGGCGCCGGCGCGTTCAGCGTGACGCCGCGCGGCGTCCAGTTCGCGGATATCGGCCGCCGTCAGCCGGTAGGTCCAACTCCGGTCGGCTGCGAGATCGGCGCCGGTCCAGACCGACGGTCCTTCAAACGGTTTTGACATCGTTGCATCCCTCCAGGCGGTCCACAGGGGCGACATCCTAGCGTCATTTATCCGAAACGCCCCTGTCACATTCAGCATCTACTCCTCCCCTGAACAAGGAGCGAGCGGCATGACCACTGTAATCGAGATCAGCGATCTGTCGAAATCCTTTCGGCGCGGCACGCCCGTTCTGAAAGGCATCAACCTGACAGTCGAGGCCGGCGAACTGGTCGCGCTGATCGGGGCTTCGGGCTCCGGCAAATCGACATTGATCCGCCTGATCGCGGGTTTCGAGCGCCTTGACGCGAGCGGCGGCAAGATCCGCCTGCTGGGCGAGGCGGTGCAGCAGAACGGCAAACGCCTGAAAGCGCAGCGCCGGCTCCGGCGGGAGGTCGGGGTCGTCTTTCAGCAATTCAATCTGGTCGGCCGCCTGACGCTGCTGAAGAACGTCCTGGCCGGCAGGCTTGGCCGGGCTTCCGGCTGGCGCGGCACGTTCGGATTGTTCAACGAGGCCGACAAGATCAAGGCGCTGACCAGCCTGGAGCGGGTCGGCATGGTCGATTTCGCCCGTCGGCGCGCCTCCCAGCTCTCCGGCGGGCAGCAGCAGCGCGGCGCCATCGCCCGCGCGCTCGCCCAGGAAGCCCGGGTCATCCTGGCGGATGAGCCGATCGCATCCCTCGATCCGGCCTCCGCCGAGCGCGTCATGGAAATCCTCGCGGATATCAATGCGAAGGACGGCGCGACGATCATCATTTCGCTGCATCAGATCGACCATGCCTTCAAGCATTGCCGCCGGATCGTCGCGCTGAAGGATGGCGAAATCGTCTTCGACGGCCCGACAAGCCAGATCCGGCCGAAAGATCTTACCGCGCTTTACGGCATCGACTTGAGCGAGCCCGAAAGCGACGAACCGAAGTCCGACCGCCCCGATCCGGGTCGGCAAAAGGGCGCGAAGGCGGGGGTCCGCGCCGTTCAGAACCAAGATGAACGCTTTCCCGCCGTCGTCTGAACCACCAAAACCTGGAGTATTCCTATGTTGAAACACCTCGTAACGGCGGTCGCCATCCTGGCGGCCGGCACGACCGCGGCGAAGGCCGAAATGCCGGAACAGCTTAACTTCGGCATCATCTCGACCGAGTCCGCATCCGTCCTCGAAGCATCCTTCCAGCCGTTTCTGGATGACCTGTCGAAATCGCTCGGCGTGGCCGTGAAGCCGTTCTTCGCGTCCGACTATGCCGGCGTCATCGAAGGCATGCGCTTCAAGAAAGTGGACATTGCCTGGTTCGGCAACAAATCCGCGATCCAGGCGGTCGACCGGGCCGGCGGCGAAGTGTTCGCCCAGACGATCAAGGACGATGGCACCAAGGGCTATCACTCGCTGCTCATCACACAAGTCGGCAGCGGCATCAATTCGCTCGCCGACGTGCTGAAGTGCGACAAGACCAAAACTTTCGGCAACGGCGACCCGAACTCCACCTCCGGCTTTGCGATCCCTGGATATTACGTCTGGGCCGTGAATAACATGACGCCGGAAAACTGCTTCAAGCGCGTCACCTCCTCGAACCATGAAGGCAACGCCCTCGCGGTCGCCAACGGCAAGGTCGATATCGCGACGAACAACACCGAATCGCTTTATGCGCGCCTCGCCAAGAATCAACCGGAATCCGCCGCGAAAATCAAAGAGATCTGGCGCTCCCCGCTGATCCCGTCGGACCCGATTGTCTGGCGCGCCGACCTCTCGGCCGACGCCAAGGCGAAGATCTACTACTTCTTCATGCAGTACGGCCGCTTCGGCGACATCGAGAAGGTCAAGCGCGAACGCGCGGTTCTGGCCAAGCTCTCGGACGGCTGGGGTCCCTTCCTTGCTTCCTCCAACGCCCAGTTGCTCGACGTCCGTCAGATCGAGGCCTTCAAGGCCAAGCTGAAGGCTGAGCAGGCCAATGACGCTGCAGGCGTCAAGGCTGCGAACGACGAACTCGCGCGCCTCGCCGAAATGGCGGCCGTGGTCGGTCAAGCCGGTTACTAAGCTGGGTAGTCTATAGCGCAACCGCCGCCGGGACGACAGGCAGTCGACCCGGCGGCGGTATTCGTTCAAGGAAGGCGAACGTCAAACATGTCTATCGCATCGCTAGAATTATCGCCCGCCGTTCAAGAACAACTCCGGCCACGCTGGACGACGTTCGCCGTCACCATGGGCGTCGGCCTGGCCATCGCGGCCTGCCTCGCGGTCGCCTACGAGCCAGCGGAAGTCTTCAACTGGACGCTGCTCTTCACGGACGCCGCGAACATGGCGACCTTCGCTGGCGATTTCGCAAATCCCGACTTCACCGACTGGCGCATTTTCGCCGACAAGATCATGGAGACGATCTTCATCGCGCTTTGGGGCACGGCGCTTTCGATCCTGTTCGGCGCGCCGATCGCATTGCTCTGTTCGACCAACATCGCGCCCTGGTGGGTCGTCCAGCCGATGCGGCGGATGATGGACGCAGCCCGCGCGATCAATGAAATCGTTTTCGCCATCCTGTTCGTCGCGGCCGTCGGACTTGGGCCGTTCGCCGGCGTCATGGCGATCTTCATCCACAATCTCGGCATCATCTCGAAGCTGTTTTCCGAAGCGGTCGAGGCGATCGACCCCCGCCCTGTCGAAGGCATCCGGGCGACCGGCGCCTCCCGCGTTCAGGAAATCGTCTACGGCGTCATTCCCCAGGTCATGCCGCTCTGGTCCAGCCTTATGCTTTATCGCTTCGAGACCAACGTCCGCAGCGCCACGGTGCTGGGCATCGTCGGCGCCGGCGGCATCGGCTTCACGTTCTACGAAAGCTTCCGGTCCTTCCAGTACGACCGGGCGTCCGCCATCATCATCCTCATCGTTCTGGCGGTCATGATTATAGACATCTGTTCCGCGCGCTTGCGGAAGTTCCTCGTGTAATCAAACACAGGGCAGGAAGAGGGCACGGCCATGCAATTGATGTCTGTCAGCAACGCCTTTCACATTCTGGCGACGCGCGGCGACGGCGCCTACGGGCTGGCCGGGGTCACGCAACTGGAGCATGCGCTGCAATCGGCGGCCCTGGCCGACGCCCGGAAGCTTGGCCCGGCGTTCACGATCGCGGCGCTGTTCCACGACGTCGGCCACCTTCTGACAGAAGATGACGTGGCGCTCGCGGAAGCAGGCATCGACGATCGCCATGAGGCTGCGGGCGCGGCGATGCTGGCGTCCCTGTTCGGGCCGGAGGTCGTAGAGCCGATCCGCCTGCATGTGCCGGCCAAGCGCTGGCTCTGTTCGGTCGAGCCGGATTACTTCGACCTGCTGGCGCCGGATTCAGTGCGGAGCCTGAGGCTGCAAGGCGGCGCCATGACGCTCGCCGAAGCGGCCGATTTCGCCAAGCAGCCCTACGCCATGGCCGCCGCCGACCTCAGGCGCGTCGATGACGAAGCGAAAATGCCCGGTCTCGCCGTGCCGCCGCTTGAAGCCTATCGCGCGCTGGCGGACGAACTCGCCCGGCGCTAGCGCCGTAACCGGCATTTCGCGCTAAGCTTCGCTCCGGACCGACGAAGACGGAGACGAGCGCGTGCATCTGAACGACGAGGAGCGGGCCATGCTCGCCGGCGCCATGGGGCCGGCGCGGCAGTGGGCGATGGATCATCAAATGCAGGTCGGGCGCATGTTCGACGCGGCGGACATGGTTCCCGTCAGTCAGGCGCATATGATGGCCGACCCCGAAAGCCTGGGCGACGCTGGCGTCAGTTTCGTCGAAGCTTTCGCCGGATTGCCGGAGCCGGAGCGGCGCGTCCGCGTGCCGATGATCACCGATCCGCGCGGCGTCGATCTCTCCTGCTACGATCCCCTTGGCCAGACCGAGGCGATGGCCGACCTCGAGCGCCGCTTCATCGCCGCCTGTCAGGCCCTCGGCATCATGATGACCGACACCTGCATCAATTATCAGACGATCATGCCGCCGGTGTTCGGCGACCATGTCGCCTATGGCGACACCGGCGTCGTGATCTATTCGAACAGCGTTTGCGGCGCCCGATCCAACTTCGAGGGCGGGCCGTCGGCCCTTGCGGCCGGCCTGACCGGGCGCACCCCGCGCTATGGCCTGCATCTGGACCGGCATCGCCGCGCGACCCGCCGCTTCCTCGTCGAGACGCCTCCGGTCGAGTTGACCGATTGGGGCGTGCTCGGCGCCGTCATCGGCCGGAAGGCGGGCTCCTATTGGGCCGTGCCGGTCATCGAAGGCATCGACACGGCGCCGACATCCGACCAGATCAAGCATTTCGGCGCGGCCATGGCGAGTTATGGCTCGACGCCGCTGTTTCACATCGTCGGCGTGACGCCGGAAGCGCCCGACCTCAAGGCTGTCGGCGGCGACGGCCTGGCGGCGGAGCGGATCGGCGCTGACGATCTTGCCGCCCTCCGCGCCGATTTCGGCGGCGAGGGCGACAAGGTCGATGTCGTGGTGTTCGCCGCCCCGCAATTGTCGCTGGTCGAAATGCGGCAGCTCGCCGCGATCTGCGCCGGCCGCCGCCGCCATGCCGATACCGACGTCATCGTCTGCACCGCGCCCAGCGTCTATGCCGACGCCGAGCGCATGGGCTTCAACGCGACCTTGCAGGCGTTCGGCGCGACCGTGCTGCAAGGCACCTGCTTCTACCAGCAATATGCCCGCGAGATCGGCGAGGCGAACGGCTGGACGCGGCTGCTCTCGAACTCGGCCAAGATCGTGAACATTCTGGGCGGCTACGGCTACAAGCCAGCGCTGGCCTCGATGGCGGCTTGCGTCGCCTCGGCCGAGAAAGGGGAGATCGTCTGATGCCGCGCGAACTGAAATGCCATCCCGGCATCGGCCCGACGGTCGCCGGCGAAGCTCTGACCGCGGCGGATAATTTTTCAGCGCGCTATGATCTTGACCGCATCAAGGGCATTTTCTCCAGGCCCCAGCATGCGCTGGCCGGTCAGTCCTACAAGGACAAGATCCTGGTGCTGAACACGGCCAAGGGCGGCGTCGCGTCCGCCTGGATGCTGCACGAGATGAAAGCGCGCGGCATTGCGCCGAAAGCCATCCTGTTCAACGCCGCCAACACCATCCTCGCCCAGGGCGCGGCCCTGGCCGACATGGCCATGTGCGACCGCTTCGAGGACGGCGATGTGACGACGCTGATCCCCACAGGCGCCCGCGTGACCGTCTATCCGGCGGAAGGCCGGGTCGTCATCGAAGACTGAGATCAGTGCCCGGCGCCGCTCGGCGCGGCGAGGCCGTCGATCTCGACGTTGACGCAAGCCGGCTTGCCGGATGCGCTGGCGCGCGCCAGCGCCGCGTCCAGGTCGGCCGGATCCGTTACATACTCGCCGTGACAGCCAAGCCCGGCCGCCGCCAAATCGTATCGGGCGCCGCTCAATTCGCAGCCCATCGTGCGCTGGGCGCCGTAGTCCCGGACCTGGATCTGGTATTCGGCATTCCAGCGCCGGTCATTGCCGATGACCGCGACGAAAGCGGCGCCGGATCGTGCGGCCGTTTCAAACTCGGCCAGATGAAAGCCGACCGTGCCGTCGCCCATCACGGCGATCACCTGGGCGTGCGGCCGGGCCAACGCGGCGGCGACCGCGTAGCAGAGACCGCCGCCGATGGCGCCGCCGGGCCCGTTGATCAGGCGCGCGTCGCCCTTGAGGCCGGCTTGCGCCCATTGGCCGATCTCGCCGCCATCCAGGACCAGCACGGTTTCGCCTGCCCGGTCGATCTGCCGCTGGATCGCGGTCGTCAGATCGAGCGGCGAGATGCCCTTGGTCCTGGGGCAAGGCGCGCGCTTGGCAGTCAGCGCCGCCACTTCGTCCCGCCAAGCTTGCGCGCTGGGCGTGGGGGCGGGGGCGCCGGCGATCAGCGCTTCGGCCGTCGGTCGCGGATCGGCGACGACCGCCAGCGCCAGGCGGTCGCCGAGATTGCGCGCGGCTTGCGCCTGGGCTGCGGTGTCGCCGTCGACGACGATCCAGGGACAGCCAGGCGCAAACGCCTCCGCCGCGCCGAAGCCAAGCGTGAAGTCAATCGATTTGCCGAGCGCCAGCGCCAGATCCGCCTGCTTGAAGACGCCCGCCAGATCGCCGAGCGAAGGGTCTTTCAGGCCGCGCGGGCTTTCGAGGCAGAGAACCGCCGCGCCAGTGTGGGCTTCAAGCGCCGCCAGGAGCGCGCCAGCCCGGGTCCAGTTCAGCGCTGGCCCCGTCACGATCAACGGCCGTTCAGCGGCAGCAAGCCTCGCCAGCGCCGCCGCCACATCGTCCGCGCCCGGCGCCTTTGGCTCAACGGCGCGGAACGGCGCCGGCGCTGCCGGGCATTCCGCCTGCAACACATCGAAGGCGAGCGCGATATGGCAGGGTCCGGGACGGCCGGACGCCGCGCATTCGAGGGCCGCCGCGACATCTTCCGCCAGTGCGGCGGCGGTCGTCGGCCGGAAGCCGGCCTTCACCAGCGGCCGCGTGATCGCCAGTTGATCGAGTTCCTGAAACGCGCCCCGACCGTCCTGACTGACCGGGGAATCCCCCGTCAGCAACAGCAGCGGCGTTTCCGATTTCGTCGCGGAATAGAGCGGCCCCAGGGAATTCCCGAAGCCCGGCGCGGCCGTCGTCAGGGCGACGCCGACCTGTCCCGTCAATTGCGCCCAGGCCTCCGCCATGAACACCGCCGCCGCCTCGTGGCGCACATGCACGATCTCGACGCCAAGATCGATGCACGCGTCATAGACCGGCATGATCTGGTTGCCGGAAAGACTGAAAATCCGCTCGACGCCGACCGCCGCCAGCGTCTGAACCAAGCTATCCGCGCCCCTCATGTGCGTTTTTCCTCAAGCAGCTTGCTGCGCACGCGCAGGCCCGCCCGCGCGATTGCGACGACGGTGAGCACGGTCAGGCCCCAGAAGAACCAGGTGATCGGGCCGCGAAACAGGATTTCCGGCGACCCGCCGGACATCAGCATCGACTGGCGAAAATTGTCCTCCAAGAGCGGGCCGAGGATGAATGCGATCAGGAACGGGGCCGCCGGGACGCCGAAGCGCAACATCATGAAGCCGACCCAGCCCATGGCGAACATCACGCCGATATCGAAGATGTTGTTGTTGACCGCGAAGACGCCATAGACGCACAGCACCAGCACGACCGGGAACAGCAGCGCCTTCGGAATGTCGGCGACGAAGCGGAACCCCCGGATCGCCACGGTGCCGATGAAGAACAAGGCGATCGAACTGATGATCAGGCCGAGGAACAGCCCGTAGATGATGTCGGCATTGGCGACGAACATCATCGGGCCGGGCTGCAGGCCATGCACCATGAAGGCGCCGATGATGATGGCCGTGATCACGTCCCCCGGCACCCCCAGCGCCAGCAGCGGGATCAAGGTGGCGCCGGCGACGCCGTTGTTGCCCGATTCGGAGGCCGCCACGCCTTCGATCTCGCCCTTGCCGAAATTGTCGCGGTTCTTGGATTTTCGCCGAGCTTCGCTGTAGGAGAGGAACGCCGCAGGCGCCGCGCCGATGCCGGGGATGCTGCCCAGCACCACGCCAATCAAGCTGCCGCGCACGATGGTCTTGAAGCAGCGCCGGTAGTCGAGCCAGGTGACCCAGCCGCCGCCGAGGCCCCGCGCCTGCCCTTCCTGGCCCTTCGGGTTCCAGACCATGGTCAGGATTTCCGGGATGGCGAACAGGCCGATCAGAACCGCGATGAAGTTCAAACCGCCCATCAGGTTCGGATCGTTGAAGTTGAAGCGGTTGGTGCCGTAAACGAGGTCCAGGCCCACGGTCGCGAGCAGCAGGCCCATGATCGCCGAGATCAGGCCCTTCAGCAGGCTGTCGCCGGAAACGCCGGCAATAATGGTCAGCGAGAACAGGATCAGCGTGAAGAATTCCGGCGGCCCGAAACTCAACGCGAACGAGGCGAGCCAGCCGGCGAACAGGATCAGCGCCAGATTCGAGATCAGGTCGGCTGTGCAGGAGGCCCAGAGCGCCATACCAAGCGCGCGGCCGGCCTGGCCTTTTTCCGCCATCGGATAGCCGTCGAGCACGGTCGCGCTGGACGCCGGCGTCCCCGGCGTCTTGATTAGGATGGCGGGAATGCTGCCGCCGAAAATCCCGCCCTTGTAGACGCCGACCAGCAGCAGAATGCCGGTGATGGGCGTCATCGCGAAGGTGAACGGCAAGGTCAAGGCGACGGCCATGGTCGCGGACATGCCGGGAATAGCCCCGGCGATCACGCCGACGAGCACGCCGCCGACCAGGGCCAGCAAGCTTTCGAGGCTCCAGACCAGCGCCAGACCGGCGGCGAAGCTATCCATCAAGCTCATGGCAGGCGCACCAGTTCGCCCTGCGGCACGCCGACGCCCGCCACATGGGCGAAGAACGCATAGAGCAACAAGGGCGCCGCGACCGCCACGACCGCCGTCAGCAGTGGCCGCTTCGCCTGCATCAGGAAGGCGACGGCGACGATCGCGACGATCGAGGTCCAGACCATGCCCAGGGTCGAGATCGTCATCACATAAGCCAGCATGATGACCGCGATCGCGCCGAGCCGCGCCCAGCCGCCGGGCACATCCGACAGGCGTTCGTCGCGCGCGCCCGGCGGCAGCCGGAACGCGGTCAGAACCAGACCGGCCCCGCCGAAGGCCAGAATGCCCGCCAGCACGTACGGCCAGAACAGGGGCGACAGCACGATATTGCGGACATTGCTCGGGCTGCTGACGCCATACGGAATGCCGGCCAGCATCAGGAACGCGGCGCCGGCAAGCGCCGCGCCGCCGACGCACAGGAATGATTGCTTGGACATGGACGCTCTACATCCGGGCCAGGAAATATCGAAGAGGCAAGCGCCCGCCGGCGCCGCCGCTCACGGTCCTGATGGAGCGCGAAACGGCGGCGCCGGGCATCGTCTCTAGTTCTCGATCCGCATGCCGAGGTCATCCACAAGCTTGCGGAAGACCGCGTACTGACCTTCGATGAAAGCTTGGGATTCCGCCGGCTGCATCAATCTGATGACTGACCCGCGCGATTCCATCTTCTGGCGGAAATCGGCGTCATCGGTCGCTGTCTTCATCCAGGCGCCCCATTTGGCCGCGATGTCGTCCGGCAGATCGTCCGGGCCGGCGATGCCGGTCCAGCCCACCAGTTGCGTCAGCGCCGGCTTGCCGAGATCGGCGGAGGTCGGCGCGTCGAAGCCGACGATCGGCTCCGCGGTCGTCACCAGCAGCGGCTTCAATTGCTTGTTCGCAACGAAGCTGGCGAGCGCGGAGGAATTCGTGCAGATGAAGGTCGCCGTGTCGTTCAACACGGCCGTCGCCGCCGCGCCGCCGCCTTTCAGCGGGATATGGATCGCATCCTTGACCGGATCGGCGATGCCGAATTCCTTCAGGACATAAGCCGCCGCGATATGCAGCAAGGAGCCGACGCCGGAGGAACTATAGCTGACGCCGCCTGCTTTCACCTTGGCGATGAGATCGTCGATCGTCTTGATATCGCTATCGGCCTTGACGGCGCAGGCGACCGGATTGATCTCATAGACGCCGACGAAGCGGAAATCCGCGAGGGTGTAGGGCAGCGTCGCTTTCATCGCCGGGTTGACGGTGTGCGAGCCGACGCGGGCGAACAGCATGGTGTAGCCGTCGGGCTTCGCGTTCTGGACGGCGACCGAACCGGTCGCGCCGCCCGCGCCAGCGCGATTGACCATGATGACCGGCGAGCCGACCGCCTCGCCCAGCGCCTCGGCGATGGTCCGCGCCGAGATATCGGTCGCGCCGCCCGGGCCATAGGGGATAATCATGGTGATTGGGCGTTCTGGATAATCCGCCATGGCGGCGGTCGCGGAGGCCGAGATGGCCAGCGCGGCAAGCGCAGCCTTCAATCCAAATTTCATCGCTCTCTCCCGTTTCTTCTATGTCTACTGCTGTAAGCCTAGACCATATTGCGCGCCTGCTAAATCATTTCATCGCTGCGGTCGTCAGTTTCGCCGAAGCGTTTCAGCACGGCCGGGCGCGTGCCTTCGTAGACTTTCGCCAGACCGGCGGCGATTTTCTTGTTCTCGCGCTCGAACAAGCTGTCGCCGTTCATATCGCTCTCGACGATGAACGGCCCGAAATTCGACACCTCAAGCACCCACATCGCCTGGGCCAGGCCAAGTTCCTTGCGCCAATGCACATCCTTGACCCGCGTGATGCCGCGCCCGAGCAGGGCGCCCGTGCCGTAGCCGACCGTCGTCAGGTAGATCGCGCCATGGGGCACGAAGTGGCGCTTGTAGTCGGCGGACGTCATGCCGCCCTTGCCCAGGATCAACTTCGCCCCGGAAAGCGCAAGCCACTCGCCGATCCATTTCGAGAACCGGAAAGAGGCCGTCGCCGTCACCGCGCCGATGGCGATCGTCCCATCCTCCGCGATCGAGGCGGCTGGCGAGCAGTGGAAGTTGGCGCCGCTCTCCAGCGGCAGGGTCATCGGCAAGGGCGCGCCATCCTGCAATGCGCGCATGTAGGCGCCTTCGCGGGCCGTGTAGACCGTGCCGTCCAGATAGACGACGTCGCCAAGCTTGAGGTCGGCCAGCGCTTCCGGCGTCGGCTCCGTGCTCAGGCGGACTTTTTTGAATTTTCCGGCATCTGCCATCCGACCGTCTCCCGGCGTTGAAAGGGGGTGAACCATTCGGGGTCGGTCCGATGTTCGACGCGGCCGTCGCCATGCACCCGGGCGACCGCGCGCCGGGAGGACAGGCAGAAGGCGTGGACGCTCATCTGCATGCCGCCCGTGTGGCAATAACCAACCTCGATATGGCAGTCGATCACCATGGAATTGCCGACAAAGCCCATGGCGCCCATCCCGATGGAATTGCCGAGCTCCTTGAACTCTTCCTCGAGCGCCGCGATCTTCGGGTCCGGGTTGCGGTCGCCGACCGTGCGGAGGCAGGCGGCGCGCTTGCCGAGCACCATGCAGGTATCCTTGGAGCCGCCAAGCCCGATCCCGATGATCGCGGGCTGGCAGGCAAGGCCCCGCTTGCCGAACGCCACGAGGCTATCGAGAT
This sequence comes from uncultured Alphaproteobacteria bacterium, assembly GCA_937891825.1. Lineage (GTDB taxonomy): Bacteria > Pseudomonadota > Alphaproteobacteria > Bin95 > Bin95 > VMCJ01. The sequence continues at coordinate 23,602 of CALAHN010000003.1, forward strand.
AGAACCGCTTGATGCCCTCGATCCCGTCCGACGGGAACAGCATCCGGTAGTCGGTGCCGAACAGGCCGCCCTTATGGACGGTCGTCAGGTCGATCCAGTCGCCGCCCGGCTCAAAGCCGTACTCGATTTCAGGCGCCCCGATGCCGACATTGTTGTCATGGTCCGTGCGCCAGAGCGGATGCACCCGGTTTGGGCGCAGCGGCACGTTCTGCGTGGCGTTGGCGGTCGCCCGGCGGAGCGCTTCCTCCAGCGCCACCGGCCCGCCCTCGATCCGGGCGTCGTTGCCGAGCTTGACGTACCAGCGCGGGCAGCCGGTGTCGCCGCACATGGCGCGGCGGTCTTCCTTGGCGGCCTCGTAATTCTCAAGCATCGCCTGGAGCACGAAAGAGGAGAGATCGCCGTCCTCCGCGTCCGCCGCCTGTTTCAGGCCGGTCAAATAGTCGTCCGGAATCTCGATGGCGGCTTGCGCCATCAGCTTCTCGGCCGTCTCCTGGATCACGTCGATCGAAATCATTGGGCGGCCTCCTGGGGCTCTTTCAGCAAGGTTTCGCCGGGACGGACGATGGTAAACTCGACGGGCGCCCGCTCGACGCGCAATTCGCCGCCGGTCTGCCGCGCCACAGTGAAATATGAGGCGTCGAGATCGCCGGCGTCGGTGAAGTCTTCCCGGTAGTGCGCGCCCCTGGAATTCTCGCGGCTGAGCGCGGCGCGCGTGATGACCTCCGAGGTTTCGACGAGGCTCTGCATGTTCAGCCAGTCATGCCAGGTCAGGTTGAACGCGCGACTGCCGCCCGCGATGCCGGTCTCGGCAAGCTCCGCCCGGATGTCCGCCAGTTTCTCCAGGCCCCGGCGAAGGCCCGGGCCGTTCCTGAGCACGCCGACATCGTCCCACATCGCATCCATCAACTTCAGGCGAAGCGCATGAACGTCGCCTGTCGCCTTGCCGATCGGCTTCAGCGCGCGGGCGACTTCGGCGTCGAGCACGGCCTCGTCGATATCCTTCAGCGCGCCGGCCGCTTCCCTGGCCATGACATCGCCCGCGATGCCGCCATAAACGGTGGAGTTCGCGACGCCATTGCCGCCCAGGCGGTTGGAGCCGTGGGCGCCGCCCGCGTCCTCGCCCGCCACATAGAGGCCCGGCATCTCGGTCCGCGTATCCACGTCGACGACGATGCCGCCCATCAGGTAATGCGCCGTCGGCACGACCTCGACCAGGCCGCCAGCCAGATCGAAGCCGCAATCGGCGCAACGCTTGACCATGCCCTTGAACTTTTCCGCGACCAACTCCGGCCCAAGATGCGCCATCGAGATGTAGACGCCGCCGTTGGGCGACGTGTTGGACTTGCGCATTTCGTCATAGATCGCCCGGCTGACGATATCGCGCGTCGCCCGCTCGCCGCCTTCGGCATAGTCGAACATGAAGCGGCGTTCCTGGCCGTTCAGCAGATAGCCGCCGGCGCCCCGCAGGCCTTCTTCCAGCACAGTGCCCGTCATCCGCGTGCCCTCGCCCGCCAGCAGGCCGGTCGGGTGAAACTGCACCATCTCCATATCCCGAAGCGGCAGGCCCGCCCGCAGCGCCATGGCGAGGCCGTCCATGGTCTTGTCGCCCGAGGGCGTGTGGTAGCGGTACATGGTCGGCCCGCCGCCGGTCGCCATCAGCACGGTCTGGGCGCGGACCAGCCGGAAGCCGCCGGTGCGCATATCGATGAACAGCACGCCCGCCAGCCCCTCGCCGCCCCTGGCCGGGATCAGGGCGATGGCGCGGTGCTCCTCCAGCCGGTCGATCGGGCGCTTCAGCACCTGTTCCATCAGTCGGGAGATGATTTCGATGCCGGTCAGATCGCCTTTGTGGACCGTGCGGTCGAAGGTCTGGCCGGCGAAGGCTTTCTGGTGGACGGTGCCGTCGGGATTGCGGTCGAAGAAGCAGCCGATCTCATTCTCAAGCTCGCGGATGCGGGTGACGGCGGTTTCGACGAGCCGCCAGGCCATGTCTTGGTTCGGCAGCCACTTCCCGCCCTCGATCGTGTCCATGAAATGCCGCTCGATGCTGTCGCCGGGCGCCAGCGCCACATTGTAGCCGCCTTGCACCATGCGGGTGCAGCCGCACTTACCGACCAGACCCTTGACCGCGATGGCGACGCGCTTCTCCGGCGCCGCCTTCTGGGCATGGAGCGCGGCGAACAGGCCCGCGCCGCCAGTGCCGATGATCAGGATGTCCGTATCGAAGCGATCTATCTGCATGTCATGCGGCGCTCAGGAAAAAGGTTGTGGAGACGAGGAAGGCCAGCGCCGTCGCCGCCGCGATGAAGGTCTTCTGACGGGACGACCACGGCAGGAACTCCAGCGCCAAGAGACGCAACCCTCCGAAGAAATGCACGGCCAACAGGAAGACCAGGCCCCATTCCGCCAGCTTGACCGGCGTCGAGGCCGTGAGCGCGAGAAACCCGTCAAGCGCATCCGGCCCCGTCAGCGCCATCGCCAGCACATAGAAATGCACTGGCAGGAACAGGGCCAGCAACAAGCCGGATGTGCGGTGGAGCATGAAGGCATACCAGAGCGGATGCCCGCGATGCGGCCGCACCTTCATGCCGTCACCGCCCACACGGCGCGAAGGCCGAGCGCCAGCAGCAGCAACCCAGCCCCCCAGGCGAAAACATTCAACCCGGCGCCGCGCAGGCCAAGCGTTTCCGCCACGATCACGCGAAGCCCGATGGCTGCGTGGATGGCGACCGCAACGACGAACACGCCATAAAACAGCATCCAGCCAAGGCTGCCTTGAGTCCGTCCGAGGATCTCAGCGGCCGTCAGCCCGTCCTGAACCGCATAGATCATGACCGCGATATGACCGAGCACGAGCGGCGCCATCAGGATGGCCGTGACCCGTTGCAGCAGATAAAGGCGAAGCGTCAGCATCGGCCTATCCCTTGCCCCAGCCAAGCGCCGCTTTGACGGTCGCCCGCTTCAAGCCGGCGATGGAAGCGGTCGGATTAAGCTCGTTCGGGCAGAAGGTCATGCAATTCCCCATGGAATGGCAGTTATGGCAGCCGCCCGCCTTCGAAATCGCGTCGAGCCGGGCTTTCTGGCCGCCATCCCGCGCATCGTTCGCCAGGGTCCAGGCGCGGTTGAGCGCGGCGGGGCCGAGATATTCGGGATTGCTCGCGACAACATCGCAAGCCGCGTAGCAGACGGCGCAGTTGATGCATTCGATGGCGGCGTCGGCGGCGACGCGGCGCGGATCGTCGGGCTTGATCGGCGCCATCGGCGCCTCCCGGCTTTCCGACGGCGCGAACACTGCCTCCGCCGCGACCCATTTCTCGAAGAATGGCGTCATGTCGGTCGCGAGGTCGCGGATGACCGGCAGGTTGCGCAAGGGCGCGATTTCCAGGCGGCCATCCTTCAGGACGCGGCTGACATGAGTGCGGCAGGTCCAGCGCGGCTGGCCGTTGACCATCATGGCGCAGGAGCCGCACATGCCGACCCGGCAGGCGAAGCGATAGGCCAGCGACGGATCGGCATGCTGCTGGATCCAGGTCACCACATCCAGCACGGTCTGATGCTCCCGGCGCGGGGCGTCAAAGGTCTGGAACCCTTCCTTGCCATCGCCGGACCGCCAGACCGAAACCTGCATCGTCGCGTCGCCGCTCATCGCCCTGTTCTCTCTCCCGCCAACCGGTCTGGCCGCAAAGCTATGCGGAAACGGCAGGTTTCGGAAGGGGCGGCCCGGCCCCTCGATCTAGTCAAGCTGCAACAGCATGCTCGACAGATAGGCGCTTTCCGGCAGAAACGGATGCACGGGATGATCGGCGGCGGCGCCGGCGGCGCGGAGGATGCGGCCGTTCCGACCGGCGTCCGTCAGGCCATGGCGCACCTGTTCGGCGAACGCGGCATCGTCGACATTATGGGAGCATGAGGCCACGAAGAAGAAACCGTCATGGGCGACCAGCCGCGACGCCAGCCGGATCAGCTTGCGGTAGCCCCGAAGTCCGGCCCCCAGATCCTTGCGCGACTTCACGAACGCCGGCGGGTCCACGATCACCACATCCCAGCGCGCGCCCGCCTGGACCGAGCGGTCGAGGAAATCGAACGCTTCCGCGCGCTCGAACGTCGTCCGGTCGGCGAGGCCATTGGCCGCCGCCGCCGCTTCCGCCAGTTCCAATGCCGGCGCCGAGCGGTCGACGAACGTGACGCTCGTAGCGCCGGCTGCGGCCGCGTTCATGCCGAAGCCGCCGAGATAGCAATAGACGTCGAGCACCCGGCCGCCCTTCGCGACCGCCGCAACCGCCGCACGGTTGTCCCGCTGGTCGTAGAACCAGCCGGTTTTCTGGCCGCCCGCGATGTCGGAGAGAAACGTCAGCCCGTTCTCGCGCACGACGATCGGCGCGTCGCCGATGTCGCCGACGATCTCATCCTCGGCGTCCGCCAGGCCCTCGACGATGCGGGCCGGGGTGTCGCGGCGGAGCAGAATGCCTTTCGGCTGCAGGGCCGCCTGCAAGGCCGCGACGATCGCGTCGGAGCGCGCGTCGACGGCGGCGGCGTTCAACTGCACGACCAGGATATCGTCGAACCGGTCAACGATCAGGCCGGGCAGGCCGTCAGCCTCGGCATGGATCAACCGGTAATAGGGCTCGGCATAGAGGCGGCTCCGGAGCGCCAGCGCCTTGACGATGCGGCCCCGGAAGAATTCGGCGTCGATGGCGTCATCCGGCCCCTGGCTCAACATGCGGCCGACGACCAGCGGCTTCGGGTTGAAGGCGGCCGTGCCCATAAGCTCGCCCGCGGCATTTTCCACCGTTACGAGCGCGCCGGCCGCCATGGCCTTCAGCGCCGGCGTCATCACGACTTCATTGGAATAGAGCCAGGGATGGCCGGCCTTGATGCGACGGTGGCGTTTCGGGAGAAGGCGGACGCGGGGGCGGTCTGTGGATGATGTGTTCATGCGCATCGGATAGAAGCATCCGCAGCGCTCGGCAAGGGCGGTTCCAGTGCAAGACGACCCGATATATAAGGAAGGCCGCATGAAGCGCCGCCCATGGGCGCGGTTTACGGAGGAAGCGATGCAAGGTCGACGCGTCACGGTATTTGGCGGAACGGGGTTTGTCGGACGCTACATCGTCAAGCGCCTGGCGGCGGAGGGCGCGCGCGTCCGGGTCGCGGCGCGCACGATCGAGAGCGCAAAGTTCCTGAAGCCGGCCGGCGCTGTCGGGCAGATTGCGCCGGTGCGCGTCAGCTTGAGCCATCCGGAGACCATCGCCGCCGCCGTCGATGGCGCGGACGCCGTGATCAATGCGATCGGCATCCTGACGGAAAGCAGCCGGAACAGCTTCCGGCGCGCCCATGTCGACGGTCCGGGCGCGATTGCGGCCGCGGCGGCCGAACATGGGGCGGCGGCCTTCGTCCATATTTCCGCGATCGGCGCCGACGCCGCGAGCGAGAGCGCCTATGCCCGAAGCAAGGCCATGGGCGAGGCTGCGGTCGCGGAGGCCTTTCCCGCCGCGACGATCCTGCGCCCAAGCGTCATCTTCGGGCCGGAGGACGACTTCTTCAATCGCTTTGCGGCCATGGCCCGGATCGCGCCGGCCCTGCCGCTGATCGACGGCGGCGCGACGAAGTTTCAGCCGGTCTATGTGGGTGATGTCGCCGCCGCGGCGCTCGCCGCCCTCGACCAGGCGACGGCGGCGGGCAAGACCTTCGAGCTCGGCGGACCGGACGTCATGTCCTTCCGGGACGTGCTGGAATATGTGATGGCGGAAACCGGCCGCAAGCGCCCGCTCCTTCCGGCGCCGTCCTGCGCGCTCCGGCCGCTCGCCGCGCTGATTGAGCTCCTGCCCGCGCCGATGCTGACACGCGATCAACTGCTCCTGCTAAAGCAGGATAATATTGTCGCTGAAGGCGCTGATTCACTTGCCGATTTAGGCGTTCGCGCGACGGCGATCGACGCCATTGCGCCGACCTACCTGCAACGCTACCGTGACGGCGGCCAGTTCGCCCGGCAATCGGCCAATTAAGGACATCGCCATGGGAATGACCATTGGAGCCGTGCTGTTTCCAGGCTTTGAACTGCTGGACCTCTTCGGCCCGCTCGAGATGTTCGGGATGCTGGAAGATGCGCCGGACATCAAGATGATCGCCGCATCTTCGGCGCCGGTCGCCAGCCGTCAGGGCCCCAGAAGCGTGATCGACAAGACCTTCGACGAGGCGCCGGCGTTCGACCTGCTAATCGTTCCAGGCGGGCCCGGCACGCGCGCCGAGGTCGATAATCCCCGCCTGATCGACTGGCTGGCGAAGGCGTCGGATGCGACCGAGCTTGTTACGACCGTCTGCACCGGGAGCGCCCTGCTGGCCAGGACCGGCCGGCTCGACGGCGTCGCCGCGACCAGCAACAAGGCGGCCTTCGCCTGGGTGAAGGAGCAGGGTCCGAAGGTCGATTGGCGGCCGGAGGCGCGCTGGGTCGAGGACGGCAAATACATGACCTCGTCCGGCGTATCGGCGGGCATGGACATGGCGCTCGCGGCGATCGAACGGCTTTACGGCGCCGCCAAGGCCGAACGCATCGCGACCCGGACGGAATATGACTGGAAGCGCGATGCCGCCTGGGACCCGTTCGCCCGCATCTACGGGCTGGTCTGACCGGTAAGGCCCGGTCGCTTGGGCGGGTTCGCTATGAGCATGGGCGATCTGCCGATCAGCGCTGCAACAGGGCTTAAAACTTCGCCTGCTTGTGCGCGGAAATTGGTCGGAGCGGCAGGATTTGAACCTACGGCCCCCACACCCCCAGTGTGGTGCGCTACCAGACTGCGCTACGCTCCGACCGCGAACGGCGTCGCCGCCGTTCGAGCGGCCTCACTATCCCGTAAGCGGCCGACTGCGTCAATCGATTCGATGGAGATTGCGGCAAGCTGACCCGTCCAAGATGCAACGCCTGGCGAACCGCTTATGCCGCGGCTTTCGACAAAGCGTCACGCATCGCCTGCAAATCCTTCAGCACCTTGCGCAATCGCGCCGCCTGATTGGCTGAGAGGCCGAATTCGAGCATGCCCTGGCCTGGGTCGGTCTTCGGCTTCGGGGCAGGCTCGGATTGCTGCGTCGTCACCATTTCGCCGCCGACCTCGGCCGCCGTCGCGACCGCCGCCGGGGGCTTGCCGCCATTCGACTTCAGCAGTTTCTGGACGCCCCGGATGGTGAAGCCGTCCTCGTACAGCAATTTGCGGATGCGGCGCAGGCCTTCGATATCTTCCGGCCGGTAATAGCGGCGGCCGCCGCCGCGCTTCAGCGGATTGACTGACGGGAACTTACCTTCCCAAAACCGGAGAACATGCGCGGGAACGTCAATCTCTTCCGCGACTTCGCTGATCGTCCGGTAGGCCGAAGCGCTTTTCTCGCCTCTGCGTCCGTTCGGTTCTTTGGCCATTGCTGCTTATCCTCAGCCGTGCAGTCCCAATTTGCCGCCCGGTCGGGCAATTTGAGCGATTCTCTGTGCAAGGGCAATGTGGATAGCTTGAGTTTTTTCCGAAGCAATGTCGGCGAAGCAGCGAATCTCTATGAATTTTCGCCGTTTATATGCGCCTTCAGGATGTGCGACGCCCGGAAGCTCAGCACGCGCCGCGGCAGAATCGGCACCTCTTCCCCGGTTTTCGGATTTCGCCCACGGCGCAAGCCCTTCTGGCGCACGATGAAGGTTCCGAATGATGCAATTTTGACGGAGTCGCCAGCCGCCAGGGCGTCAGCGATTTCTTCAAGGACCATCTCGACAAGATCGGCGGATTCATTCCGAGAGAGACCTACCTCCTGGTAGACCGCTTCGGTAAGATCGGCGCGCGTGATCGTTCTACGAGACATATCGCCCCCCGCGATGGACTTAAAGGGTATCCCGCGATAACTCAATCCGTCAACGCATTATCTTCAATATCCTTCTTCGTCCATTGCAAAATGCAAACAGGCGAACCAGACGGCGCGAAATCGAATGATTCCGCGCCGTCTCGCAGGCCCTCAAGCACGCGTCATGGGGCTTATTTCTTGACGCGGAACGGCGTGTGGCAGGCGCCGCAGGTCTTCGTCATCGCGCCGAACGCCGCGCCGATCGCGGCCATATCGCCGCCGGCCGCCGTCGTTTCAAGCGCCTTCGCGGCAGTCTCCAGGTCCGTGCCCGCCTTCACGAACTCGTCCCATTTCATCCAGATCGCCGGGCTCGCCGTGGTCTTGACGTCGCCGGCGTTCTCGACGTGCACCTGATCGCCGAACTTGCCGCCGATCATCGCCGCGCTCGCCGCGATCGCCGCCGCGCGGGTCGCGACTTCCGATGCTTCGCCGGGGCCGCCCTTGACGATGCCGCCGATCGCCTTGGTGTTGCCCCCGATCGACTTCATCAGCTCCTGCCGAGCTTCAACGCCCGGATTGGCCATTGCAGCGCCCGCGAAGAGCGCAGCCGCAGCAGCCGCGACAACAAACATACCTTTACGCATTGATTTAACTCCCATGTGTTGCTTCCCTCCAGTTCCCGGCGCCACGTCCTGCCGCCGGCTTTCGCTTCCAACGCTATGCGCCGTCCCAGCCTTTCAGGACGGCATCCGCCAGCATCAGCAGCATCTTCCGGTCGAAAGGCCCGGTCAGCGCATAGCGCGCCCGGGCCTCGACCCAATATAGTGTTTCCGGTCCATCGTCCCGCAGTTTGAAATAACGGAACGCTTGGGCAGCGTCGCCGGCATTCGCCGCCGCGTAGATTGTCAGCCGCTTCCCCTCCGGATCCTCGTACATCAATTGCGCGGCCGGCGCGCCTTCGCGGGTCGGCAGGAGCCGCCCGCCCATCAGCGTGAAGCCGACGCCCGTCAGATTCGGCGCATGAAACGATGTGTTCAGCCGTTTCGAGAGCCAATTCCCCAAATGTTGCTTTTCTATGGCGGCGACCTCGACGGGATGCCGCAGCTCCGCCGAGTAGACGATGTGCGCGGCCGCCGCCGACTCCACGAATGTGCGGGTCGCGAAGGCCTGGCGATGGAACAGGCCGTGGCCGACCCACCCAGCCGTCACGCCGATCAGGACAGCGAACAGCGCGGCCGCCGCCAGCCCGAGCCGCCGCGCCTTTCGGCCCCGTCGTTCGGCGGCCATCCGGCGAATGCAAATCTTCGATGGCAGCGCCGATGCCGCCAGCGCGTCCGCATAGCGCTTCACGGCGCGGTCGACGGCGCTGAAGGCGCCAGCCCGGCGGCGCAGCGTCTGGGATTGCTCCAGGGCTGCTGCGACGGCGGCGCGGGCGTCGGCGTCGAGTTCGCCGTCGATATACGCCGCCAGGTCACGGTCATCGACGATGCCTTCGGGATCGGTCATGGGACGATCTGCGTCTTCGGTCATTTGACGCGCGCCAATGGCACATCGCCGGCAAGCTGCTGCTGCAGGCCCCGCCGCGCCCGCGCGACCCGGGACATGACCGTGCCCGCGGGCACGCCAAGGACACTGGCGGCCTCGCCATAGGTCAGCCCTTCGACCGCGACAAGCAACAGCGCCGTCCGTTGCTCGACCGAGAGCGCCTCCAGCGCCGCCCCGACTTCCCGGAGCGCCACCGTCGCGACCGGGTTGTCGACAGCTTCCGGCTCAAGCGCGCCGTCGATTTCGGCCATGACGCCCCGACGCTCATCCCGCCGCCGGTCGCTGACGAAGCGATTGTGCAGAATGGCGAACAACCATGTGCGCACGGCGCCCGTCGGCCGCCAGAGGCTGCGCTTGTCGAGCGCCCGCTCGAGGCAATCCTGCACCAGATCGTCAGCAGCGTCCGGATTCCGCGTCAAAGCCAGCGCATACCGGCGCAGGCTGGGAATCGCGGCTTCGACGTCGGCTAAAAAATCGGTCATTGCCAAACGTATACGCCTGAGGCCGCCTATGTCTTCCCATGGCGCGCCAATTGCGCTTCGCGGAAGGCGATATAGGTCGCGCTGCTGAAGATCACGCCGCCGCCGATCCAGGCCCAGAGGTCGGGCACTTCGGAGAACAGCAGATAACCGACGGCGCTTGCCCAGAACAGGCGCAGGAAATCGAGCGGCAGCAGCGCGCTCGAATCCGCCCGCCGGAACGCCGAGGCGAAGCACAGATGGCCGACCGTGCCGAAGATGCCGACGAGGACCAGCCAGGCCAACTGCTCGAGGGTCGGGGTCTGCCAGACATAGAGCGCCGGCAGGAAGGTGATCGGCGTCATGATCAGGCCCATGTAGGCCGTTTGCGTCATCGCCGATTCCGACGTCGAAAGCTTCTTGATGACGATGATCGCGGCGCCCCAGACCAGGGACGATCCAAGCAGCAGGCCCTGGCCCAGGCCAACCTCGGCGAAACCCGGCCGAAGCACGATCAAGACCCCGAGAAAGCCCGCCGCGAGCGCCAGCACGCGCCGCAAGCGGACCCGCTCCCGGAGGACGATGACCGCGAGCACGGTCGCGAACAACGGCCCCGAGAAACTGATCGACGTCGCTTCCGCGAACGGCGCCATGGTGATGCCCGTGAAGAAGGCCATCATTGACAGGCCCTGCAGGGTCCCCCGGCACATATGCAGCGGCAGGCGCTTGGTCTTGAGGGGCTGCAAGCCATGGCGCAGGAAGATCGGCGCGATCGCCATGAAGCCGAAAAGATTGCGGAAAAACGCGACCTCGACCGGCGGCAATTCCCCGCCGAGCCGCCGGATCAGGCTTTGCATCGCCACAAAGCACAAGGTAGCAGCGACCATCAGGATCGCGCCGAGCGCGGCGTCGCCCTGCAGCCCCGGTCGTCGCATCCCCCAGCCGCCAGGGGCGAGAAAGGCCATGGTCCAACACCTTTCGCTCACCAAAGCCGACGGATCGAGATCGCGACCGGGTTTCCGGAGATCCCGCCAAAAGGCCAACTGGTATATAGCATGGCGCGTCCAGGTGGACGCGCGGTCCATGCTTTAACTTATTGATAGCGATCAAATTATCCAACCTTAGGCGCTTCCGCCTAAGGTTGGTTTGATCTAGTGCCACAATCGGCGCCCCGGCACAAACATTTGTGTCGCACTGGCAGTAATTGAATTCGTAACCCCTGGTCGGCATAATCCAAGCCCATGCATCGTGGGTCCGTCCTCTGTATCGTCCACCAACGCGGCTCCTATCCGGGCCGGCTTGGCCGTCTCTTCATGGAGCGGGGTTTCTTCCTGGACGTGCGCTGCCCCGGCATCGGCCATGCGCTCCCGGAAACGCCCGAAGGCTACGTCGCGACCCTGGTGTTCGGCGGTCCCATGGGCGCCAATGACGATCATCTGCCGGCGATCTGCCAGGAATTGCGCTGGATCGAACGGGCGGTCGCGACCCCGGTCCCTTTCGTCGGCGTCTGCCTCGGCGCGCAGCTCCTGGCCCGGTCGCTTGGCGCAGCGGTTTGGCGCCACCCCCAGGAGCGCGTCGAGATCGGCTATTACGACATCCAGCCGACATCGGCCGGTGCCGACTACTTCCCCGGGCGCATGCGCGTCTTCCAGTGGCACAAGGATGGCTTCGACCTGCCAGCGGACGCCGTGTTGCTCGCCAGCGGCGGCAGCGACTTCCCGAACCAGTGTTTTCGTTACAAGGACCATTGTTACGCGATCCAGTTCCACCCGGAAGTCACCTACGAGATGATGTGCCGGTGGACCAGGCACGCGGCCCACATGCTGGCCCTGCCCGGCGCCATGGCGCGCGACGAGCAATTGCGCCTGCACGCAATCTGCGATCCGCCCTTCGATGCCTGGGCCAACCGCCTGGTCGATCGCGTCATCAGCCTCGCGGAGCGCGTCGGCGCCTGCAAGGCCGCGGCTTAGCTCGCGTTATATATTGGCCGCATAAAGTCATCTGAAGACTTAAATAACCAATATTATCCATATGTTTTCTATGAATATTATCGGTGCGTATATCCAGCTTTCTCCAAGACAGTCTCTGCGCCCGCGCTGTCCAGCAACACCGCCGACGGCTGGCCGCCGGCGCAGCTACTGACGGCGCCGATCCGGGTGACGCGGACGCCATGCAGCGCGCCGAGTTCCGCCAGGGCCTCGGCATGGCCGGGATGCGCCGTGAAGACGATTTCGTAATCGTCGCCGCTCGTCAGCAGCACGGCCCGGTCGACGCCTGAGGCGAGCGCCGCCGGGGAGCATGGCGCCGCCGCGCTCTCGATCTCGATCCGGACGCCCGATGCGACGGCGATATGCCCGGCGTCGGCGACGAGACCGTCGGAGACGTCGGCGGCGGCGGTCGCGAGGCCAGCCGCGCCAAGCGCTGCGCCGAAGCCGACGGGCGGCTCCGGCAGCTTGAAGCGCGTCTCGAGGAACTGCCGCTCCGCTGGCGTCAGGCCCGCAGCCGCCCGCCCTTCAGCGACGGCGAGGCCAAGCCCGGCGTCGCCGATCGTGCCGGTCACGAAGACCGCATCGCCCGGCGCGGCGCCAGCCCGTCGAATCATGCGGCCAGACGCGACGGCGCCAAGCGCCGTGATCGACGCGACGACCGGCCCGGCGGTCGAGACCGTATCGCCGCCGAACAGCCGAACGCCGTAGCGCGCCTGATCGGCGGCCAATCCGGCCGCGAACCGGTCGAGCCATGCAACGTCAATCGAGGGCGGCAGCGCCAGCGTCAGCAGATACCCAAGCGGCCGCGCCCCCTTGGCCGCAATGTCGGACAGATTGGTCCGAAGCAACCGGCGCGCGATGACATCCGCCTGCTCGCCTTCAAGGAAATGTACGCCCGCCACATTGGCGTCGGCCGTGATGACGATGTCCTCGCCCTCAGGCGGGCGGAACAGTGCCGCGTCATCTTTCAGGTCAAGGCCTTCCGGGCCGGCGAGCGGGGCGAAGCAGCGGGCGATCAGGTCGAATTCGCCGGACATGGACGCGCTCCGCTGGCGGGTCAGAACTCGTCTGGCCGCACCAGATGGCCGATCCGGTCGAGCGCGGCGTTGACGAGCGACGCTTCCTTCGGGCCGAAGAAATCGTCCGCGATATCGACATATTCGCTGATCGCGACCTTGGGCGGCGTACCGGGCATGGCGAGCAGCTCGGCGGCGCCAGCGACAAGGATCGCCTGCAGCACCAGTTCCATCCGCTCAAGCTTGCGGTTGTCGAGCGCGCCCTGCAGCAAGGCGATGACCCGCTCGCCGTTCTCGTCGACCGCCGTCACCAGGAGGTCGAAGAATCGCCGATCGGCGACGAGCGACATGCCGTCGACCGCCTGCCCCAGATAATGCCGCCGCATCTCCTCGGCGGCGCCCTTCAGGGGCTGGTGGACGACTTCGGCCTGATACAGCGTCTGGACCGCGGCGACGCGGGCAGTCCGCCGGCGCGTCGCCGCCTTGGGCGGGGCGTCGGGGTCAATGGCGGCCATCAGAGGCCGCCACGGAAGCGGCGTTTCATGGCGATCATACCGAGGCAGGCAAGCGCGGCTTCGCGGCCCTTGTTCTTCTGATCGACACGGGCGCGGGCAAGCGCCTGGGCCTCGTTCTCACAGGTCAGCAAGCCAAATCCAACGGCGAGGCCGCGGTTCACGGTCAGGTCCATCAGCCCACGGGCGGTTTCCTGACAGATCAGGTCGTAATGGCTTGTCTCGCCCCGCAGCACGCAGCCAAGGGTGATGAAGCCGTCGAACAGGCGGCCGCCGTCCCGGCGCGATGCGGCGAGCAGCACTGCCGCGGGCATTTCGAACGCGCCGCCGACCAGGACTTTCTCGAAGGTAGCGCCAAACTCCGCGATGGTGGCGGCCGCGCCTTTTTCCAGTTCGCTGACGATATGCCGGTAATAGGGCGCCGCGATCACCAACAAGTGCGCGCCTTCAGCCGGCTCAAGGTCCAGATAGTCCGAAGCATCAGCCATCGGATCGGTTCTCCAAAAAAATCGTGTCGCCAGAGGGCGCGTCAGCCGCCGGCGCTGGTGGTATCGCGCGCGACCGGGCGTGTTTCAAGAATGTTCAAGCCATAGCCTTCGATGCCGATGACCCGCTTCGGCGCGTTCGAGAGCAGGATCAGGTTCTTGACCCCCAGATCGAGCAGGATCTGGGCGCCGACGCCATAATCGCGAAGCTGCTGCGACCGGCTGCGGCCGGACTTGATCCCGAGTTCGGCGGAGATGCGCTCCGACATCGTGGTCGCCCGCGTCTCCCGGATCAGCACGACGACGCCGCGTTCGGCCTTGCCGATCATCTCCATCGCCTGCTGCAAGCCGCCGCCCCGACGACGATGGTGATCGCCCAGAAGGTCTTCCAGGATATTGACCGCATGCATCCGCACCATCACCGGCGCGTCGCCCGCGACATCGCCCTTGATCAAGGCGATATGCTCCGTGCCTTCCAGGGTCGACGCGAAGATCGCCATGCGAAAATCACCGCCGAACCGGCTATGCAATTCGGTTTCGACGACACGCTCGATGGTCCGATCGAAGCGACGACGATGGGCGATCAGATCCGCGATCGCGCCGATCTTCATGCCATGATACTGGGCGAACTGGATCAACTGCGGCAGCCGCGCCATGGTGCCGTCCTGGTCCATGATCTCGCAGATCACGCCGGACGGGTTCAGGCCAGCCAGCCGCGCGATATCGACCGCCGCTTCCGTATGGCCCGCACGCACCAGCACGCCGCCATCCCGGGCGCGCAGGGGAAAGACGTGGCCCGGCGTCACGATATCGTCCTTGCCCTTGGCCGGATCGATCGCGACGGCAATCGTCCGCGCCCGGTCCGGCGCGGAAATGCCGGTCGTGACGCCCTCGCGCGCTTCGATGGAGACGGTGAAGGCCGTCGATTGCCGCTGGCGGTTGTCCTGGGGCATTAGCGGCAAGCCGATTTCATCGACGCGCTTCGAGGTCAGCGTCAGGCAGATCAAGCCGCGGCCATGGGTCGCCATGAAATTAATGACGGCCGGCGTCGCCATCTGCGCCGGGATGACCAGATCGCCTTCGTTCTCCCGGTCCTCGTCATCGACCAGGATGAACATCCGGCCATTGCGGGCTTCTTCGATGATCTCATCGATCGGCGACAGGAATGCCAGGTCCCCGTCCGTCCGCTTCAGCTCCTCAGCGAGCGCCTGCGGGCTGAGCCGAGCCATATCGTTCTGTTCCGTGGTCACGCCAAGTCCTCCGTTTCGAGCAAGCGTTTAACGTACCGCGCCAGCATGTCGATTTCCAGATTGACCGGATCGCCGACCTGCAGGCCAGCGAACGTGGTCATCGCCATAGTATGCGGGATGATCGCCACATGAAATCCTTCGTCGTCTGCGCCGTTCACCGTCAGCGACACGCCGTTGACGGTGATCGAGCCTTTTTCCGCGATGAAGCGGAGCAGCGGCTTCGGCGCTGAGAACTGAAAGCGCCAGGCGTCGCCATCGCGGCTGCGGCCGACGACCGTCCCGACGCCATCGACATGGCCGGAGACGATATGGCCGCCAAGCTCCTGCCCGAGGGTCAGCGACCGTTCGAGATTGACCCGCGCGCCGACCGTCCACGCGCCGATGATCGTGCGCGCCAGGGTCTCGTTCGAGCTGTCGAAGCTGACCCGCCTCGGCGCCTTGGCGACCACCGTGTGGCAGGCGCCGGCGAGCGCGATCGAGGCGCCCATCTCGATCGTGTCGACGTCATAGGCGGTTTCGATGACGAGGCGCGCGCCATTCGCATCGCGCTCAAACGCCGCGACGCGGCCGACATCGCTGATCAATCCGGTAAACATATGCAGTCCTCTATGCCTTATGAGCCGCCGTTGCGCACAAAGGTCGCGACGAGATCGTCGTCCGCGGCCTGTACGGTCTGGCGTATAAACCTAGGCGCATCGGCGACGCGCTCCAGTCCCAGCGGACCAATCGCCGCAATGCCGTCGCCGCCGAGCGCCATCGGCGCCTGAAAGCTGTAGATCCGGTCGGCCAGCCCCGCCCGGAGGAGCCCGGCTGCGACAGCGCCGCCGCCCTCCGCCAGAACCCGCGTCAGCCCCCGGCGGCCAAGCTCTGCCAGCGCCGCCTTCAGGTCAACGCGGCCATTGCTGCCGGTTGGCGTTGGGATGACCGTGACGCCGGCCGCCTCCAATGCAGCTTGCCGGCCGGTATCCGCGCCTTCAACGCAAAGCGCCCATGTCGGCTGCGCATGGGCGCGCCGGACAAGATCGCTCGCGAGCGGCAGGCGAAGCTGGCTATCGAGCACGAGACGGACCGGCGACGCCGCCTCCAGCCCGGCGATCCGGCAGTCCAGGCGCGGATCGTCCGCCAGCGCCGTGCCGAAGCCGACCAGGATCGCGTCATGGCTGGCGCGCAAGAGATGGCCGATGCGGCGCGCCTCCGGACCGGTGATCCAGCGGCTATCGCCGTTCGCCGCCGCGATCCGTCCGTCGAGGCTCGCCGCCAGCTTGAGCGCCACGAGCGGCCGCCCGCGCTCGACCCGTGACAGGAAGCCCGCCTGATCGTAAGCCGCCTGCCGGGCCATAAGGCCGGTTTCAACTGCGATCCCTGCCGCCTGCAGCATCGCAAACCCGCGCCCGCCGACGCGGGGGTCCGGGTCCGATATCGCCGCGACGACCCGGCTGACGCCCGCCGCGATCAAAGCTTCGGCGCATGGCGGCGTCTTGCCGTGATGGCTGCACGGCTCCAGCGTGACGAACGCGGCGCCGCCCCTGGCGCGCGCGCCGGCGCGGGCGAGCGCTTCGGTTTCGGCATGGGGACGGCCGCCGGGCTGCGTCCACCCGCGCCCGGCGACGCGGCCGGCCGCATCGAGGATCACGCAGCCGACGGCCGGGTTCGGCCAGACCTTTCCCAGACCGCGCCGGCCCAGCGCCAGCGCGGCCGCCATCGCCGCGCTGGCGGCTGGGCTAATTGGCATCCTCGTCGAGGCCGCCGATGAAATCCTCGAAATCCTTGGCTTCCCGGAAGTTCCGATAGACCGACGCAAAGCGCACATAAGCCACGGAGTCGAGCGACCGGAGCGCTTCCATGACGACTTCGCCGACCTGCGCCGCGGGCAATTCGGTCTCGCCCAGGGTTTCCAGGCGCCTGACCAGGGATGCGACGACCCTGGCGATACGCTCTTCTTCGACGGGGCGCTTCCGGAGCGCGATGCGCATCGACCGTTCGATCTTGTCCCGGTCGAACGGCTCCCGACGCCCGTTGGCCTTGACGACGGTCAGTTCACGCAGATGCACCCGCTCGAACGTCGTGAAGCGCGCGCCGCATTCCGGGCAGGCGCGGCGCCGGCGGATGGCGGTATTGTCCTCCGTCGGCCGCGAATCCTTCACCTGGGTGTCAGCGTGGCTGCAGAACGGACAACGCATCGGCCGATATCCTCTTCTTACATCCCGCCGTAGATCGGATACAGCTTGCAGAGCTCCCGAACTTCGGACCGGGCGGCGGCTTCGGCCGCGCCGTTATTGTCGCGCGACTTGGCAAGCTCCGCCAGAACATCGCCGATGATTTCGCCAATCCGCTGGAATTCCGCGACGCCGAAGCCGCGGGTCGTGCCGGCGGGCGTGCCGAGCCTGAGGCCAGAGGTGATCGCCGGCTTTTCCGGGTCGAAGGGGATGGCGTTCTTGTTGCAGGTCAGTCCGGCGCGCTCCAGGCTCGCCTCGGCATCCTTGCCCGTCAGCCCAAGCGGGCGAAGATCGACCAACATCAGGTGCGTGTCCGTGCCGCCCGAAACGATGTCCAGGCCCTTGCCCTTCAGGGTTTCGGCCAGACGATGGGCGTTTGCGACAATGCGTTCGGCATAGTCGACAAATTCCGGGCGAAGCGCTTCCCCGAAGGCCACCGCTTTCGCCGCGATCACATGCATCAGCGGACCGCCCTGGAGGCCCGGGAACACGGCGGAATTGATCTTCTTGCCAAGGGCGATGTCGTTCGACAGCACCATGCCGCCGCGCGGGCCGCGCAGGGTCTTGTGCGTCGTCGTCGTCACCACATCGGCATAGGGCAGCGGGCTTGGATGCACGCCGGCCGCGACCAGGCCCGCGAAATGCGCCATGTCGACCATGAGTTTCGCATCGACGCTGTCGGCGATAGCGCGGAACCGCTCGAAGTCGATCTCGCGGGGATAGGCGGAACCGCCGGCGATGATCAGCTTCGGGCGGTTATCGCGGGCGAGCCGCTCCACCTCGTCAAAGTCGATCCGGCCGTCGCTTTCGCGCACGCCATACTGCACGGCGTTGAACCACTTGCCGGACTGGTTCGGCGCGGCGCCGTGGGTCAGATGGCCGCCAGCCGCGAGCGACATGCCGAGGATCGTATCGCCCGGCTTGACCAGCGCCATGAAAGCCGCCTGATTGGCCTGAGCGCCGGAATGCGGCTGCACGTTCACGAATTCGCACCCGAACAGCCGCTTGGCCCGATCGATCGCCAGAGTTTCCGCGACATCGACGAATTCGCAGCCGCCATAATAGCGCCGGCCCGGATAGCCTTCGGCATATTTGTTGGTCATCACGCTGCCCTGAGCTTCCAGAACGGCGCGGGAGACGATGTTCTCGCTGGCGATCAGTTCGATCTGATCCTGCTGGCGGCTGAGTTCGTGGCGGATCGAGGCATATAGCTCAGGATCGGCCTTCGCGAGACCGGACTCGAAGAAACCGTCCGGCGCGGACTGCTTGGCTGCGGCGACGCTCATCGGCGCGCGACTCCTCAAACGTGACGATAGGACCGTGGTCAAGCGTTTGTCACAGACGCACCGTGGAAGCAATGCGGCGCCCTGCCCTGCATCCCAGGGTTCGCTAGCGCCGCCCGGCTTTCCGCTGCGCCGCAGCTTCGTTTATGGTCGCCGCCCGACGCCTCGACAAGGGACCGATCCAGACATGGACGCCGCCGCCGCCCTGCGCGCCTTTCTGACCGCCCTGCCGGACATGGCGCTGCTGGCGGGCGCGGCGGGAGCCGTGATCTGTCTGGCGCTGGTTCTGGCCCTGGCGCTCCGGGGCGGCGGGCGTCGCCGGCTTGCGGCCCGGATCGAGCAGCTTGCTGGCGAGCGCCTGGACGCTGACGACCGCCTTGCCGACCGGATCGACGCAGCGCTCGACCGGCGCGGCCAGGCGACCGCCGCCAGCCTGGCGGGCCTGGCGGAGCGGATTGGCCGGATCGACGCCGCCCAGGCCAATCTCCGCCAGATCGCCGGTCAGATTACCGGCCTCGAGCGGTTGCTGAGCGACAAGCAGGCGCGCGGCGCATTCGGCGAAGCGCGCCTGTCGGACCTGCTGCGCGACGCCCTGCCGCCGGATGCCTACAAGGAGCAAGCGACCCTGCCGAACGGCCGCCGCGTCGATGCGCTGCTGCTGCTGCCCGCCCCGCCGGGCCCGATCGCGGTCGACAGCAAGTTTCCGCTTGAGCAATATCGGGCGCTGATCGCGGCCGCTGACGCCAATGCCGAACGGCTGGCCCAGCGCCAGTTCGCCCGGGATGTGGCCAAGCACATCGCCGATATCGCCGAGCGCTATATCGTCCCCGGCGCTACCGCCGACATGGCGCTGATGTTTGTCCCGAGCGAAGCTGTCTATGCCGAAATCCATGGGCGCGCCGGGGCCGTCGTCGAGGAAGGCTTCCGGCGGCGGGTCTATCTCGTGTCGCCGACGACGCTCTGGGCGACGCTCAACACGGCGCGGGCGATTTTGAAGGACGCGCGCTTGCATGCGGAATCCGCGCGCCTGCAGGAAGAAGCGCTTGGGCTCGTCGAGGATGTGCGGGCGCTCGCGGATAAAGCCGAGAGCGCCCAGCGCCGGCTGGTTCTGGCCGAAGCCGACCTCAGCAGCCTCGCCATCGCCGCCCGCAGCGCCGAGCGGCGCGGCCGCGGCATCGCCGCCCTGGACCTCGATCGACCGGATTCCGGGCTAATTCCTTAAGGCGCCCGTAACGGTTCGTGCGTACTCTCTTAAGTCTTGGCTTAGGTCCAGGTAGGACCGTTCCAGCGGAGCAGGACGCAAGTGGGGATTCTCGGATCCATCCACCCGCAATTGTCAGGTTTGAGCCGTTCTGCCCCAAAAGCGGGGGAGATGGGCTTCAAATCCGGCAAAAGCGATGTGGGCAAAATAGCAGATCGAGCCGATCAGGCATCAGCCGAGCGCAGCTTTCAGGCGCGGGTTAAGGCTATCCAGACCGGCGAGCAAACGACAGGCATTCTTCTAGACGTCAAAGCCTGACATCGACCCGGGCGGGGCCGACTGACGCACGCAACTAGACGGCGACGGACCCCAGTCCGCCGCCCGTTTGGCGTTTTTTCCGGCGCGATCCGCGCCGCCTTTTGCGTCCCTAACGCTTCTCCGCGCCCCGAATCGCGTCCCAGACCCGTTCCGGCGTCGCCGGCATATCGATGTGGTTGACGCCGTAGGGCCGCAGCGCATCGACCAGCGCATTCATCACCGAGGGCATCGCGCCGGCGCATCCGGCCTCGCCGCAGCCCTTGACGCCAAGCGGATTGGTCTTCGCCGGGCTCGGCAGGTGGGAGATCGTCATGTCCGGCATGATATCGGCGCGGGGCAGCGCGTAATCCATGAACGAGCCGGTCAGCGGCTGGCCCTGATCGTCATAGACCACGGCCTCCATCAAGGCCTGGCCGATGCCTTGCGCCACGCCGCCATGGGCCTGGCCCGCCACCAGCATCGGATTGATGACGACGCCGAAGTCGTTGACCATCGTATAGCGGACGACAGTCGTGACGCCGGTTTCGGGATCGACCTCGACTTCGGCGATATGGCAGCCGTTGGGGAACGAGAACGGCGGCCCATCGGCCACATGGGCGACGGAGAGATCGTTCGGGATATCCGCCGGAAGGTCGGTCGCGGCGCGGGCGCGGGCGGCCAGGTCCATCACGTCGATGCGCCGGTCGGTGCCGACAATCGCGAACTGGCCGCCGGTTTCGGCGATGCTGAATTCGACATCCGCCTCGGCCGCTTCCAGAAAGTGGGCCGCGAGCTTGATCCCCTTTTCCTTGACGAGCTCGGCAGCTTCATAGATCGCCTTGCCGCTCGCCATCATCGACTTCGAGCCGCCGGTGCCGCCGCCTGCCAGAAGCTCGTCCGAATCGCCTTGCAGCAAGCGGATCGCCTCGAACGGCACGCCGAGCCGCGCCGTCAGCACCTGGGCGAAGGCGGTCGCGTGGCCCTGGCCGTAATCCAGCGTGCCGGTGATGATCGTGACCGTGCCGTCCGCCTCGAACCGGACGCCGCCCATTTCCTTCGAGGGCGGCCCCGTCACTTCGAGATACTGGCCGATCCCGATGCCGCGCAGCAGGCCGCGGGCTTCCGATGCAACCTTCCGTTCGGCGAATCCAGCCCAATCCGCTTCCGCCAGCGCTTTCTCCAGCACCGCCGGAAAGTCGCCGCTGTCATAGGTGACGCCGCCGGGCGTGGTGTGGGGCAGCATGTCGGGGGTGATGTGGTTGCGCCGCCGGATATCGACCCGGTCGATGCCCATCTCCCGGGCCGCTTCGTCCAGAATGCGCTCGATGTAGTAATTGCTTTCCGGCCGCCCGGCGCCCCGATAGGGGCCGACCGGCGTCGTGTTCGTGAACGTGCACTGGGTCGCGACTTCCTGCAGCGGCGTCGCGTAGACGCCGATGGTGTTCTTCACGACATTGCCCGTCGGCTGCATCACCGTGCCGTTCGAGAGATAGGCCCCGGTGTTGCCATAGCCCGATATCCGGAGCGCGAGGATGCGCCCGTCCTTATCGAAGGCCATTTCCTGGCGCATGTCATGGGCCCGGCCATGGCTGTCGCAGAGAAAGCTCTCGGAGCGCTTGTCGGTCCATTTGACCGGCCGCCCCAGGAGCTTCGCGCCATGCAGCAGGCACAGATATTCCGGGTAGCAGGACGATTTCATGCCGAAGCTGCCGCCGACATTGCCGACCAGCACGCGAATCTTGTCAGGCGTCACGCCAAGCGGCTTCGAGAGGCTGTTCCGCATCGGAAACGCGCCCTGACAGCCGAGACGCAAGGTGAAGCGGCTGGATTCGGGATCGAAATCGCCGATCGCCGACCGGGGCTCCATCGGCGTCACGGCGATCCGGCTGTTCAGGATCTGCATGGAGACGACATGGGCGGCGCCCTCGAAAGCCGCCTTCACGCCCGCCGCGTCGCCATGGTGGAAATCCAGGATCACGTTGCCGGGCGTGCCCTCGTGCACCAGCGGCGCGCCCGGCGCGACCGCCTGGGCCGGCGTCGTGACCGCCGGCAAGGTCTCGATATCGACAAACACAGCTTCCGCCGCATCGTCCGCCTGGGCGCGGCTTTCCGCGATGACGCACGCGACGGGATCGCCGACGAAGCGCACCTTGTCGATGGTGAGCGGCGGCTGGGCGGGCTTCGGCATGGCCGAGCCATCCCGGTTCTTGAAGTCGAGGCCGGAGGGCATCAGGCCAAGGCCGGCGTCGATCAGGTCCTGGCCCGTCAGCACGGCCAGAACGCCCGGCATGGCCAAAGCTTCGGCCGTATCGATGCCCAGGATCGCGCCATGGGCGACGGGGCTGCGCACCATCGTCGCGTAAACCTGGCCCGGCAGGGAGAGATTGTCGGAATAGCGGCCCTTGCCGGTGACCAGCGTCGGGTCTTCCTTACGCGGGACCGGCTGGCCGATCGCGTATTTTTCTACAGGCATGGCGGCGGCGTCGAGCGGCGGCGTCATATCGTGCTCCAGTCTGGCGGCCGCGCAACACGGCTTTGTTCCCAGAGTATAGGCGCTGTCCGCCCGGCGTCAGCCCCCGCGCAAGCTTTGGGTCGCGGCCGGATCGACGCTGCCCTCGGCATCGACGACGACGCCGTAGTCGGCGCGGGCTTGCTGCACGGAGACGAAGCCGTTGGCGACGTCGCGCGCGACACGGGCCGGATCGCGCCGTTTCGCATCCCCAAGGCCGCCGCCGCCGGGCATTTGCAGCAACAGCCGTTCGGTCGGCGGGATCGTCTGCCGGCCCTTGCCCTTGAAGGCGCGGCCGGACTTCAAGCCGATGGTCCCCGTCGCGCCGGGGCCGCCGCCATCGCGGCCGCGCGCCGGATGGTCGATCCGGTCGAACATGCTGGAGATCGCGAAAGGCGCGCCCTGGGCATGCTCGATCTCCATGATCTGGCCGACGCCGCCGCGATGCTCGCCAGCGCCGCCGCTATCGGGCCGGTATTCCTTCCGCCAGAAGATCAGGGGCGCGATGGTCTCGTTGATCTCGACCGGGGTATTGCGGACGCCGGAGGGAAACGCGGTGGCGTCCAGGCCGTCCTTGGACGGCCGGGCGCCGGCGCCGCCGGTGTGGAAGGTGTTCATCGCGAAGGGGCGCGCCTGGCCGTAATTCCCGTCGACCACCCCATGGCCGCCCAGCAGCACCGGGTTCCAGAGGCAGGACGTGCCTTCCGCCGGGCAGCGCTCGGGCGCGATCTGATGCAGGCAGCCAAGCACCACGTCAGGCAGCATCTGGCCGATGACATGGCGCGCCGTCACGGCGCAGGGATGCGGCGCGTTCAGGATCGACCCCGACGGCGCGGTGATCTTGACCGCGGCGAGCGAGCCCGCATTGTTCGGGATCGCCCCGCCGACTGCGCACCGCACGCCGAAGCTTGCGTAAGCATCGGTGTAGCTCATCGGGACATTGATGCCGTAGGCCGAAATCGGCGAGGTGCCGTCGAAACTGACGGCGATCGTGTCGTCGGTGATCGTCATCTCCGCGACCAGGTCCAGGGGCTTTTCGTAGCCGTCGATGCGCATGGCGTTCCGGTAGACGCCGTTCGGCAGCTTGGCGATTTCCTCCGCCATGCCCTTCCGGGAAGCTTCGATGATGTGATCGGCAAGCGTTTCGATACTGTCCATGCCGAATTCGTCCATCATCGCGACGAGACGGCGGCAGCCGACATCGTTGCAGGCGACGAGCGAATAGAGATCGCCCTCGACTTCGACCGGGTTCCGGTTGTTCACGGCGATCAGGTCGAGCAGCAGGCGGTTCATCTCGCCTTTCATCGCGAGCGGCATGATCGGGATATTCAGGCCTTCTTCGTAGACCTGGCGCCCGTCCGGCCCGAAGCCGCGCCCGCCGATATCGACCACATGGGTGGTGCAGGCGAAGAGCGCGACGATCTGGCCGCGCCGCCAGGTCGGCGTCACGACCGTGAAATCGTTGAGATGGCCGGTGCCGAGCCAGGGATCGTTGGTCACGAACACATCGCCTTCGTTCATCCGCTCGATCGGATACTTGGCGAGGAAGTGATTGACCGAAGCCGCCATGGCGTTGACGTGGCCGGGCGTGCCGGTCACGGCCTGGGCCAGCATGCGGCCGCCGATGTCGTAGACGCCGGCCGAGATGTCGCCGGCCTCACGGGCGGAGGTCGAGAACGCGGTCCGGATCAGCGTCTGCGCCTGTTCCTCGACGACCGACAAAAGCCGGTTCCACTGGATTTGCATGCCGATCTTGTCGAGCGCGCCGATGTTGGATTTCGCCATGGTCATCATCCCTGCTTGCGGGTCATCACGATATAGCCGCGCCCATCGATCTGGGCGTCGAAGACGGATGTCACGAAGGTCGTCGTCTGCGCTTCGACGATCAACGCCGGACCGGCGACCCGGTCGCCAGCTTTCAGGGCGGCCCGCTCGAAGACGCCTGCATCGGCGAAATCCTGAACCGCGGGATCGAACACGGCGCGGGTCGCCGGCGCATCGACGAAACTGCCAGCGGCCTTGGGCGTCGCGACGGGCGCGGCCTTCGGCGCGACCGTTGAAACGGTCAGCGTCCAGCTCAGGATTTCCGGCTGCATGCCGGGAACGGTCTGGCCGTAAAGCGCGGCATAGGCCTCGTCGAAGGCTTTACGAAGGCTCGACCGATCTTCGGGCTGCAAGGCGCGATCCGGCAGCGGCACCGTGATCTCATGCCCCTGGCCGACATAGCGCATGAACGCGAGCCGGATTTCCCGCACGGCGGCGCCCGGCGCGCCTGCGGCGACCACGGCGCGGGCTTCCTTGCTCATTGCGCTCAACAGGCTGTTGGCCCCGGCAGCGTCGAACCCGTCAAGCCGCATGTAGCGGCTTCGGACGACTTCATAGGAGATCGGCGCGCGCAGGAAGCCGACGGCGGAGCCGACGCCGGCGCCGCTCGGCACAATCACCTGATTGAGCCCCAGCTTTTCGGCAAGGCGCACGGCATGCAGCGGGGCCGCGCCGCCAAAAGCGATCATCGCGCGCTCGGCGATATCCTTGCCCCACTCGATGGCGTGGACCCGGGCGGCGTTCGCCATGTTCTCATCGACGATTTCCTGGATCGCGAAGGCCGCGATCGGCGTCGTCATCTGGAGCGGCCCGCCGACGGCGGCCGCGACGGCGGCGGCCGCCTTTTCCGGCGCCAGCTTGACCGAGCCGCCGGCGAACCGGGACGGCTCGATCTTGCCGAGCGCCACATCGGCGTCGGTCACGGTCGGGCGCTCGCCGCCAAGATCGTAGCAGGCAGGGCCCGGAACGGACCCGGCGCTTTCCGGCCCGACCGCGAGCCGGCCCATGCCATCGACATGGGCGATGGAGCCGCCGCCGGCGCCGATCTCGACCATCTCGATCGCCGGGATGCGCACTGGCAGACCGCTGCCACGCAGGTTCCTGTAGGCGCGGGCGACTTCGAAGGTGCGGGTCGAGAGCGGCTGGCCATCGTCGATCAGGCAGATCTTGGCGGTCGTGCCGCCCATATCGAAGGACACCACCCGATCCAGCCCCATTTCGCCGGCGATCTCCGCCGCCAGAATGGCCCCGCCGGCCGGGCCGGACTCGACCAGCCGGATCGGGAAGCGGATCGCGGTCTCAAGCGCGGTCAAGCCGCCGCCGGAGGTCATCAGCAGGAACGGGCAGGCAAAGCCCTGAGCGCGCAACTGGCCGTCAAGCTCCGTCAGATACCGGGCCATGCGCGGCTGGACATAGGCGTTGGCGCAGGTCGTCGACTGGCGCTCATACTCCCGGATTTCCGGGCAGACCTCCGACGACAACGAAATCGGCAGGTCGGGAAATGCCGCCCGCACGATTTCTCGGACGCGCATCTCATGGGCCGGGTTCGCATAGGCATGCAGCAGCCCGACCGCCAGCGCCTCAACCTTATGGGCTTCGATCAGGGGCAGCAGCGCTTCGACGGTCGTCTCATCGAGCGGCAACAAGGTATCGCCCGCGACGTTCAAGCGCTCGCGGACCGACCAGCGGCGCTGGCGGGGCGCGAGCGGCGCCGGGCGGTCGATGTTGATGTCATATTGCTCGAACCGGTTTTCCAGCGCCATTTCGACCGAATCGCGGTGGCCTTCCGTCGTGACCAGCGCGATCTTCGCGCCCTTGCGCTCGATGATGGCATTGGTCGCGAGCGTCGTCCCATGGATCAGCAGCGAGACATCGGCCGGCTGCAAGCCGGCGTCGGCCAGGGCGCGCGCGACGCCTGCCAGCACGCCGTCTTCCGGCGCTGCCGGCGTCGTCAGCACTTTGGCGGTCGTCTGCCGGCCGTCATGCTCCAGCACGACGTCGGTGAAGGTTCCGCCGATATCCACCGCCAACCTTACGCTTTTGCCCAGCGCCGCCATGCCATCTTTCTCCAATTTCGCCGTTCGTTTTGTCCCAGTTTCAGTATCCTGCCGCACCGCAGCAGAATTTGCACGCGCCGCAACAAGACCTGCGACGCTTTGTAAAGGGCGACCCGCATCCAGGGTCTAATCGCCGCCGGGACCGGCTTCATGATAAGCATGGCGCTCCCGATCATCCGCCATGGACGCTGCTTATGACGCTCTTTCTGAACCGTACTGTCAGCCTTTTGTACGACGACCGCCAGCGCGTGTTCGACCCCATCGCCCGCGCCTGGCGGCGCGTCCCGGAAGCGGCGCTCGGCGGCGAGGCGATCTCGGTTCAGGATGCGGCGCGCTGGCTCCAGAAGGATAGCGGCCGGCCGGCGCGCGCGCCCGTCGCGGTAATCGGCCCGCGAACCGCGACGCTGGCGCAACTCGGCGCGGCCGAAGCTCTGGGCGCCCAGCTCGCCGGCCTCGGAGTCGCTGTTCTATGCGGCGGCCTCGCGGGCGTCATGACGGCGGCGGCGAAGGGCGCGGCCGAAGCAGGCGGCGTCGCGATCGGCTTGTTGCCGGAGGCCGACTGGCGCGACGCGAACCCCTACGTCACCTATGCGCTCGCGAGCGGCGTCGGCCTCGCCCGGAATGCGATCATCGCCGAAGCCGGCCTCTGCATAATCGCCGTCGGCGGCGGGTTCGGCACGCTGTCGGAGATGGCCTACGGCCGACAATTCGACCGCCCGGTGTTCGCGCTCGAAAACGCGCCGGAAGTCGCAGGCGTCACGAAGCTGGATACCGTCGAAGCAGCCATCGAAGCGGTCGCCAGGGTAATCCTGAACCTGGACGGCACGGAAAAACCCTGGCGCTAGATCAAACCAGTCTTAGGCGGAAACGTCTGAGACTGGATAATTTGATCGATATCAATAAGGTAGAGCATGAGGCGCTCAATTTAGCTCCTCATGCTCTAGATAGAATCCTCTCAGACGATGGCGACGCCGTTGGCGGGGCTGCCGACGGCGCCCGGAAGGCGGATCGGCTGGCAGGTCGCGAAGAAGCGCGTCCGGCCGTTCGCCTTCAGCCAATGGGCAAGCTCGGTCAGATGCCACATCTCGCCGAGCGGCACGCCGAGCTTGAACAGGCAATGCTGATGCAGCGGGCTGTTGGCGTAGGACTTGCCGGGCGCCGGGCGGGCCGGCGCTTGCTCGACTGCGTAGTTGTCGGCGATCAATGCGGCGATGCCTGAATCGGTGATCCAGTCCAGCAGCTTGTCGTCCCGTCCGTCGAGGGCGGCGCAGGCATTGTGCATGGCTTCGCGGGTCGGGTTCTTGCCGCATTCCAGAATGACGTCGGCGAAGCCCGTATAGATGAACATCAGGTCGCCCTTCTCCGGTTCGACCTTCTGGGCCTCCATCGCCTTCATGAAGACGTCATAGCTGACGACCTTGCGCTCGCGCCCGCAGACGTCGAACAGGTTCAGCAGGTTGCCGCGGCCGACGATCCCATGTTCGGCGAAAGTCTCGACGCCAAGCTTGCGCGCGCCCATCGGCTCGTCGCGGGGGATCTGCTTGCCGTCGTCGGCATAGTCGACCGGGCCGATCACATCCTTGCCGCCCTGAAAACCGTTGTAATACCGGATTTCCGGCACGCCATCCCCGTCCGCGTCGAACATCTGGCCCATGTGGGCGAAGGTGTCCCACTGGGAGGAATATTGCAGGGTCATCGTCACCCGGTCGTCGCAACCGACGTCGATATGGGCCGGGTTATCCATTTTCAGCGGATAGTTATAGCGCGGCGTGCCGGTCGCCGCGTCCATCGTCGGCTCCAGCTTCGGCGGAAACCGGCGCGGATTCAGGACATTGCCGCCGGGATAGTCGAGCGGCAGGGACAGACAGAAGCGCTCTCCGGTCTGGATTTCCTTTGTGGCGCGCAGGACCGTCTCGGCGGTCAGCAGGTTCAGGCGGCCCAACTGGTCATCGTCGCCCCAGTCGCCCCAGGTCGATCCTTCGGGGCGGCGCGTCCAACGTGCGTTCATGGCGGTTTCCGCATTATTGTGGTGAACTTGCAAGCATCAGTTTGAACCACCCCAACCATCCCTGAAAGAGGCGCCGCCATGGCCTTCGATACCCCGTTGACCCGCATGTTCGAGATCGACCTGCCGATCGTCTCGGCCCCGATGGCGTTCGTCGCGGGCGGACGGCTCGCGGCCGCCGTGACGGAAGCTGGCGGGCTTGGCCTGATCGGCGGCGGCTATGGCGACCCGGACTGGCTCGAGGCCGAGCAGCGGGCGGCGGGCAACACGCCGGTCGGCATCGGCTTCATCGCCTGGCGCCTGAAAGACCGGCCCGAACTCCTGACCCAGGCGCTCGCCCTCAAGCCGCGGGCGGCGCTCTTGTCGTTTGCGGATATCGCGCCCTATGCCCATGCGGTGAAATCCTCTGGCGCCCGCCTGATCGCCCAGGTGCAGACCGTCGCCCAGGCGCGCCGGGCGGCGGCGGCCGGGGCCGACCTGATCGTCGCGCAAGGCACGGAGGCCGGCGGCCACAACGGCCTGCGCGCGACCTTGCCCCTGGTGCCGGCGGTCGTCGATGCGGTGGGGCCGCTGCCCGTCCTGGCGGCAGGCGGCATCGCCGACGGACGCGGGCTGGCGGCCGCCCTGACGCTCGGAGCGGCAGGCGTTCTGGTAGGCTCCGCCCTGGTCGCGGCGACCGAAGCGCTTGTGGCGCCGGCCGCCCAGGCGCGCCTCACGGCGGCATCGGGCGACGAGACGGCGCGGGGATCGGAGGTCGATCTGCTACGGGGCTACGATTGGCCGGACGGCTACAAGATCCGGACCCTCGATACGCCCTTTCTGGCGGCGATGCGCGCCGCGCCGCCGAAAGACCAGGCGGCGGTCGAAGCCTTGCGCCAGGCCTATGAGGCGGCGCGCGCCGACGGCGATCTCACGGTGACGCCGGTGATCGCGGGCGAGGCGGCTGACCTGATCCGGCAGACTGCGCCGGCCGCCGACATCCTGCAGGCCATGGCGATTCAAGCGGAGCAGATCCTGCGCGCCAGGCCCGGCCTGAAAGCCTAAAGCATGGCGCGTCCAAGTGGACGCGCGGTCCATGCTCTATCTTATTGATAGCGATCAAATTATCCAGTCTTAGGCGTTTCCGCCTAAGACTGGTTTGATCTAGGGAAAAAGGCGCGTCCGCCAGAAGGCGGCGCGATCAGGGCAGCAGACCGGCGCGGGCGCGGCTGCGGAGGTTGGAGGCGATATGGCCCCGGCCCCGCGACAGCCGGTTGGCGACGCCGCCGACGTCGATCGGCCGGTCGAAATCCTGCAAGCGGTTGAAGCGCAAACGGTCGGTCGGCGTGCCGAACGTCAACTGGATCGCCGTATCGACGCCGACGCCGTTCCGGACCAATCCGCCGACGAAAAACTCCGCGCCAAGCACCACTTCTTCCCGAAGCCCGCCGCTGCTGGCCCGATCGACCACGACGCCGTCGCGCAGGACCAGGCTATCGCTGCTGGAGCCCGCCCCGACGATCGCGCCAAGCGCCGCGCCGGTGAAGACCGAGCCGAGGAAATCGGCGCTGGCGTCCGCCCGCGCCTGGGCGCCGAGCGCCAATGCCGCGCCCACGATCACGGTCATAACAATGCGTTGCGACATCCGGCCTCTCCCGCGTCTACCAATCGGCCCGGCGGCGCAGTCCCGGTCGAAGGAACTCCTGCCATGGGCCTGGACCATGCCGCGCTCAGGCGAGCGCGCGGTCCCGTCTCTCGCACTTCAAGATCGATCGACCGGTCGACGCCGTGGCGTAGCCGCAAATGCGTCGGTCGATCCAGCGCCTTCGTCTCGGCGCCGTTAACCCGAAAGTGCCAGAGCGGCGGGCATCCGCCAACGGCTTAATGCCAAAGCGCGGTCCGGACGCATCGATCAACCGGGACGGCGGCAGGCCGGCCGCCCCGGTCAGCGCCTCGCTATTAGGCGGAACGTACTAATCGCGCCGGCCGCGCCGGTCGGGCTCGATGATCACGACCCGGCCGCCGCCGCGCGTATCGGCATGGTCATACTGGCCGCGGGTCTTGCCGCCGCGGTAGTAACGGGGATCGCCGCCGTCGCCGCGCGGCTGAACGTAGTAGGTATTTCGCTGGACATAGCCATGGCTGTAGCCATGACCGTAGCGGCGGCCATAGTTCGGGCGATGACCATAGCCATGGCCGTAGCCATGCTTGTAGCCGCGCCCGCGTCGATAGCCGTGCCGATGATCGTGGCCGACGACGACATGACCGCCGTGACGGCCATGATCACCGTCGCTCAAGATGATGACGCCGACGGCCGCACCGATGGCCGCGCCGACGATGACCGGCCCGAGATATCCGCCATCCGCCTTGGCGGAAACGCCGCCGAACGCAACCGCCAGCGCAGCCAGCGGCGCAATTGCCCAAGTCGCTCGCATGGGACCACTCCCTTGTTCGAAAGGTCCCCCCCTTAAGGAGCCTAACGCAGAGCGCCGTCTTTTCCAGCGAAATAAAATCTGGAAATCGTTCAAGGCGCCGTCGCCAGGGCCTTGGCGAAGAAATCCGGCGCCCCGAAATTGCCCGACTTGAGCGCAAGCGCGATGGGCGCGCGCCCGACGGCGACGCACCATGGCACGCCCGGATCGATTTCCTTGCCGATCCGAAGCGCCTCCAGCCCAAGGGCCTGCACGATCGCGCCCGAGGTTTCGCCACCGGCGACGACGAGGCGGCGCACGCCTGCCGCCGCCAGGCCCAAAGCGATGCTGGCCAATGCCGCTTCGACCATAGCCCCCGCCGCTTCCCGCCCGATGGCGGCCTGCGCGGCGCGCACGGCTTCCGGCGCCGCCGTCGCATAGATCAGCACCGGCCTATCCGCGAGCTTCGGCTCTGCCCAGGCCAGGGCTTCCGCCGCCAGGTCCCGGCCTTCGGCGAGCGCCATGGGATCGATCTGGAAACTCGGATGATCCTTCTGGAAGATCGCAACCTGTTCGTTCGTCGCCCGGGAGCAACTCCCGGAAATCACCGCGCTCAACCCGCCGACCGCCGGCAGGTCCGCCGCCGCGGCCTGCGGCGTGAACAAGCCCGCCGCCGCGAACGCCGCCGGCATGCCGACCGCAAGGCCGGACCCGCCGGTCGTCAAAACCTGCCCGACAGCGGCGGCGGCGAGCGTCCGGAGATCGTCGGCGTCGGTCGCATCGGCCACGACGAGGCCCTTCCCCTCCGCCTTCAGCGCATCCAATCGGCTGCGCGCGGCGTCCGCGCCGCCGCGAATCGCGCGATAATCCAGCAATCCGACGCCGCGCTTCGACTGCCGCTGCAACACCCGCACAAGGTTGGGGTCCGTCATCGGCGTCAGCGGATGGTCCTGCATGCCGCTTTCGTTCAGCAGGACGTCGCCCGCGAAGAGGTAGCCCTTGAACACGGTGCGGCCGTTCTCGGGAAAGGCCGGGCAGGCGATCGCCTGATCGGCGCCGAGCGCATCCATCAAGGCTTCCGCGACCGGCCCGATATTGCCGGCGTCGGTCGAATCGAAGGTCGAGCAATATTTGAAATAGAAGCGCGTGGCGCCGCCGGCCTGCAGCCAAGCCAAAGCCGCCAGGGATTGCTCGACGGCGGCCTCGGGCGCGATCGTGCGCGACTTGAGGGCGACGACGATGGCGTCCGCATCGATCGCGCTCGCCGGTTGCTCCGGCACGCCGATGGTCTGGACCGCGCGCATGCCATGGCGGACGAGCATGCCCGCAAGGTCGGACGCGCCGGTGAAGTCGTCGGCGATGCAGCCCAGGACGACGCTCATGCCTTGTCTCCTGCTTGCTCCGGCAATGCGATGCCTGTCAGCTTCTGGAAAACCTTGATGACGGCGGAATCGTTTTCGCGGCCATGACCGCCGGCGCTCGCCGCCAGGAACTGCTGATGCGCCGCCGCTGCGAGCGGCAGCGGGAACGTGAAGGTCCGCCCCGCATCCAGGACGATGCCCAGGTCCTTCACGAAGATATCGACCGCGCTTTTCGGCGCATAGTCGCCGCTGACGATGCTCGGGCCGCGGTTCTGGAACATCCAGGAGCCGCCGGCGGCGTTGGAGATCACCTCATAGACCGTGTTGAGGTCGGCGCCGGCGCGGGCGGCGAGCGCGAACGCCTCGGCCATGGCCGCGATATGCACGCCGGCCAGCAATTGGTTGATCATCTTGATCGCGGCCGCCTGGCCCGGCGCATCGCCGATCCGGTAGACTTTCTCGGAGATCGCGTCGAGCAAGGGCGCCGCTTTGTCGAAGGCCGCCGCCGGACCCGACGCCATGATCGTCAATTCGCCCAGGGCCGATTTGGCGGCGCCGCCGGATACCGGCGCGTCCAGGAACAGAAGGCCCAGCGCCGCCAGCCGCTCGGCAAGCTTCGGCGGATAATCGGGCGGCGTCGTCGCGCTGGCGAGAACGACCGCGCCTTTCGGCAAGGCGGCGGCCAGCCCGCCCTCGCCGAACAGGGCCGCGTCGGTTTGCGCGGCGTTCACGACCAGGACCAGGACCGCATCCAGCGCGCCCATGGCGTCGGGCGCCCCGACGGCCTCCCCGCCGGCCGCCTGGAACGCCGCCCTGGCCGCGGGGTTGATGTCGCACCCAACCGTCTCCAGCCCCGCCGCCAGGCAGGAGCGCGCCGCCCCCAAGCCCATTGCGCCCAAACCGATCACGCCAACCCGCATGTCATTCACCCCCCAAGCCGCGCGCCTTGAAATAGGCGCGCGCGATCCGCGCCCGATCGTCCGGCAAGTAATATCCGGCGGGCGCCTGCCGGGTCGGCGCGCTCGCGTAGTAGGGCGCCCGCTCGTTATCGAAGAGATCCAGAAGGCCCGCAAGCTCGCGAACCGGCTCCGCCGCGTTGTCGATCCTGAGGTCGAGCCAGGGATAAGGCTGATCGACGACGACGCGGAGCGCGGCCGACTGCTTGCCGCGCTTGTCGCCGCCGGCGGCATCGCCCGCGATCAGCGCGTTCAGCAAGCGCCGCGCGAAAGGCTGCGCCCAGCCGCCTTGCCAGGCCGCCAGCGTCGCCGGAACCACATCCGGCCCCGCCAGCATGTTCCCGGCGACCGAAGCCCCATCGCCGGTCGCGTGGCCCGCCAGCTCGACGCAGGATGCGCCGGTATAGGCGAAAGACCGGCCCGCCCGGTCGACGCCGTGCGCCTGCCGCCAGTCCCGGCCTTCGTCGGCCGCTATCCCGGCGAGGATCGCGGCTTCGATCCCGGCGCCGGCTTCGAGCGCGGCCAGGATGTCGGCGCCGTAGAGCGGGTTGGTGTAGGACTGCGTCGACAGCGCGCCGACGCCCGCCCGCGCCCACGGGCAGAGGGCGCCGACAGCCAGCACTTTCGATGCGACCGCGACGCCGAATGCGCCGGTCGCGGCGTCACGGGCGACGATGGACCAAGTCATGGCGCTTCGCTTACGCTCAAGCCCAGCCACCCGCAAGCCAAGAGGCAGACATGACGGAAACTTTCGGCGCAAGCGACGCCGCCCTGTTCGCGCGCGACACGGTCTACCGGCCCAAACTCTACAAGGGGCAGGTCGTCGTCGTCAGCGGCGGCGGCAGCGGCCTCGGCCGGGCCATGGCGATCCTGTTCGCGCGGCTGGGGGCGAAGATCGTGATCTGCGGCCGCGACCGGGCGAAGCTCGACGACGCGACCGCCGCCTTCGCCCGCCATGGCCATACGATCGACGCCCACAGCCTGTCGATCCGCGACATGCCCGCGGTCGAAAGCTTCATGGACGGCGTCTTCCGGGATCACGGCCGGCTTGACGTCCTGATCAACAATGCCGGCGGCCAGTTTCCGATGGCGGGATTGAAGATTTCGCCGAACGGGTGGCGCGCGGTCGTCGACACCAATCTGAATGGCACCTGGAACATGATGCAGGCGGCCGCCCAGCGCTGGACCGCCCGGGGCGAGGGCGGAAATGTCGTCAACATCGTCGCGGACATCTGGCGCGGCATGCCGCAGATGGCCCATACCGCCGCCGCCCGCGCCGGCGTGATCTACGCCACGAAATCGGTCGCGGTCGAGTGGGCGCCCCTGAATATCCGGGTCAACTGCCTGGCCCCCGGCTGTTGCGAAAGCTCCGCCTTCGGGCGCTATCCGCCGGAAGGCGCCGAAAGCTTCAAGCAATCCAACCCGATGCTGCGCGCCGGCGAGGAATGGGACGTGGCGGAAGGCGCCGTCTACCTCGCCTCCCCGGCCGGCAAGTTCATCACCGGCGAAACGCTGACCATCGACGGCGGCCAGCAGATGTGGGGCGACCCCTGGCCCGGCGGGCGGCCCGCATGGTTCGAACTGGACTATGCAACGTCGCGGATCGATGAGTAAAACAGTTTGGAGAAAAGTATGCTAAAAATCTAACGCAGAGATTATTTATTTTATTAATTATCATAGAATATGCATATCTTTCATTTCTCTAGTGGCTTTATTCAGCCTTATCTATTAAAATATCATTTTTACTGAAATTGACCTTTATCTTTATTGTATATATTGTTTGATAATTTTTCCAGGATATCCGCCGTCAAAACTCGACTGCATTTTTGATACGACCCGCCGTAAGGATAATAATCCGTCTTAATAATACCAGCCTGCGGTGAGGCAGACTCATTTTCGGGATTCCCAAAGCGTTCG
>CALAHN010000004.1 GCA_937891825.1 uncultured Alphaproteobacteria bacterium
ATCGGATGTCGGCAATGGGCTCACGGGTTCTGATCAATGCAAATTGGTATTACCCGGAAAGCGTGATCGATCCACATCCTTGGCGGAGCAGAAGCAATGGCGAACATTTTCGGCACAAATGGCGATGACAACCTTGTCGGCGGCGTCGGCAATGACGTGATCGTCGGGCGCAAAGGCGCCGACACGATCGACGCCGGCGGCGGCAACGACGTGATCATCTGGCGGAATGGCGACGGCACGGACGTGGTCCACGGCGGCTCCGGGTTCGATCGACAGGTCGTGGCGCTCGATGATGGGCTCGGCGATGAAGTCACGTTGACGGATGTGGGCGGCGCGGCGGTTTTCGACCGCAGCAATCTGATTCCCTTCTCGATCACGATGACAAGCGTCGAGGATGTGCTGGTCCGTGGCGGCAATGGCGACACGATCTTCACGGTCGGCGACCTCAGCAGCACGAATGTGACGTTCGTCCGCTTCCTCGGCGGCAACAACAACGACCAGCTTCTGGGCGCTGACGCCGCGGTCTCGCTGATCGCCAACCTTGGCGACGGCGACGATCTCGCCATTGGCGGCGCGGCGAATGACCGCTTCGCCGGCGGCAACAGCCAGGACACCCTCATCGGCAATGATGGCGACGACGCGCTGTTCGGCGGCGACGGCGATGACATCCTGTCCGGCGGCGCGGGCGAGGATCTGCTGCGCGGCGACAGCGGCCAGGATGACATGGACGGCGGCGACGGCGATGACGTCATGGTCGGCGGCGACGGCGACGATATCATGGCGGGCGGCGCGGGCGCGGATGTGCTCCGGGCCGGCTCGGGCCAGGATACCTTGCTCGGCGGCGCCGGCGATGACCTGCTGCTTGGCGACGACGGCGACGATCAGATTTCCGGCGGCCTCGGCAATGACCGGATCCGTGGCGATCAGGGCCAGGACCTGCTGGACGGCGGCGCCGGCGACGATATCCTCGTAGGCGGCGACGGCGACGACACGGCCAACGGCGGCGACGGCTCGGACCGGCTTTTCGGCGGCCAAGGCCAGGATGCGTTGAACGGCGACGACGGCATCGACCTGCTGCGCGGCGATGAGGGCGACGATACCCTCGACGGCGGCGATGGCGACGATGCGCTTCTCGGCGGCGAAGGCCAGGACACGTTGATCGGCGGCGCCGGCAACGATCGGCTGTTCGGCGAAACCGGCGACGACCTGATGACCGGCGGCGCGGGTGCGGACGTTTTTTTCTTCGCGGCGAACTCCGGGCACGACCGCATCGTCGACTTCACGGTCGGCGAGGACGTTATGCGCTTTACCGGCCTTGGTTTGAGCTTCGCCGACCTTGGGTTCCAGGATGTCGGCGGCGATCTTAAGATATCCATCCCCTCTGACAATGGCGACGATATCTTGCTGCTCGGCCTCGCGGGCGAGGTTCTGAATGGCGGCAGCTTCATCTTCTGATCGACCGCCTGATTTTCGACGACCGGCCGGCGTCGCGGGGTTAAATCCTCGCGGCGCCGGTTGGCGTTTGGGGGCGGCGACATGCCGCCGTTACGGCATTCCCGGCATGGGCGGCGGCGGGTAGTAGCGCCGGTCGCCGAGCGCCGCGACCCGCGTCCAGAAGCTGTCGTCGGCGGCGAAGCCCTGGGCGTTCCTCGGAGCCGCCTGGCGCCAGATCGCCCAGGAATCCGGGTGCAGGCGACTGGCTTCGGCGAAGCGTTCCGCCGCTTCGGCCTCCCGGCCCTGGGCAAGAAGTTCGACGCCGATCCGGAAGCGCACATGCGCCTCTGCGCTTGCGGCGCTTGGCCGGGCGATGTGGGCGCGCGCCTCAGCTTCCGTCATCGCAAAGCGGCTCGCCGCGCCCAGCCGCGCCCAGTCCCGGACCGCGTCATAGTAGACTTGGCGCGCGCGGTCGCGTTTGGCGGCCTCGTCGGCCGGGGGCGCGCCGGTCCGGGCGTCCCGGTAGCGGAAAGCTTCGTAGGCGCCGGCCGTTTCCGGCGGCCGCACGATGCGCCCGGTCTCGTCGATCCATGCCGCCTCCGGCACATTCACGAAATTATATAGCGCCGCCAACCGGTGCTCTGGATCCAGCAGCGCCGTCGTCTGGGCGCCGGCGGCTTCAATCCAGGGGCGCGCGGCGTCGGTCGTGTCCAGGGCCACAGCCAGGACTTTGAAGTTCAGGGCTCGGAGATCGTCGTTCAGGGCCTGCCACACGGACAGATCGGCGCGACAGCCTCACCAGGAGGCCCAGGTCGCAAGGAAAACCTTCTGGCCGCGATAGTCGCTGAGGCGATGCACATGCCCGTCGATATCGGGCAAGGCGAAGTCCGGGGCGTCGAGGCTTGCAAGCTCGGCGGCGCGCGTCTCGGCGGGTTCGCCGAGCGCCCAGATATCGCCCGCGGCGCTGGCGCCGATCGGCGCGTCCATTCGGCGCCAAAAGGCCGCGATATTCGTCGCGCCGCCGCGAACATATGCGTCCCGGTCGGCCGGCGGGGCGGGGATGCATACTGTCCCCCGGCACAGGCCTTCCGGCTTCAGCGACCAGCCTGTCGCCGTCTCGGCGTCGGCGGCGGACAGCCAGAGCCCCTGACCATCGGCTTCCGCCGACGGGGGTTCGAACCGCCCGAGTTCCGACAATAGCGCGATACGCATGGCCCGATCCTCCCGATTTTCCGCCAGATCATAGCGGAAATGCCATGGGTCAGCGAGCGTCGCGCGATTTAAGGGCGGCGCGGAGGCGCTTGAGTTCGGCGAAGGTCGCCGTGGCGTCGCGGAGGACGGCGAGGACGCCGGTCAACGCGCCATTGGCGTCGGTCACGGGCGCGACGGTGAACTGGATGGAGAGCGTCTCGCCGGACTTGGTCATCGCCGGGACGGAGAGGATATCTTCGGGCGGATGGGTCGCCTGGCCGGTCGCCATCATCCGGTTGAACCCGGCGGCATGGCGGGCGTGGAGCCGGTCCGGGATGATGATGTCGAGGGACTGCCCGACCGCCTCGGCCGCCGTGAAGCCGAAGATCCGCTCGGCGCCGGCGTTCCAATAGGCGATCGCGCCGCCCTGGTCCGCGAAGATGACGGCGTCCGGGATGTCGCGCAGCAGGACGCCGCCCAGGCGGGCGAGAGTTTCGGGCGTCGGCAGGGCAGGGCCAGCATTTCCCATGTAGGCAGGGTCCACTTCATGCATCAGGCAGGCGGGCGAGGCGAACTGGGCGGGGGCGTCGTCGTCGTCGGGCGGCGTCATGGCCTGTCAGCCTCGGGATCCGGCCGCCGGTAGCGCGTTCCCTTCGGCAGAAAGACCCCGCCAGCGCCGGCGATGCCAAGCTCGAAGCTTTCGGCGATCCGACGGGCGCGGTCGATGAATCTGGCGGCGGCCGCGGGCGGGCAGACATTGGCGGCGGTCGCCTCGAAGAGCGCCAGCCAGCGGTCGAAATGTTCGGCGTCGATCGGCAGCTTGAGGTGCTTCGCCATCGGCTGGCCGTGATACTGGCCGCTCATCAGCGTCACCGACGACCAGAACGCGCACATGCGGCCGAGATGGGCGGTCCAGTCGTCAATGCGCGCTTCGAACACGGGCCCGAGCAGCGGGTCCTGACGGATCGCGCCATAGAACGTATGGACCAGTCGCTCGATCATCGCATCGTCGATGCCGGTTTCGGCCTGGATCGAAGCGACGATCGCGGCGCGGCGGGCAGTGTTCGGCATGATCGCCTCTTCCTTAATAGGCATTTCAAATGCTAATTTACACCCGCAACCGATTCGCCGCAATGCCGCCGAGGAACGAACAATGCGCCTGACCGCCTTCACCGATTTCGGCCTGCGGCTGTTGATGCGGCTGGCGGGCGAACCCGACCGGGCCTTCACGACGGACGCGATCGCCGTCGAGTTTGCCGTCTCCCGCCATCACCTGACGAAGGTCGTCGGCGCGCTCGCGGCGGCTGGCTTGCTGGCGAGCCAGCGCGGCGCGGGCGGCGGCATTCGGCTTGGCCGGCCGGCTGCGGAGATTTCCATCGGCGCGGTCGTCCGGCTGCTGGAAGATCGGCAAGCGCTCGTCGAATGCTTTCGCGCGGACGGCGGCGCCTGCACGCTCACAGCAGGATGCCGCCTCAAGGGCCGGCTCGCCGCCGCCCGTGAGGCTTTCCTGGCTGAGCTTGACCGCTCAACCCTGGCGGACTGCGCCTATCCGGCGGCGGCGAGCGCGGCGTAGTCGATCGGCTGATGCCGGTCGAGCTTCTGGTCCATCGCCGGCAGGGGATATTTCAGGCCGGTCGCGCAGTTGTAGAGCACGCAGGTCTCGTCCGCCTTGATGCGGCCGTCGGCGCGCGCGGCTTTGTAGGCTGCGTATGTCGCAGCGCCCTCGGGGCAGAGCAGCAGGCCCTCGGCTTTCGCGACCTCGGCGAGCGCGGCCTCAATCACGTCATCGTCGACGGCGATGGCGAAGCCGTTCGAGGCGCGCACCGCGTCCAGAATCAGGAAATCGCCGATGGCCTGGGGCACGCGGATGCCCATGGCGATGGTCTGGGCGTTTTCCCAGCGCGTGGCATGGCGCTCGCCGGCCTCGTAGGCGCGGACCATCGGCGCGCAGCCGGTCGCCTGCACCGCAACCATGCGCGGGCGCTTCGAGCCGATCAGGCCGATCGCCTCCAGTTCGTCGAAGGCCTTCCACATGCCGATCAGGCCGGTGCCGCCGCCGGTCGGATACAGAATGACGTCGGGCAGGGTCCAGCCCATCTGCTCCGCCAGTTCCAGGCCCATCGTCTTCTTGCCTTCGATCCGGTAGGGCTCCTTCAGGGTGGAGGTATCGAACCAGTCCATCGCGGCCTTGCCTTCGCCGACGATCTTGCCGCAATCGTCGATGTAGCCATTGACCCGCCAGGTCTTGGCGCCCTGCGCGGCGATCTCGCGCAGGTTCACTTCCGGCGTGTCCTCGGGCGCGAAGACATAGGCCTCGATGCCGGCGCGGGCGCAGTAG
The DNA here is from genome assembly GCA_937891825.1 of uncultured Alphaproteobacteria bacterium. Lineage (GTDB taxonomy): Bacteria > Pseudomonadota > Alphaproteobacteria > Bin95 > Bin95 > VMCJ01. The sequence continues at coordinate 4,964 of CALAHN010000004.1, forward strand.
GCGGCCAGCGCCGAGCCGGCGTTGCCGTTGGTCGGCATCGCCATGCGCTTGACGCCAAGCTCCTTCGCCATGGAGACCGCCATGACGAGGCCGCGCGCCTTGAAGGAGCCGGTCGGCAAGCGGCCTTCGTCCTTGACCAGCAGGCCGGCCGCGCCGTTCGCCTTCTCCAGGTTCGGCATCGGCAGGACCGGCGTCATGGTCTCGCCGAGCGAGACGCAGTTGGCGGCGTCGCGGACCGGCAGCAGTTCCCGATACCGCCAGAGCGTCGGCGCCCGGCTCGCCCAGAGCTCCTTCGAGACGGCGGCCTTGACGCCCGCCAGATCGTAGCGCACCAGCAACGGCTTGCCCGCGGAGGACAGGTTATGCAGTGTGTCCGCTTCGAAGCGCTCGCCCGTGTAACCGCACTCCAGGTGCGTGACGAAGGTCTTGGCCTCCGGGGCGGCGTCTAACATCATGTGCATCGGCTGGTCTCCAAAGCGGGTCTGGGGCGGCCGCACCTTTGGGGGAACGGCGTCATGCGAATTGCGGTCGCGGGCTTCTGGCTGGAATCGGTGACTTTCCTGCCGACGACAACCGACATAGCGGAGTTCGAACGGAGCGCCAAGCGCGGCGCGGACGTGATCTCCGGTTTCGCAGGCACGGCGACGCCTCAAGGCGGCCTCATCGACGTGTTGGCCGAAGCGGGCGCCGAGTTGATCGGCATCGTCGACGCGGGCGTCGGCGCCGCCGCGTCGGCCAGCGATGCGGCATACGACAAGTATGTCGGCGAAATCGTCGCTGGCCTGAAGGCGCTCGACCGGCCGATAGACGCGGTCGCGATCCATCTGCATGGCGCGCTCGCGACCCCGACCAACCGGAAGGCCGATGCAGGCGTGCTTCAGGCTATCCGTGCCGTCGTCGGTCCGGATGTGCTGATCGCCTGCCCGATGGACTATCACGCAAACCTCGCGCCGGAGAGCCTGGAAGCGGCTGACATCATCACCGGCTTCCGTTTCTCGCCCCATACCGACATGTGGGAGACCGGCGCCCGGGCGGCGCGGCTGCTGCTCCGCGCGCTTCGGGGCGAAATCCGTCCGGTGATGGCGATGGCGAAGCCCGGCGTGGCGCTGCCGTCGGTATTCAGCGCGACACGGCTGCAGCCGCTCGATGAACTGGTCGCCGAAGCGGAAGCGGCGTCGGGCAAGGGGCCGCTCCTGGATTGCTCGCTGTTCGGCGGCTTCTCCTATGCCGATACGCCGGATACCGGGATGACCGCGCTCGCGGTCGCGGACGGCGATGCCGACGCGGCCAACGCCTGGGCCGAGCGCATGGCGAAGCGCTGCTGGACGCTGCGGGACCAACTGTTCAAACGCGAGCTGATCATGACGGTGGCGGATGGCGTCGCCCGCGCCCGCGCGGTCGCGGCCGCAAGCGACAAGCCCGTCTGCATTCTGGAGCACGCCGACCGCCTGAATGACAGCACCTATGTGCTCAGGGCGCTGATCGAGCAGAAGGTCGAGCGGGCCTACGCGCCTTTCATGTTCGATCCCGCCGTCGCCCTGGCCGCAACCAAGGTCGGCGTCGGCGGCGAACTGCGGATGCCGCTATTTGGGAAATCCAGCCCGAAGGCAGGCGGGCCGATCCTCGCGCCGGCGAAAGTGCTGTGCACGGGCCAACAGCGCTTCCGGATCACCGGGCCGCTCAAGACCGGCATGATGATCGATCTTGGCCCCACGGCGGTTCTGAATGTCGGCGGTGTCATCGTCTCGGTGATTTCGGTTCAGTGGTCGGCGATCGACATGGATTGCTTCGTGCAGTTCGACGGCATGACGCCCGCGGATTTCGATATCATCCTGCTGCGCTCGAAAACCCATTTCCGCGAAATCTACGAGCCGCTTTGCGCCGAGATCGTGATTGTCGACACGCCGGATTGGGGCCCGGCGGAGCTTTCGGCGCTGCCCTATGAGCACCTGCCGGCTGGCGTCTATCCGGTATCGGCCTGAGCCAATGCCCGCGGACGCGGCGCCCGTCGCAGCCGTCATCGGCGGCGGGCCTGCCGGGTTGATGGCGGCGGAAGCCCTGCTCGGCCAGGGGGTCGCTGTCGACCTTTACGATGCGATGCCCTCGCTTGGCCGAAAGTTCCTGATGGCGGGCAAGAGCGGCCTCAACCTGACCCATGCGGAGCCTTTGGAGATTGCGCTCGCCCGCTTCGGGGCCGCCGCGGCCGCCCTCGCGCCGATGGTCCGGGCCTTTCCGCCGGAAGCGATCCGCGCCTGGGCCGATGCGCTTGGGGCGGAGACATTCGTCGGGACCTCGGGGCGCGTCTTCCCGAAGGAAATGAAAGCGGCGCCGCTGCTCCGCGCCTGGCTCCGGCGATTGCGCGCCGCCGGTCTGCGCGTGCATGTGCGCCATCGCTGGACCGGATGGGACGCTGCGGGGAACCTGATGTTCACGGCGCCGGGCCGCCCGGTCAGCGTCAAGCCCGCTGCGACCATTCTGGCGCTCGGCGGCGCCAGTTGGCCGCGCCTCGGCTCCGACGGCGCCTGGGCGGCATGGCTGGCGGCGCGGGGCGTCGCGGTGGCGCCGTTCCAGCCCGCCAACTGCGGGTTCGAGGCGGACTGGAGCGACGTGCTGCGCGCCCGCGGCGCCGGCCAGCCCCTGAAAGGCGTCGCCCTGTCGGTCGGCGGCGCCATGGCTTCCGGCGAATGCATGGTGACCGATCACGGCCTGGAAGGCGGCCCGGTCTATGCGCTATCCGGGCCGATCCGGGAGGCGATCGCCCGCGACGGCGCGGCTCGCCTGGCGATCGACCTCCTGCCGGATATCGACTTGGCGGCGCTTGCCGCCCGGCTCGCGGCGCCCCAGGGTCGGCGGTCGCTCGCCACCCATTTGAAGCGGACGGCGAACCTTGCCGGCGTCAAGGCGCTGCTGTTGCGGGAAGGGGCGACGGCGGCGGATGTCGCCGACGCTGGCCGGCTCGCGGCGCGGATCAAGGCCCTGCCGGTCACGCTGCTTCGCCCCCGCCCGATCGCCGAAGCGATCTCGACGGCGGGCGGCGTCGCCTGGGAGAGCGTGACCGACGGGCTGGAGCTCCGGGCGTCGCCAGCGGTCTATCTGGCGGGCGAAATGCTCGACTGGGATGCGCCGACGGGCGGCTATCTCCTGACGGCCGCGCTCGCGACCGGCCGCTGGGCCGGACTGGCGGCCGCGAGGCGCTGCTAGATCAAACCAATTTTAGGCAAAATCGCCTAAGGTTGGATAATTTGATCGCTATCAATAAGCTAGAGCATCGCGCGTCCACCTGGACGCGCGATGCTCTAGCTGCAGGCCTTGCAGCCCGGCCGCTGCTTCGCCTTCATGGCTCGAAGGCTCATGGCGAGACCGTCGAAAAGCAGAAGTCGGCCCGAAAGACTTTCGCCGACGCCGATGATTTCCTTGATGATTTCCGTCGCCTGCATGGTCCCGAGAATGCCCGCGACCGAACCCAGGACGCCAGCTTCCGAGCAGGACGGAACGGCGCCCGGCGGCGGCGGCTCCGGAAACAGGCAGCGATAGCAGGGGCCGCCGGGCTTCACGGTCGTGATCTGCCCGTCGAACCTGAGCAGCGCCGCCGTCACCAGGATCTTGCCAGTCCGGACGACGGCGTCGTTGATCAGGTAGCGCGTCGCAAAATTGTCCGTGCCGTCGGCAATGACGTCATAGGCCCCGATCACCGCATCCGCCGACGCTTCCGTCAGCCGTTCCTCCATGACGTCGATGGCGATCTCGGGGTTGATCGCGAGCGCCGCCTCGGCTGCGCTTCTGGCCTTGTTGACGCCGATGCGCGCCGTCGTGTGGGCCACCTGCCGCTGCAGGTTCGAAAGATCGACCTGGTCGTCGTCGATGATGCCGATCCGCCCGATCCCCGCCGCCGCAAGGTAAAGAATCAGCGGCGCGCCCAGGCCGCCAGCGCCGACGATCAGGACGCGCGCCCGGCGCAGCTTCGCCTGGCCGATGGCGCCGACTTCCGGCAACAGGATATGCCGGGAATAGCGCTCGAGCTCGCCGTCAGTGAAGTCGAGGTCGTCGGTCATGCGCCGACGCCGGTAGAGCCGAAGCCGCCGGCGCCGCGATCGGTCGCGTCAAGCGTCTCGACGGTTTCGAAACGGGCCTGGGGCGCTGGCGCGATCACCATCTGGGCGATCCGCATGCCGCGGCTGATGCAGAAATCCTCTGCGCCGCAATTGATCAGGATCGCGCCGACCTCGCCCCGGTAGTCGGCGTCGATAGTGCCGGGCGCGTTCAGAAGGGTCACGCCGTTCTTCAGAGCCAGGCCGGAGCGTGGGCGTATTTGCGCCTCGTACCCGGCCGGCAGCGCCATCTGGAAGCCGCATGGGATGAGGGCGCGAGCGCCGGGGGCGAGGATCACATCCGCATCAATGGCGGCAGTCAGGTCGGCGCCGGCGGCGCCAGCCGTCGCATAGTGGGGCAGGCCTGCGGCATGGGGCAGGGCTTTGATCTGGACGTCGGTCATTGGGCGGCCTTGAGGGTCGGCGGCAAGGATGCGGCGATGGCGTCGGCGAGGCGGGCGGCCGCCGCGACTTTCGTCATCGTCGGCCAGGCGTCAACGCCGTCATGGGTAATCAGGCGGAGGGTGTTGGCGTCGCCGCCGAAAGTGCCCGTGCCCGTCGATACGTCATTCGCCAGGATCCAGTCGCAGCCCTTCCGGGCAAGTTTCGCCTGGGCATGAGCTTCGACGCTTTCGGTCTCGGCGGCGAAACCGACGACGAGGCGGGGCCGGTTTGCGCCGGCATTGGCGATGGTCTTCAGAATGTCCGGGTTCTCGGTCATTTGCAGGGCCGGGGGCGCGCCGGTTTTCTTGATCTTCTGGTCGGACGCGCCATCGACGCGCCAATCCGCGACAGCGGCCGCGAAGACCGCGACGTCGACCGGGAGCGCGGCGAGACAAGCCTCCAGCATCTCGCGCGCGCTTTCGATGTTCACGACTGCGACGCCCGCGGGGTCCGGCTGGTTGGTCGGGCCGGAGACCAGGGTCACGGACGCGCCGAGCGCCTGGAGCGCCGACGCAATTGCATGGCCCTGCTTGCCCGAGGATCGGTTGGCGATAAAGCGGACAGGGTCGATCGGCTCCCAGGTCGGGCCGCTCGTCACCAGGGCGCGGCGCCCGGCAAGCGGGCGCGGGCGCATGGCCTGGGCGAGGACGGTTTCGATCGCCGTGACGATTTCCATCGGCTCCGCCATCCGGCCGGACCCGGTCTCGCCGCAGGCGAGCGCGCCCGAACCCGGCCCGACGCGCTGGACGCCCCAGCTTTCGAGCGTCGCGATATTGCGGCGGACGGCGGGATGCGCCCACATCTGAACGTTCATCGTCGGCGCGATCAGCACGGGCTTGTCGGTCGCGAGCAGGGCGGTCGAGGCGAGATCGTCGGCATGGCCGTTGGCCATCTTGGCGATCAGGTCGGCGCTCGCGGGCGCGACGACGATAATGTCCGCCTCGCGCGACAGCCGGATATGCCCCATCTCGCTTTCGTCGGTCAGGGAGAACAGGTCCTGATAGACTTTTTCCTCGCTCAAGGCGGCGACGCTGAGGGGCGTCACGAACTGGGCGCCGCCCCTGGTCAGCACGCAGCGCACGCGGCAGCCGCGCTCCCGGAGACGGCGAATGAGCTCCAGGCTGCGATAGGCGGCGATGCCGCCCGCGATGATCAACAGGACGCGCTTGCCGTCGAGCATGGCTCGAACCCTTTCCCCGCATCGGAACCGGCGATTAGGTAGGACGGCAAGGTGCGGCAAGGCAAGGCCGGGGGCTTCCGGGTTCTGTGCGATTGGCGCTAAACTGATGGACAGCTTCCCCCGAGGCCCCTGAGGAGATTGAAGACAGTGCCCGATAGCGCCCCCTTGCACGCCGACATGCCAAGCATGCCCCTTGGCGAAACCTACCCGGAAATTCGCGAGGCCGTGCGCAAGCTCTGCGAGGGTTTTCCGGGCGAGTACTGGCGCAAGAAAGACCAGGAACGCGCCTATCCCACGGAATTCGTCAACGCGCTGACGGAGGCAGGATATCTCGCCGTACTGATCCCGGAAGAATATGGCGGCAGCGGCCTGCCGATTTCCGCCGGTTCGGCGATCCTCGAGGAAATTCATAAAAGCGGCTGCAGCGGCGCCGCGTGCCATGCCCAGATGTACACCATGGGGACGGTGCTGCGGCACGGATCGGAAGCGCAAAAGCGGGAGTATCTGCCCAAGATCGCGACCGGCGAACTCCGCCTTCAGGCCTTTGGCGTGACGGAGCCGACCAGCGGGACGGATACCCTCAGCTTGCGGACGACCGCCGTCCGCGACGGCGACGAATATGTGGTCAACGGCCAGAAGGTCTGGACCAGCCGGGCCGAGCATTCCGACCTCATGCTGCTGCTGGCTCGCACGACGGCCAAGGACAAGGTCGCGAAGCGGACCGACGGCTTGTCGGTGTTCCTGGTCGACATGCGCGCCGTCAAGGGCAAGGGCATGGAGATCAAGCCGATCCGGACCATGATCAACCACAACACCACCGAGATTTTCTACGACAACATGCGCATTCCCGCCTCCAGCCTGATCGGCGAGGAAGGCAAAGGCTTCCGCTACATCCTGGACGGCATGAACGCCGAACGCATCCTGATCGCCTCCGAAGCGCTCGGCGACTGCCAGTGGTTCATCGAGAAGGCATCGACCTACGCGAAGGAGCGGGTCGTGTTCGGCCGGCCGATCGGCGCGAACCAGGGCATTCAGTTCCCGATCGCGGAGTCTTATGCCCATTACTCGGCGGCCAAGCTGATGGCGCAGAAGGCGGCGGCGATGTTCGAGGCGGGCTTGCCTTGCGGCGAGCAGGCCAATCTGGCGAAATATCTCTCCGGCGAGGCAGTCTGGAAAGCGGCCGACTGCGCCATGCAGACCTTCGGCGGCTTCGCCTTCGCCGAGGAATACGACATTGAGCGGAAATTCCGGGAATGCCGGATCTTCCGGACGGCGCCGATCTCTTCCAACCTCATTCTCGGCTTTGTCGGAGAGCATGTGCTCGGCATGCCCAGGTCCTACTAGCGCCATGTCGAACGCATTGGATGGGGTGCTCGTCGTCAGCCTGGAGCAAGCTGTCGCAGCGCCGTTCCTGACCTGCCGGATGGCCGACGCCGGCGCGCGGGTGATCAAGCTGGAGCGAGCCGAGGGCGATTTTGCGCGCGGCTATGACGATACGGCCCATGGCCAGTCGTCGTTCTTCGTCTGGCTGAACCGCGGCAAGGAATCGCTGGTCATCGATATCAAGAACCCCGACGATCAGGCCTTGCTGCGCCGCCTGTTGGCGAAAGCCGACGTCTGGGTGCAGAACCTGGCGCCGGGCGCCACGGAGCGGGCGGGCTTCGGCTCGGCCGCGCTCCGCGCGCAGTATCCGCGGCTGATCACGGTCGATATTTCAGGCTATGGCGACGCGCCGCCGCCCTTCGACGTGGCGAAGGCCTATGACCTGCTGGTCCAGGCCGAAAGCGGCGTCATGGCGGTGACGGGCTCGGCGGCGGAACCCTCCCGCGTCGGCGTTTCGATGTGCGACCTGACGACGGGCGTCAATGGGCTGACAGGTGTGCTGCAGGCGCTCTACGCCCGGGAGAAGACCGGCAAGGGCGCCGGCATTCAGGTTGCGATGTTCGATGCGATGGCCGATCTGATGGCCGCGCCGGTGATGTTCAAGCAATATGGCGGGCGCGACTGGCCGCGCACCGGAATGCGCCACAATGCGCTGGTGCCCTATGGCGCTTACGCCACCGGGGACGGCCGCATGACGATGATCGCTATCCAGAACGAACGGGAGTGGGGCCGTTTCGCCGAGGTGGTGCTCGAGCGGCCCGACATGAAGACGGACCCGCGCTGCCAGCCCAATCGCAAGCGCATGGAGCATCGCGTTTATGTCGAGGGCGAAATGGATGCGGTCTTCGCCGGGCTGGATCAAGCGAAGCTGCAAGAGCGCCTGCGGCAGGCGGACCTGGCCTATGCCAGCGTCAATGAGGTCGACGATCTGATCGATCACCCGGCGCTGCGGCGGGTATCGGTCGATACGGTGGCTGGCCCTGTATCGATGCCGGCGCCGCCAGTCCGGACGGATGGCGAGGCGCTCGCCTTCGGGCCGCCGCCGGCCATCGGGGCGGACAGCGCCAAAATTCGGGCGGAATTCGCGGCATGAAAAGGATCACCGCGAATGCCGGTTCTGCAGGAAAGGATCATCGGTAGAGGCTTGGAGAAGAGTTTGGGAGAGATTGGCGCCGGGCGGATTTGCGCAATCCCGCCCGGCCTCCCAATCCCCCAACTTTTGCGGCCGGCTGGCGCTTCGGCCGCATGAGCAGTCGAAGCGCGCTATTCCTCGCGCATCTACCTGATGCACGGCGCCATGGTGGCCGCACAAGCTGGTCAAAGACGACCTGCTTGGTCACCTTAGCCGACGGCCCGGACCGCACCTAACTGCTGCGATCCAGAACGGCAGCTAAAACGCCGGTTAAGCGTTCGTTAGCAGAATGTCGGGAGCTCTCGAATAATGCAAGCGCTTCAGGCAAAATTTGCTCGCCTGTCACAAAAGGATCAATTCGGATGACCGAAATATGGCGACTTTCACTGGCGGAGCAATCGCTGGAAGCGCAGTCGGGCAGACTTTCGCCTGTCGAGATTATCGCCGCCGCGCTGACGCGGATCGAATCGCTGGACGGCTTGCTGGACGCTGTCGTGACGCCGATGGCCGATGCGGCGCGCGCGGCGGCGGCGGTCGCCGAAACCGAAATCGCCGCGGGCCGCTCGCTTGGGCCCCTGCACGGGCTGCCGGTCGGGCTGAAGGATATTTTCGATGTCGCCGGCGTTCTGACGGCCGGCGGCTCGAAGACCGCGATCGACCGCGTGCCGAAGGCGGACGCCGTGTCGGTCGCCAAGCTGCGGGCGGGCGGGGCGATCCCCATCGCCAAGCTGACGACCCACGAGTTCGCCCACGGCGGACCGAGTTTCGACCTGCCGTGGCCGCCCGCGCGCAATCCCTGGAACCGGGAGCATTTTACCGGCGGTTCCTCGAGCGGATCCGGCGCCGCGGTTGCGGCCGGATATGTCGGCGCGGCCATGGGGTCCGATACCGGCGGCTCGATCCGGGGGCCGGCGGCATTTTCAGGCGTCGCTGGGTTCATGCCGACCTATGGCCTGGTCAGCCGGGCAGGGGTGATCCCGAATTCCTTCACCTTCGACCATTGCGGACCGCTCGCCTGGACGGCGGCCGATTGCGCCTTGATGCTGGACGCGCTGGCGGGGCCTTGCGCCGTCGATCCGGCGAGCGCCCATGCCGCGCCGCCGATGGCTGCGGCCGGCCTTGGGCGATCGCTGAAGGGACTTCGGGTCGGGCTGCTTCGGCATTTTTGGGAGGAGGATCTGACGGTCGCTCCGGAAACCGTCGCCGCGACCGAGCGGGCGGCGGAAGCGCTCGGCAGTCTGGGCGCGACGGTGGAGGTCGCGCGCATCGCGCCGGTGCAGGACTGGTATGACGTCAAGATCGTCATCGCCGAATCGGAGCTTTTCAACGTTCATCGCCGCAATCTCATGACCCGGCCCCATGACTTCGGCCAGGATTTCCTGGCGCGCAGCCTGGGGGCCTTGCTGTTCACGGGCCAGGACTATGTCGCGGCGCAGCGCCGGCGCCGCCAGCTCCTGGCCGGGATGCGGCCGACATACGAGCGGTTCGATGTCTTGCTCGCGCCCAGCGCCGTCGGCCCGGCGCCGCGCCTGGATGCCCACCGCACCAAGACCTTCTGGACCAAGCCCAGCATTCTGACGCCGTTCGACGTCACCGCCGGCCCGGCGCTCAGCATCTGTTCGGGCTTCTCGCCGGCGGGCTTGCCGCTCGGGGTGCAGATCGTCGGCCGCCCGTTCGACGATGCTCGCGTGCTTGCCGTCGGCCATGCCCTCGAAGCCTCGATAGCGGAGCGCCAGCGCCGGCCCGAGATCGCGCCGGGACCGCGGCCGAGCGAACCCGCGCCGTCAATGCCGGCGCCGGAGGTGACGGTGTCCCCAGCCGAGTCGCGCCGTATCGAAGCGATCGCGGCGGCGGCTGGCTTCCCGCTCGACGCCAGCTTGTTCGGGCTGATCGCGGAAGCGGCGCCTTATGCTTGGGCGATGGGGCGCCGGCTGGACCGGGATTTCCAGTATGCCGATGAGCCAATGAATGTTTTTGTGCATAGGAATTAGTCATCAGCCGGAGAAAATTTATGCAAGGCGCCGATTTTTCGAGCAATCGCGTCGACTCCGGATTTTCGGCGCCGAAAATGCTTGCTCCATGATCATTTCGCTTGCAGCTTGACTGCAATAAGTCGGAATTCGGGGAGCAAGGGCATGCGATCGAGAATATTGGCGGCCGTGGGGGCTGCGTTCGCCGGCGCGATGGCGGCGGCGCCGGCAAGCGCGCAGGAGAGCGCGCAGGCGATCAATAGCGGCGATACGGCATGGATCATCGTCGCGACGGCGCTGGTTCTGTTCATGACCTTGCCAGGGCTGGCGTTGTTCTACGCCGGCCTCGTGCGCGCCGGGTCGGTGTTATCGGTGATCATGCAGTGCGTCGCGATCGCCTGCGTCGGGTCGATCGTCTGGCTGGCAGTGGGCTATTCCCTGGCGTTTGGCGACAGCATTGGCGGCTGGGTCGGCGATCTCGGCAAAGCTTTCTTCGCCGGCGTCGACCGGGAGGCGACTTCGGGCGCAATCCCGGAGATCGTCTTCGCGATGTTCCAGATGACGTTCGCCGTCATCACCCCGGCGCTGATCGTCGGCGCCTATCCCGAGCGGATGAAGTTTTCAGCGATCATGCTGTTCAGCATCCTCTGGCTCATCCTGGTCTATGCGCCGGTTTGTCACTGGGTCTGGGGCGGCGGCTGGATGAGCGAGCTTGGCGTGCGCGATTTCGCGGGCGGCATCGTCGTTCATGCGACGGCCGGCGTCTCGGCCCTGCTTCTGGCGAAGCTGCTGGGGCCGCGACGGGGCTATCCCCATGATCTGAAGCCGCCGCACAATCCCGGCATGACCGCCATGGGCGCGTGCATGCTCTGGGTCGGTTGGTTCGGGTTCAATGGCGGCAGCCAGTTGGCGGCCGATGGCGGCGCGGGCATGGCGATCGTCGTCACGCATATCTCCGCCGCGACCGCCGGCATTGTCTGGACCTGCATCGAATGGCGGAAGTTCGGCAAGCCGAGCCTGGTCGGCGCGGTCACCGGCCTGATCGCCGGCCTTGCCACGATCACGCCAGCCTCCGGGTTCGTCGGTCCGATCGGCGCGCTGATCATCGGCGCCGCCGCCGGCTTCGTCTGCTTCTATGCGGTCGGTCTGGTGAAGAACGTGCTGCGCATCGACGATTCGCTCGATGTGTTCGCGGTGCACGGCGTCGGCGGCATTCTCGGCATCTTCCTGGTGGCGCCGCTCGCGGCTGTGTCGCTTGGCGGCGTCGGTCAGGCGGAGGGCAAGGACTGGCTCGACCAGTTGGGCGTTCAGGGCATCGGCGTCGGCGTGACTGTGCTCTGGTCGCTTGGGTTCACGTTCGTCATCGTGATGATCTGCAAGGCCGTGACGGGCTTGCGCGTCAGGCCGGAGGATGAGACCACGGGCCTTGACCTGCCATCGCACGGCGAACGAGGGTACGATCTGTAATTCGGGGCCGTGGAAAGGACCTTGCTATGAAACTCATTATGGCGCTGATCAAGCCGCACAAGCTGGATGACGTGCGCGAGGCGTTGACCGGCATCGGAGTCGTCGGTCTGACGGCGAGCGAAGTTAAAGGTTTCGGACGCCAACGCGGCCACACCGAGATCTATCGCGGCGCGGAATATACGGTCAGCTTCGTGCCAAAAGTGAAGATCGAGGTCGTCGTGCCCGACTCCCAGGTCGATGGCGCGGTCGAGGCGATCCTGAAGTCTGCCCATACCGGCCAGATCGGGGATGGCAAGATCTTCGTCTATGACGTCTCCAGCGCAATTCGGATCCGGACCGGCGAATCCGGCGACATGGCGCTCTGATCGATTGTCCGAGCCGCTTCCGGCGCTCGCCTGTTCCGCATAGTCTCTCTGTGGCGCATCGAGCAAAGGAAGCGGCATGGGCACCCACGACTATCTCGACGATCCGCGCAATGCGGATATCTGGATCGACATCAACGGAGACCTGAAGCGCCGGGCTGAGGCGATGGTTTCCGTGTTCGATTCGGGGTTCATTCTGGGCGACGGCGTCTGGGAGGGCATCCGGCTGCACAATGGCGGCCTGGCGTTTCTCGGCGCCCATCTGGGCCGTCTCTGGGAAGGCGCCAAGGCCATCGATATGGACCTTGGCCTGACCAAAGCCGACCTTGCGGCCCGCATTTTCAGGGCCTGCGCGGCGAACGCCATGACGACCGGCGTCCACATCCGCTTGATGGTCACGCGCGGCGTTAAATCAACGCCCTATCAGCATCCCCGCGTCACGATCTCCGGCCCGACCATCGTCATTATCCCAGAATGGAAGGCGGCGACGCCGGAGACCGCGACCCGCCCGTTGACGCTGTTCACCGTGCATGTCCGGCGCGGCCCCGCCGACGTGCAGGACCCCAAGCTCAACAGTCATTCCAAGCTGAATTGCATCCTGGCCTGCATCCAGGCGGACAAGGCCGGGGCCGACGAAGCCTTGATGCTGGACCCTGACGGCTTTGTCGCGACCTGCAATTCGGTGCATTTCTTCATCGTGAAGAAGGGCGAGGTCTGGACCTCGACCGGCGACTATTGCCTGGCGGGCATCACGCGCGCCAACGTGCTGGCGATCGCTGACGAAGCCGGGATCACGGCGCGGGAGCGGCGCTTCAGCCTGACCGATGTCTACAGCGCCGATGAAGCGTTCGTCACGGGCACCTTCGCCGGCGTCGCGCCCGTCGGCGTCATCGACGGCAGAACCCTGGGCGACGGTCAGCTGGGACCGGTCACCCAGAAGCTCCAGGGCCTTTATGGGTCATACCTGAACCGCCACCTGACCCAGCCGCCGGCGGAATAGGGCGGCCTATTGGCCTCAGCTTTCGATGCCGGCGCGCTCCAGGAACTCCGCCGTGCGGATATTGACGTCCTGGCCCTTCAGGTCCTCGGGGCGGGTCGCGGCGAGCCAGAGGCAACCGGCGGCCGGGAGGCTGGGCGGGGCGAGGCTGGAGCGCGGCAGCTTGCTGACCGGATTGACGCCGGAGGCCCGGATCGCGACCTGCATCTCGGTATCGACCGTTCCGGGCGAAACGGCGTAGACATCGACCCCGTAGCCTTCTTCCAGATGCAGCAACTGGGTCAGCATCCAGAGCGCCGCCTTGCTTGCGCAATAGGCCGACCAGCCTTCGAGCGGCCGGTGGGCGGCGCCGGAGCTCATGTTGACGATGCAGCCGTGGCCGGCGTGGAGATGCGGCAGCGCGGCGCGGATGAAAAGCGCCGGTCCGATCAGGTTGACGGCCATGGCGTGCGTCCAGGCCTCAGCCTCGGCGCTGGCGACCCGGGCGATTGGATCGATCGTCCCGGCATTGTTGATCAGGACATCGAGGCGCCCGAAGCGTTTGTCCGCCGCGGCGACGACAGCTTCGATCGCGGCCGGGTCGGCAGCGTCGGCAGGCGCGATATGGGCGACGCCGCCGGCCGCCTGAATTTTCGCGGCCACGTCCGCTAGCGCCGTCTCCGACCGGGCGGTCAGCACGACATCGGCGCCCTCCGCCGCCGCCTGACAGGCGATGGCTTCGCCGATGCCGCGGCTGGCGCCGGTGACCAGGACCGTTTTTCCCTTGAACCGCATGGCTCTCGCCCTCCTGAAATACCAACGGCCGGCCAGGGTTCGCCTGGCCGGCCGCGATAGCGTAGCAGACGTTCGGTCTTACTTCGCGTAGTCGTAATCGCCCTTGCTCCAGACATAGAAGACGTAGCCCGGAAGCGTCACGTCGCCTTTGTCATCGAACGAAAGCTTGCCGAGCACTGTATCGAAGGTCGTGCCCTTCATCGCCTTCAGCAGCGAGTCGATGTCCGTCGCGCCGGCTTTCGTCGCGGCTTGCGCGAAGACCTGAACGGCGGCGTAGGTGTAGAGGACATAGCCTTCCGGCTCGATGCCCTTATCGCGGAAGAGCTTCACCAGCGGCGCAGCCAGCGGGTTCTTGCGCGGGTCGGGGCTGAAGGTCATCAGGGTGCCTTCGCCGGCGTCGCCGGTGATGTCCCAATACTCCTTGGTGACAAGCGCGTCGCCGGAGACGAGCAGCGTCTTCATGCCCTGGTCGCGCATCTGGCGGACCATGAGGCCGGCTTCAGTGTGGTAGCCGCCGACATAAAGCACGTCGATGCTGGCCTGCTTCAGCTTGGTGACGAGGGCGGAATAGTCCTTTTCGCCCGCGGTATACGCTTCGTATACAGCTTCCTTCTTGCCGGCAGCGTTCATCGCGTCGCGCGTCGCGTCGGCCAGGCCTTTGCCGTAGGCGGTCTTGTCGTGGATGATCGCGATATTGTCGCCGCCATGCATTTTGGCGAGATAGCCGCCAGCGACGAGGCCTTGCTGGTCGTCACGACCGCAGACGCGGAAGACGTTCGGGCCGCCTTCGTCGGTCAGCTTCGGGTTCGTCGAGGCCGGCGAAATCTGCAGGATGCCTTCCTCGGTGTAGACGGCCGAGGACGGGATCGAGCTGCCGGAGCAGAAATGGCCGGCGACAAAGACGACGCCCTTGCCGACGAAGCCATTGGCGACGGCGACAGCTTGCTTCGGATCGCAAACGTCATCGCCGATTTCCAGTTGCAGCATCTGGCCGTTGACGCCGCCCGCGGCATTGATGTCGGCGACGGCCTGTTCGGCGCCCGCCTTCATCTGCTGCCCGAAGCTGGCATATTGCCCGGTCATCGGACCGGCGGTGGCGATCGTGATATCGGCCGACGCGGCAAACCCGCTCAGCCCGGCTGCGGCAAAAACCGTCGCCGCAAGAAGTGACTTCCTAAGCATACATAGGACTCCCCTATTGGTGGTCCGCCCCGATGTCCGTCCAGGATGGACGGCATCGACGCTTGAACGCAGTTGTACGCTGGCTTAAGCCAGCCCTCAACCGACGAATTGCGGCGGATGGGGAAAGCAGGGTCGGCCGGTCAGTCGCGCGTCGTCCAGGAGAAGGGGCCAGCCGACCGGTAGAGCCAGGGATATTGCGCGACCATCTTAGCCGCGAGGCGCATCCGCCAGGCGACGGCCGCGATCCCCGCCAGCAATATGCCGTCCCGGAGATAGCCCGTCAGCGAGAGCAGCGCGCCGTCGAACAGGCCGTAGGTCAGGAACCGGGTCATCAGCGCCAGCCCGAACCCCGCCAACACGGCGAAATGCAGCGGACGCCAGGTTTCAGCGACGCCGCGCCCCGACATCCAGGCGGCGCCGCCGCCGAAGATGCCCGTCAGGACGATCAGGACCAGCGGGTCCTCGCCGAGGAAGATGCCCATCATACGGCGCCCCCTTCCAGATATGCGGCCCGGATTTCCGGCCGCGCGAGCAGTTCGCTTCCCGTGCCCGACATCTGGATCGCGCCATTGACCAGGACATAGCCCCGGTGCGCGAGCCGGAGCGCATGGAACGCATTCTGCTCGACCAGCAGGATGGTCACGCCCTTGGCGGCGTTGATTTCCTTGATCGCGGCGAAAATCTGCCGGACCAGCATCGGCGCGATGCCAAGCGAAGGCTCGTCGAGCAGCAGCAGGCGCGGGCGGCTCATCAGAGCGCGGCCGATGGCGAGCATCTGCTGTTCGCCGCCGGAAAGCGTGCCGCCGCGCTGGGCGATCCGTTCCTTCAAGCGCGGGAACAGCGAGAACACTTCCTCCAGGTCGGCATCGAAATGGGCCGGGTCGCCGAACGCCGCGCCCATCTGCAGGTTTTCCAGCACCGTCATGCGGGGGAAAATCCGACGGCCTTCCGGGGACTGGCTGATGCCCATGCGCATGATCTGGTGGGTCGGGCGGTTGGTGATGTCTTCGCCCGCATACATGATGCGCCCGCTTCGGGCCTGGGGCGAGCCGCAGATCGTCATCAGGGTCGTGGACTTGCCGGCGCCGTTCGCGCCGATCAGGGTCACGATCTCGCCTTCCATGACTTGAATATCGATGCCGTTAAGGGCCTGGATCGCGCCGTAATAGGCAGCGACGCCTTCGAGGTCGAGCAGCACAGTCATGCGCTTTCCTCCTCGTCTTCGCCGAGATAGGCGCGGATCACGGCCGGGTTATTGCGCACCGCCTCGGGATCGCCCTCAGCGATCTTGCGGCCATAGTCCAGCACCACGATATGGTCGGAAATTTCCATGACCATGCTCATATCGTGCTCGATCAGCAGCACGCCCGCGTTGTGTTCGTCGCGGATGAAGCGCAGCAGGTCGTTCAGCAGCAGCGTCTCCCGGGGGTTCAATCCCGCCGCCGGTTCATCCAGGCAGAGCAACCGGGGCTCGCTGCACATGGCGCGCGCGATCTCCAGGCGGCGCTGGTCGCCGTAGGGCAGGTCGCCGGCTGGCTTGTCGGCGCGGTCGATCAGGTCGATGCGTTCCAGCCAATAGCGGCCAAGTTCGACGGCGTCGCGCTCCGCTCGGCGATAGGCGCCAAGGCCCAGCAAGCCCGCGAGCGACCAGACCGACGCCCGCATCAGCTTGTTATGCTGGGCGACCATCAGGTTCTCCAGGACCGACATGGCGGGAAACAGCCGAATGTTCTGGAAGGTCCGCGCGACGCCGGCGCGCTGGTTGATCCGAAAATCCTCCATGCGCTCCAGATGGAACTCGCCTTTGGGGGTCGTCAGCAGAAGCCGGCCGGATGTGGGTTTGTAAAAGCCCGTCAGGCAGTTGAAGACGGTCGTCTTGCCGGCGCCGTTCGGTCCGATGATCGAGGTGATCTTCTGATTTTCGGCATGGAAGGAGACCGCGTCGATGGCGACGAGGCCGCCGAAGCGCATGGTCAGGCGGTCGACCGCGAGCAGGGGCGCCGTCATGAACCGGCTCCCGGTTTGGGGCCGAGCCTGACTGTCGGCTCGCGGTTCGAGAGCAGGCCGCGCGGCTTCCAGACCATGATTGCGACCATGGCCGCGCCGAACGCCAGCATGCGGTATTCCGCAAGATCGCGGAAGATTTCGGTGCCGCCGATCAACAGGATCGCCGCCAGGACGACGCCGATCTGGCTGCCCATGCCGCCCAGCACGACAATCGCCAGGATGACGGCGGACTCGATGAACGTGAAGCTTTCCGGACTGATGAAGCCTTGCCGCGTCGCGAAGAAGGCCCCGGCGAAGCCGCCGAACATCGCGCCGATGGCGAAGGCCGTCAGCTTGGTGTTGGTCGGGTTCACGCCGAGCGACCGGCAAGCGATTTCATCCTCCCGCAGGGCTTCCCAGGCGCGCCCGACCGGCAGCCGTCGGATGCGCAGCGTGAAGACATTGGTCAGCAGCGCCAGGGCGAAGATCAGGTAGTAGAGGAAAATGATCCGGTGCATCGAGGAAAATTCGAGGCCGAAAAACTCATGGAATGTGGCCCCATCCGGGCTGGACCGGGCGAACGGCAGGCCGAAGAAGTCCGGGCGGGGGATGCGGGACATGCCATCGGGGCCGCCGGTAAAATCGTACCAGTTCAGCAGGATAACGCGGATTATTTCGCCGAAACCCAGCGTCACGATCGCCAGATAGTCGCCGCGCAGGCGCAGGACCGGGAACCCCAGGATAATGCCGAAAAATGCGGCGAAAGCGCCGGCCAGCGGCAGGCAGACCCAGAACGACCAGCCGAAATGCGACGCGATCAGCGCATAGGAATACGCGCCCACCGCATAGAAGGCGACATAGCCGAGGTCGAGCAGGCCGGCGAGGCCGACGACGATATTCAGGCCCCATCCCAGCATCACGTAAGTCAGGACAAGCGTCCCGACATCCATCACATAACGGTCGGCGAAAGGGAGGCCGGGCAGAACCAGTCCGAACACGAGCGCGCCCGCGCCCAGAAAATAGGCGACCGACTTCAAATTGGCGGCGCGCGCTATTGCGGGTTTGGCGGCGCGTCGGCGCTGCTGAAGGAGGCCGCGGGCCAGGTTGACCATGAAATGGCCGACGCCAATGCCGATGGCGAGCAGGACGGCGTCAAGCATGCGAACATCGATCGTCATGCCGTCAGGCCCGCTGGAATCGGTGCGCAGGCCGACGATCGGCACCGTCAGCGCCAGCCCAACGAGCGCGGCGATGGCGGATTCCTTCGCCTGGGCGATGTAGTCGATCTCCGCCATGCCCTAGACCTTCTCGACTTCGGGGCGGCCGAGCAGGCCGGTCGGGCGGAAGATCAGGACCAGCACGAGGATCGCGAACGCCGCGACATCCTTGTACTCGACCGTGAAATAGCCCGACCAGAAGGTTTCGATCAGGCCGATGAGGAGGCCGCCGAGCATGGCGCCGGGCAAGGAGCCGATCCCGCCCAGAACCGCCGCCGTAAAGGCCTTGATGCCGACCAGGAAGCCGATGAAGAAGTCGATCACGCCGTAGTAGATCAGGAACATCATCCCCGCGACCGCGGCGAGCGCCGCGCCCATCATGAACGTCAGGGAAATCGTGCGGTTGACGTCGAGGCCGAGGAGCGCCGCCATCTTCATGTCCTGCTCGCAGGCGCGCTGGGAGCGGCCGATCGAGGTTTTGGCGATCAGGAGCGAGAACCCGGTCATCAGCGCGATCGTGGTCCCGACGATGATGATCTGCAGATAGGAGAGGTTGACCGTGAAATCGCCCTTCTGCATCAGCACGAACCCGCCTTCGATCATCGGCTGCAACGGCTTCACCCGCGCGCCCTGGGCGAGCTGTACGTAGTTTTGCAGCAAAATCGACATGCCGATCGCGGAAATCAGGGCCGCCAATCGGAAGGAGCCGCGGAGCGGCCGATAGGCGATCCGCTCCAGCGCCCAGCCATAGGCGGCTGCGACGATCATCGCGCCGATGATGGCGACGACGATCAAGCCGCCGGCCGAGCCAAGACCCAGGGCGCCCAGGCCGACAATCACGATCAGACCGGAAAAAGCGCCGATCATGAAGATGTCGCCATGGGCGAAATTGATCATGCCGATGATGCCGTAGACCATCGTATAGCCGATCGCGATCAGGCCGTAGATGGAGCCGAGCGTCACCCCGTTGATCAGTTGCTGCAGAAAATATTCCATCGGTTCTGTCAGACCCCCGCCCATGCGATGCCGAAATCGCGTCAACTCGAAGTATTACAAGGAAGTGAATTGCGGCGCCAGTTTCTCCGACGGGCATCTCAGCGTATTGTGGGCCGCTCATCCCTGCCCGATAGAATGGACCGATATCACATGACCGCTGATAAAGCCGCAGCCGAGGCTGCTTTCGTCGCCATGAAGGCCCGGGTCGCCGCCCTTGGCGACGATGGTCTGGACCTGCTGTTTCACGATGCCCGCACCTGCTATGGCTGGCAGGCGAAGCCGGTTCCGACGGCGCTGCTGCATCGCTTGATCCAGTTGGCGCTGTTGCCGCCGACCAGCGCCAACAGCTCCCCGGCGCGGTTCGTCTTCGTGCAATCCGCCGAGGCCAAGGCGCGGTTGAAGCCATGTCTGTCGTCGGGCAATGTCGACAAGACCATGGCCGCCCCGGTCACGGTTATCGTCGGCTACGATCCGGAATTCTGGCGCCACATGGACAAGCTGTTTCCGCACGGCGACATGAAAACCATGTTCGAAAAGAGCGCTGCGATGGCGGAGCAGGCGAGCTTCCGCAACGGTTCGCTGATGGGCGCTTACCTGATCCTGGCGGCGCGGGCGCTTGGCCTGGATTGCGGCCCGATGTCCGGCTTCGACGCTGGCAAGGTCGATGCGGACTTCTTCAAGGGCACGTCGTACAAGGCGAATTTCCTGGTCAACATCGGCTATGGCGACCCCGCGACCGTGAAGCCCCGCGGTTACAAGTTCAGCTTCGACGAAATCGCGTCGATCGTCTGAGCGGAAAGGACCGCGCCCCATGGCCGAAAATCCCGAGATCTTGCAGGTTCTGCCGATGCCGCCCCGGGTCGCCCAAGGGCTGGGCGACCGTTACCGGGTGCTGCGGCTGTGGGAGGCGCCGGACCGGGCGGCCTTTCTGGCGGAGCATGGATCGAGCGTGCGGGGAATGATGACGCTGGGCCATGGCGGCGCCGACGCCGCCTTGATCGATGCGCTGCCGAACCTTGAGGTCATCGCGGTGCTGGGCGTCGGCTATGACGGCGTCGACGTCAAACATGCGGCGTTCAAAGGCATTCCGGTCACGAATACGCCGGATGTGCTGAGCGAGGAGGTCGCCAATCTCGGCGTCGGCCTGGCGCTGGCGCTGACGCGGGAGATCCCGAAGGCGGACGCCTATGTCCGCGAAGGCCGCTGGGTCAAGGGCGACATGAAGCTGAACCGGACGATCGTCGGGCGGCCGGTGGGCGTCGTCGGTCTCGGCCGGATCGGCCGGGCGACGGCGGAACGGCTGCAGGCGCTTGGGGCCATCGTCTCCTGGCATGGCCCCCGGCCGAAGCCGGATGCGCCCTATCCCTACGATCCCGACCTGGAGCATCTGGCGGCGAATGTCGACGGCCTGGTGCTGTGCTGTCCGGGCGGTCCGGCGACGCGCCATCTGGTCAACCGCAAGGTCCTGGAAGCGCTTGGGCCGGAGGGGTGGCTGGTCAACGTCGCGCGCGGCACGGTCGTCGATGAGCGCGCGCTCGTCGAAGCCCTGATGACCCGCCGCATTTGGGGCGCCGCGCTCGATGTCTTCGAGAATGAACCCAGGGTCCCGAGCGAGTTGTTCGCGCTCGATAATGTCATCCTCCAGCCGCATCAGGCGAGCGCCACGGTCGCGACGCGCAATGCGATGGCCGACCTCGTCGTCGAGAACCTGGACTGTCACTTCGCAGGCAAACCCTTGCCGACGCCCATTCCCCTCTGACTTCAGGAGCAGGCCCCAATGGCGGATCGCGGTATCGACTATCTTGAAGGCGCCGAAGCGCGCGTCCGTGCGGCGGTAGACGCCTGCACCGAATGCGGCGCCTGCTTCGATGCCTGCCCGATGCCGGCGCCGGCCGGGCTTGAGCCGGCGGCGCGGACGGCTGCGGTCGGCGGTTTGATCGCGTTGCTGAAAGGCGGCGCGCCGACGCCGGCAAGCGCGGCCTGGACCGCGGCCTGTTGCGGCTCGAACTACTGCCGGGACGCCTGCCCGGAAGGCCTGGACGTGCGGTTCATGCAGCGCATGGGCAAGATCGCCCAGCAAGCCCGGACCGGCGACCCGCGCGAGATCAAGCAGCGATCCGTCAAGACCTATAACGCGATGGCCGCGAGCGTGCGGGCCATCGGCGGCCTCCTGACCGATCCCGATGATCTCAAGCGTCTCGGCGACGGCCGGCCTGTCGCGGCTTCGGCTTCGGCCGCTGCGCCAGCGGAGGTCACGTTCTACACGGGCTGCAATGTCTGGAAGACGCCGCATATCGTGCTGACGGCCCTGGATGCGCTTGACGCCGTCGGCGTGACGGCGAACGTCATGGGCGGGCCGGGCATGTGTTGCGGCGTCTATGCCTTCAACCAGGGCGACGCCAAGGTGTCCGGCCGCCAGGCTTTCGGCACGGTCGAAAAGCTCGCCGCGAGCGCCGCCAGGGAAACGCTGTCCTGGTGCCCGAGTTGCCAGATCCAGATCGGCGATCTGGCGCTTGGCAACTGGCGGGCGGTCAAGGGCGAGACGCCGTTCGACATGAACCCGTTCTTCGGCTTTCTGGCCTCTCGGATCGAAGCCTTGCGCCCCAGCCTGCAGCCGATCCGGCCGCGCCGGGTCGCGTTGATCGAGCGGCCCGCGATCCCCGGCGCGATGGCTGCGGTCAGGACGATCCTTGGCGCCATTCCGGGCGTCATGCTGGTCGATCTGGATGTCCGTCCCGCGGGCGTCATGGAGAACACCCTGGCGGTGCTAACCGGCTTCCGCTCGACCCAGCGCGCCGCCCTTCTCGAAGGCGCGGCGGCGGCTCAAGTCGATGTCCTGGCGACCGTCTACCATGCGTGCCACCGGGAGCTTTGCCTCTATGACGACGGCCAGCCGTTCGAGGTCATGAACGTCATGTCGCTTCTGGGCGAAGCCTTGGGCAAGCCGCGCGAGGATCGTTACAAAGCCTTGAAGGCGCTTGGGTCGGTCGATGCGGTGATCGCTGAAGTCGCGCCCGACGCGGCGGCGCGGGGGATCGATCTGGACCTGCTGCGAAGCGCGCTCGCGGCCGACATGTTTGCGACAACGCCGCTGGCGACGCCGCCGCGCTGATGCGGCCGCATCGCCAGCCATAAAGAGGAACAGGGGGAAGCGCCATGGGTCAACTGGATGGATTGAAGACGGTCGTGACCGGCGCCGGCGGCGGCATCGGCGCGGCGATTGCGGTCGCATATGCTGAAGCCGGGGCCGCCGTCACGGTCGTGGATATCAACGGCGCCGCGGCCGAAGCCGTCGCGGAGACCTGTCGCGGCCACGGCGCCGCCGCCGACGCCATCCAGGCGGATTGCGGCGACCTAGCCGCGATCGACGCGATGCTGGAGCAGGCGGCGAGCGCCATGGGCGGCATCGACGTCATCGTCAATAATGCCGGCGTCACCCGCCATGCTTTCATCCTCGACCTGACCGAGGCCGACTGGGACCGGATGTTCCGCGTCAACGCCAAGGGCGTGTTCTTCTGCATGCAGGGCGCTGCGAAGCGCATGAAGGCGCAGGGCAGCGGCCGGATCATCAATATCGCGTCGGTCGCGGGCCGGGGCTACCAAAGCTCCTCGAACGCCGCCTATGCGGGGACCAAGGGCGCGGTGCTGGCGATGACCTATCTGGCCGCGCATCAGCTCGGGCGCTTCAACATCAATGTCAACGCGATCTGCCCGGGCGTCACCTATACCGAAATCGTCTCGAACCTCCTGCGGGACCGGGCGGCGGAACGCGGCGTCACCATCGAGCAGATGAAGCAGGAAGCGGAGAAGTCGATCCCGATCCGGCGCGGCAACGATCCGGAGGATGTCGCGGCGATGGCGGTCTTTCTGGCGTCCCCCGGCGCGCGCAATATCACGGGCCAGGGCTTCAACGTCGATGGCGGCCTGATCAACAGTTAACCGGCCAAGGGCGAGGCGCGCGATGGCGGATATCGTCAATCTGAACAAGGCCCGGAAAGCGGCGGCCAAGGCGGCGAAGCCCGCCAAGGCGGCGGCGAACCGGGCGAAGTTCGGGCGCAGCAAGGCGGAGAAGACCCGCGAAGCGGCGGAGCAGGCGAAGCTTCGCCGGATTGTCGACGGCGCCGCGCTGCCGCCCGATGGTGCCGATAATTCCGACGGCCCGGCGGACGATCAGGCCTGAACCACCTTGCCGGGGTTCATGCGGCCATCGGGGTCGAGAGTGTTCTTCAAGGCCTGCATCATCTTGTACTCAACCGGCGACTTGTAGCGGGCGAGTTCGTCCGTCCGTTTCTGGCCGATGCCGTGCTCGGCCGAGAATGAGCCGTCGAATTCCGCGACCAGATCGTACAAGGTGCGGTCCAGCAATTCGCGCAATTGCTTGATGTCCGGCGCCGCCGCCAGATAATGCAAGTTGCCGTCGCCCATATGCCCGAAGCCATAGAACGCCACATGGGGCGCGACGGCCGCCATCCGCGTCTCGGCGGCGGCGTAGAAGTCTGCCAGGGACGAGATCGGCAAGGTGACGTCCCAGGATATGCGGGGGCCGATGCGTTGCAGCGCTTCCGGCGCCTGCTCGCGGATTTTCCAGAAATCGGCTCGTTGCTGGTCCGACTGGGCGATCAGGGCATTGGTCGCGTGCCCGGCCTCGAAGGCGACGCCAAGCGCTGCTTCCAGAAGATCGGCCGGCGCTTCGCCGCCTTGGGAGCGGCGCGTCGTCGACACCTCCATCAGGATGTAGAAGGGCGACGGGTCGGGCAGGGGATCGCGCACGCCCTCCATCTTGGCGACGACCGTATCGACCAGCGCCCGGGTGATCAGCTCCGAGGTTTCGACCGCGTCGCCGGTCTCGGCCCGCACGATATCCAGCACCTGCAAGGCATCGGGGATGGACGGCGTCGCGATCCAGGCGGCCGCGGTCGCGGTCGGCCGGGGGAAGAGCTTGAGCGCGGCGGCGGTGATGACGCCAAGCGTGCCCTCGGCCCCCAGGAACATATGCTTCAGGTGATAGCCGGTATTGTCCTTCCGGAGGGTGCGGAGGCCGTTCCAGACCTCGCCGTCCGGCAGCACGACCTCCAGGCCCAGCACCATGTCGCGGGCGTTGCCATAGCGCAGCACGTTCACGCCGCCGGCATTGGTCGAGAGATTGCCGCCGATCGTGCAACTGCCCTCCGCTCCGAGCGACAGGGGGAAGAAGCGGTTGTGCTCGGCCGCCGCCTGCTGCGCCTCGACCAGGATGAGGCCAGCCTCGACGATCATGGTGTAATTCGCGGGATCGACCGAGCGGACCCGGTTCATGCGCTTCAAGCTGAGGACGATGACGCCGCCATTGGCGAAGGGCGTGCCGCCGCCGACCAGGCCTGTATGCCCGCCCTGGGGCACGACGCCGAGGCCGGCCGCCTTGGCGTAGCGCATCACCGCCTGCACGCCCGCCACATCCTTCGGCCGCGCGACGCCGACGGCCTTGCCCGTATATTGGCCGCTCCAGTCGGTGAGGAAGGGGGCGGCGTCGTCCGATGCGCCGTCGATCCAGCCGCCGGGGCCAAGCGCTTCGATCAGGCCGGCTGTCGATTGGGGGGCGATGCCGTCGGGCATGGGGGCGTCTCCTCGCAAATGCGTGTCGCGTGCGGCTTATCTGCCGCTTCTTCGGCGCAATCATCGCCGAGCCGGCCTCTTCCCGCAATCGGGGCGCCGCGTGTAGGCTTGCCGCTTCATCCTTGGAGCAACTCATGACGACATTCGCGATTATCGGCTACGGCGAAGCTGGCTCGAACATGGCGGCCGGCCTCAGGAGCGACGGGGCGACCGTCCGCGCCTACGACATCAAGTTCGACGATCCCGCCAGTTTCGCCCGCATGCAGGCCCATGCGGCGACCCATGGCGTCATCCTGGCGAAGGATTATCCGGACTGCATCGCCGGCGCCGACGCGATCTTCTCCCTGGTGGATTCGGCGGCGATGTATGCCGCGGCGACGCTCGCCTGCGAATCCCTCGTCCAGGGCCAGATCTATATCGATTTCAATTCGGCCGGGCCGGGCGCCAAGCAGCGCATCCGCGACATTTTGAAAGATTCAGCCGCCGATATGGTCGACGGCGCCGTCATGGCCGACGTGCCGCCGACCAGGCACAAGACGCCGATCCTGACCGCCGGGCCGGCGGCCGAGCGCTTCGCCGCTCTCGCCAACGCCGCCGGCATGAATATCGGCATCGAGCCAGGCGACGTCGGCGCCGCCTCTGCCGTCAAGATGCTGCGGAGCGTGCTGATGAAGGGCATCTCCTCCTGCATCCTGGAGTTCGCGCTCGCAGCGGAAAAGTTCGGCAAGACCGAAGCCGTGCTGATCTCCGTCGGCGAAAGCATCGGCATGGACTTGGTGAAATATGCCGACCGCGCCGGACCGCGCCAGTTGCAGCATGCCGGCCGCCGCGTCCATGAGATGGAGGAAGTCGCGATCACGCTGGAGGAAACCGGCGTCGCGCCCTTGATGTCCGCGGCCTGCGCCAAGCAACTGGAGCGCTATGTCGCCGCCGGCGCCAATGCCGGGCTCGCCGGCGCCTGCCCCGAAAACCTCGCGGCGGCCGTCAAGATTCTCCGCGAGAAGGGTTTTAGTTGATGCCGATGCTATCGAACCCGCCGGACCCGACGCCGAAGCGGCCGCGTCTGGCGCCGCCGCCGGGGGCCTGCGATTGTCATGTGCATCTCTTCGGCCCCGCCGACAAATACCCCTATGCGCCCGAGGCCGGATACCACGCCCACGACGCGACGCCGGACGACCTGATCGCCTTGCAGGACCGCCTGGGACTCACGCGCGCTGTCCTGATCCAGCCGACGGCGCTTGGCCGGGACAACAGCCGGCTCCTGGATGCGCTCGCGGCCTTTCCGGACCGGTTTCGCGGCGTCGTCGTGCCGCCCGATGACGTGACGGACGCGGACCTCGACGCCATGCACGATCTGGGGGTGCGCGGCGTGCGCTTTGCGATGATCGGCAAATATGCCGGCGGGCAGGCGCTCGACGGCAAGCTCGTCGCCCGGATCGCGGAGCGCGGCTGGCATGCGCAGATCTGGTGCGAGGGCGAAAAGCTGACCGAGCTTCGGCCGCGCCTGGAAGCGCTGCCCTGCGATGTCGTCTTCGACCACATGGGCCACCTGCCCGCGCGTTCCGGCGTCGCCAACCCGGCGTTCGCAAGTTTGCTGGATATGCTGGACAATGGCCGGACCTGGGTCAAAATCTCCGGCCCGATGCGCTTTTCGGCTCAGGACCGGATGCCCTACAGCGACACGGACGCCTTCGCCCGCGCCCTGATCGCCCGCCGCCCGGACCGCTGCGTCTGGGGCTCGGACTGGCCGCACATCGCCTACAATCACGGCCAGATGCCCAACGACGCCGACCTCCTCGACCAACTCCTTGGCTGGGCGCCGGATGAGGCCGTCCGCCGCCGCCTCCTTACCGACAACCCGGCGCGGCTCTACGGCTTCGAAGCTCCGGTCTAACCCCGGATCAGCGCCAGGATTTCCGGGGCCGCCGCCGCTGCGAGGGCGGCGAGTTCGGCTGGGGTGCGGTTCTGGATCGGGTGCGGCGTCCAGACGATGGCCGGGTCGAAGCCGAGCGCGCCCGCCTGGGCCGCCGCCGCCTGCTTGAACTCGACCGTCGCCGTGGCGCAGCCCGGGATGCCGCGAACGTCGAGGGCGTGGATGTCATGCAAACTGCACGACGTGCACGACCCTCAGTCCGCCAGGGCTTCGACGACGATATCCGCCGAAGCCACGATGTCCTGAATGATCTGGTCGGGCGCCGGCTTGGTGTGCGTCGGCTTCTTGAAGCGGATGGTCTTGACGCCGGCCGCCTGGATCAACGGCTCCAGCGCATCCATGAATTCATCCGATCGCTCCTTCGAGATCGACAAGAGCGCCACTGTCTCGCCGGCCAGATCGGCGGGCGGCGGGCGGCGTTCGCGCAGGACCGCGGCGGTTTCCGCCGTCGGATCGCGCATGGCGTAGCCTGACATTTCAGATTTCCTCCAGTTTTCGGGTGACGGGGCGGACTTCGGCGTTGTTGCGGCCGCCGGTCCAGCCGCCGATGACGGCGGACATCAGTCCGCCGGGGCCGCCGGCGCGGACAATCAGCAAGCCGCCGGGGTGAAACTTGTCGACCATGCCGTCGGCGTCGCTATAGGCCTCGGCCTGGGCGGGCGTGATGCCAAGGGGATGGCCGGCGCCCTCCAGCAGGCCGGCGGCGGGCCGCTTCAAGGCTCTATGCAATCCGGCTTCGATCTCCGCCCGGCCCCAGCCGCCGTCCTTGAAGATCTGATAGTGATTGGGCGCGAGGACCAGCACCGCGTTGCCCCAGCGGGCGAGCCTTGGGTGACTGACGCTCCAGAGCTGCATCGCCAGGGACTGGCAGAGCGTTTCCGGATCGCGGCTTTTCTGATCGACGAACCCGGTGACGCCATCGGCATGGAACATCGTGACGGCGGATTCGCCAGGGGCGACGCCGCGCGCGACGCTCAATGGAACCCAGTCGGGATCGCTTTCGTCCTCCGCGAAGCAGAACGTGTACTTCCCCGGCTGGCCGAGAACCGCGCGGTCGATCTCACCCGGCCGGCCGCCGCCGACATTCCGGATGATCAACTGGAAGGCGCGGCCGATGGTGGCGTTGGCGCGGTTGCCCTGGCCGAGGGCATTGCCGCCGGAATTCATGCCGATCCGCCGCGTGACCGGCCCGTTGCCGATAATCATCGGGCCGGAGAACGCCAGCGTGCAGAGCAAGCCATGCATCGCGAATTCCGGCTGCAATGCAGCTTCGATCGCGCCGATCAGCATCGGCAGATATTCCGGCCGGCACCCGGCCATCACAGCGTTGATCGCCGCCTTTTCAACCGTGCAGGCGACGAGATTGGGCGGGATCAGGCCGATCGTCTCATCCGGGCGGCGCTTGGTCCCGGCAAGCATGCGGGCGACGCGCAAGTCCGTCGGCGGCACGATCGGCAGACCGTCGGTCCAGCCGCGATCGTAGGCGACTTCGATCGGGTCGGCGTCGTCCGCCACGGGGATCGAGCGGGCATGGAGCTTCAGGTCGCCTGACGCGAGCGCCAGTTTCTCGGCGATGCCGGGCGTCAGGTTGAGGGCGCCGCAGCCGGGCTGGTTCTCCGGCAGGCTTTCGCCCAAGCTCGACAGCCCGGTGATCGCGCGCCAGTCGGCCTTGTTCCAACCGTAGGTGCGGCTCTGCTCGGCGCCGGTCGGGTCATAGAGAATGACCGTCGGCACGATCTCGATCTTCAGGCGGTGGCTTTCCAGCAGGTCGGCGTCATGCCGGGGGGCGAGGCCGCGCGGGAAGGCGGGCTCATCCTGGGTCACGATCTCAAGCTCAAGGCCGGCGGCGCGCATCTCCGCGAGGGCCGGTACGGCGAGCTTGCAGGTCGGACAATCTTCCTTGATGACCGCGACAAAACGCATGGACTTTCTCCTCCGCCGCGACGATAGCCCCAGCCGTCGTCGGGCGCTACACTGCCCATTCAATCACAAGCAATCTGGATCGATGGCATGGATTTCGGCTACACGGACAAGGTCAAGCAACTGCAAGCGCAGCTCACCGACTTCATGGTGCGGGAGATCGTGCCGCGCGATAAGGCATGGCATGAACTGACCGAAGCCGGGACTTTCCCGCCGCCGTTCTGCGCCGATATCAAAGCCAAGGCTAAGGCCGAGGGCCTTTGGAATTTCTTCCTGCCGGAACTGCCGGACGGCGTGCCGGGCCAGGGCCTTTCCAACCTGGAATATGCGCCGCTCGCGGAGATCATGGGCCGCATCTACTGGTCGCCGGAAATGTTCAACTGCAACGCGCCGGACACGGGCAATATGGAAGTCTTCCATATGTTCGGCACGCCGGAGCAGAAGCGGCAGTACCTGACGCCGCTGTTCGAAGGCGAAATCCGTTCGGCTTTCTGCATGACGGAGCCGGAAGTCGCCTCGTCGGACGCGACCAATGTGCAGACCCGCATTGAGCGCCAGGGCAATGAGTATGTGGTGAACGGCCGGAAATGGTTCATCACCAACGCCACCCATCCCAATCTCGGCGTGATGATCGTCATGGGCAAGTCCGACCCCAGCGCCGAAACGCACCGTCAGCAGTCGATGGCGATCGTGCCGCCGGGCACGCCGGGCGTGTCGATCCGGCGCAATATCCCGATCATGCATCACACCAGCCCCGAGGGCCATTGCGAGGTGGTGTTCGAGAATGTCCGCGTGCCCACGGCCAACCTGATCGCGGAAGAGGGCGACGGCTTCATGATCGCCCAGGCGCGGCTTGGGCCGGGCCGCATCCATCACTGCATGCGCACCATCGGCCAGTGCGAAGTGGCGCTGGAACTGATGATCGAGCGCGGCCTGAACCGCAACACCTTCGGCAAGCGCACCATCGACCATGACACGGTTCGCGAGGCGGTCGCGCTCTCCCGCCAGGAAATCGACATGGCGCGGCTTCTGGTGCTGCGCGCCGCCTGGCTGATCGATGAGGAAGGCCCCCGCGCCGCGCGCCTCGAAGTCTCGAAGATCAAGGTGGTGGCGGCGCGTCTGCAGACGACGGTCGTCAATCGCGCCATGCAGGTCTTCGGCGCGATGGGGCTGACGCCGGACACGCCGCTTTCCTATCTCTGGACCTGGGGCCGGGCGCTGCAATTCATCGATGGGCCGGACGAAGTGCATCTCCGCACCATCGCGCGGTCCATGGTGCGCGCGCACGAAAAGGACGGCATGAGCGCGGTGATGCCGCACAGCTATCGGATTTCCCAGGACTTCGACGAGACCCATTAAACTCCGGGCTGGACCTCCGCCCCGTTTCTCGGAATGATTGATGACCGAGACGGGGGTCTGAGGGGATGGGGAACGTCTTCAAGAAGCAGGCGCAAGCGCTGCTGGAAATTGCCGATGTCCGGGTCGGCGGCGGTCGGCCCTGGGACATTGAGGTCCACGATGAGCGGTTGTATCGCCGCGCCATCCTGGGCGGCACGCTGGGCTTCGGCGAAGCTTATATGGACGGCTGGTTCGACGCGCCCGAACTCGATCGGATGTTCGAGCGGCTGATGGGCGGCCAAATCCGCCAGCGCCTGCTGGTCGACAAGCTCTGCAAGTCCGTGCAGGCCGTGCACAACATGCTGGTCAACCGTCAGGCGCCGGCGCGCGCCGACGCGGTCGCCAAGACCCATTACGACGTCGGCAACGACCTGTTCGAGCGCATGCTCGATCCCCTGATGATCTATAGCTGCGGCTATTGGCAGGGCGGCGCCGAGACCCTGGCGGCCGCCCAGATCGCGAAGCTCGACCTCGTCGCCCGGAAGCTGGAGCTGGAGCCGGGCATGACCGTGCTCGATATCGGCTGCGGCTGGGGCGGCGCCGCGTGCCACATGGCGGAACGGTACGGCGTCCGCGTCGTCGGCGTCACGATCTCGAAGGAGCAGGCGGCCCTGGGCCGGGAACGGGCTTCGGGCCTGGACGTCGACATTCGCCTGCAGGACTACCGGGCGGTGACCGACCGGTTTGACGCGATTTACTCCATCGGCATGTTCGAGCATGTGGGTTTCCGCAATTACAAAACCTATTTCGAAACCGCCCGCGCCTGCCTGAACCCCAAGGGGCGGTTTCTGCTGCACACCATCGGCGACCACCGCGCCGGCCGTCATCTCGATCCCTGGGTCGACCGCTATATCTTCCCGAAAGGCCACCTGCCGTCGGGCCGCGAACTTCTGACGGCGGCGGAGCCCTATTTCGTCGTGGAGGACTGGCACAGCTTCGGGCCGGACTACGACAAGACGGTGATGGCCTGGATCGACAATTTCGAAGCCGCCTACCCGGACCTCGACCACGACCGCTACGACGACAAATTCCGCCGCATGTGGCTGTTCTACCTGGCCTCGGCCGCGGCCGGATTCCGGCTGCGGATCAACCAGCTCTGGCAGGTGCTGCTGGGGCAGGGCGACCGAACGGATATCCCGGTCTGGCGTTAGCTTGAGCGTTCTGCCGCATCGGCCATGGCGGCTGCGAGCGCCGCATCGGGTGGCCGTCCGGTCGCGCGGAGGCTGGCGATGACGGCGTCGCGGTCTTCGGTTGAGCGGTTCTGGCTGAGTTTGCCCTTGGCCTCGATGCGCGCGATATCGATGGCGAAGGCGACGATGCCGCCGAGCATTTTGCGGACGTAGTCTTCCGGCTCATCGTCCAGGCGCCAGGCGCCGGGACCGTCGCCCTCCATCCGCCGGGAGAGGTCGGCGACGACGCGGCGTTTTTCCGCGGCGTCCGGCAGGGGGCGGATCTGGCCGATGACGTGGACCGCCTGATAGTTCCAGGTCGGCACGGCGTTGCCGCCCGCGTGCTTCGAGGGATACCAGTTCGGCGAGATATAGCCATCGGGGCCGGTGAACGCCGCGAGCGCGGGGCCAGCGACTTCAAGGGCGCGGGCATGGGGATTGGCGCGCGCCACATGGCCGATCAGCGTCGGCCGGCCATCGTCCGAAAGCTCGAACGCCAACGGGATGTGGGAGATCGTCGGCAGGCCGTCCGCGACCGGCGTCGCCAGCATGGCGAACGGAAAGGCACGGATCAGGGCCAGGCCCTCGGCCTCCGCCTGCTCGAAATGCTTGGGAACATACATGGCGGTCATCCCATGGCCGGCCGCGGGCGAAACAGCCCGCGGCCCGGCGATCAGGCGTCAGCGGTCAAGAGACAGGTTTTCGTCAGCCGACGTGTTTGGCGAAGAAGGCGAGAGTTCGGCTGCGCGCCTGTTTGGCGCTGTCGGGATGGAAGTCGCCCCGATGGTCGCAGTTGAAGCCGTGGCCGGCCGGATAGAGAAACACCTCTGCGTCGGGATGGGCGGCGCGGATTTTCTCGACGTCGGCCATGGGGATGCCGTGATCGTTCTCGCCGAAATGCATCATGACCGGGTTCTTCGGGGTTTCGCCGTTATACATGGCGATCTGCCCGCCATAGTAGCAGACGCTGGCGTCGACGCCGACGCGGGTCGCGGCCAGCCATGACATCGAGCCGCCCCAGCAATAGCCGACGCTGCCGATCTTCCCGACCTTCGCCGCCTTCAGCGCCGCGACCGTCGCGGCCACGTCCTTGACCGCATCGTCCCAGGGAACCTTCGCCCGGGTATCGCGGCCCTTGGCGATGTCTTCCGGCTTGTAGCC
The DNA here is from genome assembly GCA_937891825.1 of uncultured Alphaproteobacteria bacterium. Taxonomy (GTDB): domain Bacteria; phylum Pseudomonadota; class Alphaproteobacteria; order Bin95; family Bin95; genus VMCJ01. Next base: position 37,315 of record CALAHN010000004.1, read on the forward strand.
GACTTCAAAGTTCTTCTCCGCCCGGTCGAACAGCGCCGGCGCCAGCACCGCATAGCCGTCCTTCGCGAAGCCGTCTGCGACTTCGCGGACATGGCTGTTGACGCCGAAAATTTCCTGGATGACGACGAGGCCGCCTTTCGGCGCGCCCGCCGGATCGGCCTTGTAGCAGTCGAACTTATGCCCATCGGCGGCGGTCAAGGTGATGAATTCGCCCATGCTGGCGCTCCTTTGAAAGAGGTCACAGATCGACGGGGACTATACGGGCAACCGGCGTCAGACGTAAACGAGCCGATGCGTCATGCCGCGCGCCAGGATATCAGTGAGGCCGGTCGTGGAAAAGCGCTCGGCCCGGTCAAGGTCGCCCGCCGCCAATCCCGCCGCCGCGAGCGCTGTATCGCAGACCGCCAGTTCGGCTTCCAGCTCCGTCAGCGCTTCGAGCAGGTCCGCCGGCGAGGCGACGCCCGCTTGTTCCAGGCGCGCCAGATAGGCCGCGCCAGCTTCGCCGGCGCTGGTCTTGAGCGCGCCCAGGGCGTCGGGCGTCAGCGCTTCGACGGCTTCGGTCGCGAAGAATAGCGTCGTCGGCGCGTCGAGCGCGGCGTTGGCCGCCGCGAGCATCAAGGCATAGTGGATGCGGTCGACGGCTTTGCTTTGAAGGATGATTGTCAGGCCGGTCACGGCCATGGGCTGGCTCAGTCGGCGTCGTAAGCTTCGACGGCCCGGCGATCCAGGGCCTGGCGCATCTGGGGGACGCACTGGCCGCAACGCGGGGCGCAGCCGTTCGCGCGGTAGATCTCCGAAACTTTCGCGGCGCCGCCTTCGATGGCGGCGGACACTTGGCGCTCGTTGATGCCGTTACACACGCAGATATACATCCGGACCCTCTCCCAGGCTCGAGAAGCAGGGGGATTTAACGGACGTTGCGAACGATTGTCAATCGCATTCGCGCATCCGCCGCTGATATTTTAGAGCATGGCGCGTCCAGACGGACGCGCGGTCCATGCTCTACTCTTTTTGATCTAGAGGCCGCGCGCGATCAGCTCCTTCATGATCTCGTTCGTCCCGCCGTAGATTTTCTGGACCCGCGCGTCCGCCCACATCCGGGCGACGGGGTATTCCGCCATGTAGCCATAACCGCCGTGAAACTGCACGCAGAGATCAAGCACCTCGTTCTGCTTCTGGGTCGCCCAATATTTCGCCATCGACGCCAGCTTCGAATCCAGGCGTCCTTCCAGCAGCCGCTTGACGCAGTCATCGACGAAGACGCGCCCGACGCGCGCTTCGGTCACGGCCTCGGCGAGACGATGCCTGGTGTTCTGAAAGTCGAAGATCGCCTGCCCGAAAGCCTGGCGCTGCTTCACATAGTCCAGGGTGAGGGCGAGGCTCGTCTCCATCGACGCGACCGCGCCGACGGCGATCAACAGCCGTTCCTGGGGCAGTTGGTTCATCAACTGATAGAAGCCCTTGCCAGCCTCGCCGCCCAGAATGTTCGCGGCCGGAACCCGCACGTCCTCGAAGAACAGTTCCGACGTATCGGCGGCGTGCATGCCGATCTTCTCGAGGTTCCGGCCCCTGGAGACGCCGGCGCGGTCCATCTCGACCAGGACGAGCGACACGCCTTTCGCCCGCGCCGCGGGATCGGTCTTGGCGACCAGGACGATCAGGTCGGCGTTCTGGCCGTTGGTGATGAAGGTCTTCTGGCCGTTGACGACATAGTCCGCGCCATCGAGGACGGCCCGGGTCTTGATCGATTGCAGGTCGGAGCCTGTCCCCGGCTCGGTCATGCCAATGGCGCAAACGGCCTCGCCCCTGGCCATCGGCGGCAGCCATTGGCGTTTCTGCGGCTCGGTCCCGTATTCCAGGACGTAGTGGGCGCAGATGCCGCTGTGGACGCCGTCGCCGAAAGCCGCGCCCAGGGTGATGCGTTCGACTTCCTCGAGCCAGGCGAAATGATGCGCGATCGTGCCGCCGCCGCCGCCATAGGCTTCCGGAATGGAGGGGCAGAGGAAGCCAGCCGCGCCGGCGGCGGCCCAAGCGGCCTTGTCGATGACGCCGGCTTTGGTCCAGCGGTCGATATGCGGCGCGAATTCGGCCTGGAGGAACCGGCGCGCGGCCTCGCGGAACAGCGCCACGTCCTCGGTTTCCCAAACCGGGCAGTGATCCGCAATGAACGGGAAGCCGAGGCCCCCCGAAGCGGCGGCCGGTCCATCGCCCATCGCCCTGTTCCTCCGATAAAGTGCTTGGCGGGCACAGTAGCGGGAATGTGGGGACGCATGAAGATTACATCCGTCGAGACCCGGTCAACCAACCGGGCGGCCTGGCGCAGTCGCCCGGCTTGTCGGCTTCAGGCGACGTCGAAGGCGACCGATACCCGTTCCTCGTCGCCCTCGAACGGTTCGGTCCAGTGCCAGACATAGGATGGGAAGCAGACCATCAGGCCTTCCTCCGGCTTCAGGTAGCGCAGCTTCGGCGGGCGCTTGGCCTCGATGCCGTATCCGGGACGGCCGAAGCCCAGCCAACCGGCATGATCGCCAGCGTCGCCGAGCGCCTTCGGCAGCTTCGGATAGTAGACGCCGCTCAACCAGCCGAGATTATGGATATGCGCCGCCTGAACGCCCTGGGCCGGCATCAGATTGGCCCAGGAGACGATCTCGAATGGCTGTTTCGGGCGGCGGCCGTAGAAGGGATGTCCGGCTTCCTCTGGCAAGCTGGCGGCGAGGGCGGCTACTTCCCGTTCGATCATCTGGCGAAACGCCTGGATCGCGGGCGGCTGGGGCAATCCGGCCGCGAAGATGTTCTCGGTGACGCGGCCGCCGCGCGCGGCGCGCAGGGTCGGGTCCCAGCGGTCGGTCAGGGTCGGATGCGCTTCGAAAGCTTCGATCAGGGCCGCGTTAAAGGCCGCGATCGTTGGATAGCCGTCGGGCGGCTCGGGCCGGCGCTCGAATGCGAAGCGATCCGGGTCGGAGAGGGCTAGCGCCGCCGCGTCGGCCCCTGTCTCCCAAAGCGCCTGGGCGGCGTAGGCGGAGACATTGGCGCTTGGCCGGCCGGCCGGGGCATGGCGCTCCGTTACGGCGAGCACGTCATCGAAGCGGCCAAGCTTCAGGAGCGCCGCCGCGTAGTTTGAAAGCCGCGCAGGGTCGGGCGCGTCGGCCAGCGCCAGGCCGCGCTCATAGAGCGATGCGGCGGCCTCGATCTCCCCAAGCTGCTGGCGGAGGTCGGCGAGGTCCAGCATGGCGGGCCAATAGGCGCCGTGGGCCGCAAGCGCGCGCTCCAGCAAGCGCGCCGCGGCGGGCAGGTCGCCAAAGCGGCGGCCGATCCCGGCGAGGCGGCGGAGCGCGGGTGCATGGCCCGGCGCCGCCCGCAAGATTGTGCGGTAGCCGTCCGCCGCCTGTTTCAGGTCGCCCGCCCGTTCGGCCGCGATGCTGGCCTGCCACGCGGCGTTCAGCGCGTCGGGGGAGAGCGCCATCAGCCGCCAGCCCTCACCATTCGCCGATGCGGAAGCCGCGCTTCACCTGCACGGCCTTGCCGGCGCGCTGGGCGAGCGCCTTGTCGGAGATCGTCGTCCGGGTGCGCCGGCCCCGGAAATGCGCGAACAGGCGGTCATGCAGCTCCCGCTCGACCGGGAGGCCTTCCCCGGCGCGGTCGTGCTGCTCCTCAGGGTCGGCCGCCAGGTCGAACAATTGCGGCGGCTGCTTTTCCCAGAGGATATATTTCCACTGTCGGCTCGCGATCATGTAGCCGCGCGCCTCGTTCGGTTTCAGGCCAAGTCGCTTGGCGGCGTCGCGCATGGCGAAGTCGGTTTCGGAGATCACGTGTTCCCGCCAGTCGGGCGCATGGCCGCCGTCGCGGATCAGCGGCAGCAAGGAGCGGCCCTCCAGGCGCTGGCCGTCGTCGACGCCGCCATACACGTCGAAGAAGGTCGCGGCGAGGTCGACGCTTTCGGTCAGCCGTTCGTCGATCGCGCCGCGGGTCGCGTCGGCGCGGCTGTCGGGATCGTAGACGATCAACGGCACGCGCACGCTTTCCTCGTGCAGCAATTCCTTTTCGCCGAGCCAGTGGTCGCCCAGATAATCGCCGTGATCGCTGGTGAAGACGATCATGGTGTCATCCATCAGCCCGCGCTTTTCCATGAACGCGAACAGGGTCCCCAGCCAGTCGTCGATCTCGCGGATCAGGCCCATATAGGCGGGGATGACGGCGCGGCGAACGTCATCGCGGGCAAAGCTCGTGCTATCCTCGTGGGCCATGAACGCCGCGTGCACGGGATGGGGCCGGTCGCGCTCGGCCCGGGTCCGGTTCGCCGGCTGGATCTGGTTTGCGGAATAGAGGGCGTGATAGGGCGCCGGCGCGATATAGGGCCAATGGGGCTTGATGTAGGAGAGGTGGGCGCACCAGGGCTGGTCGCCCGCTTCCTCGATGAAGGTCATTGCGCGCTTGGTCATGTAGGCGGTTTCGGAATGGTCTTTGTCGACGCGGGCGGGCAGGGGCGAGTGACGCATCTGCCAGCCCGATAGGATCTCGCCGTTCGGACCTTCGGCGGAATTCGCCCAGTCGTGCCAGGGATTGTCGCCCGCATAGCCATGGGCGCGCAGCCACGCATTGTAAGGCAGGTTGGGATCGGCGCTTTCCGATGGATGCAGCCCGTCGTCGCGCTCATAAGGCTCGAAGCCGCATTCCGAGAGCAGCACGCCCAGTTCGGAATGCCGGTCGATCCCAAGCTTCGCCATGCCCGCGACGTCAGCCGCCATGTGGGTCTTGCCGATCAGCGCGGTGCGGACGCCCAGGGGCCGCAGATAGTCCCCTATGGTGTGTTCGGCGACGTTCAAGGGGATGTTGTTCCAGTGGCCGCCATGGGTCGTCATATAGCGGCCGGTATAGGTGCACATCCGGCTCGCGCCGCAGATCGGGGACTGGCAGTAGGAATACTTGAACGTGACGCCTTTGGCCGCCAGCGCATCGAGGGCTGGCGTTTCCAGGGTCGGATGGCCCATAACCCCCAGGTAGTCCCAGCGCTGCTGGTCCGTCATGATGAAAAGAATATTCCGTACAGAGCCCATGCAGAAAAAAACCCGCCGTCCCCGAAACACCAATTTCCGATTAGAACCACGGCGGCGCCCTGTCGTCCACCTGCTTGGCGAGGCGCCGGACATCGACCTGACGGAGCGCGTGCTCTACCGCGATCCGATGGTGCTGGTGATCGACAAGCCGGCGGGTCTGCCCGTGCATGCCGGACCGTCCGGCGGACCGAACCTTGAAGCCGGGCTTGCAAGCTTGATGTTCGAGGCGAAAGACCGCCCGGCGCTCGCCCACCGGCTCGACCGCGATACGGCCGGGTGTCTGGCGCTCGGTCGGGGGGAGAAGGGCCTGAAGCGGCTCGGCCGGCTGTTCCGTGAGGGCCTTGTCGGCAAGGTCTATTGGGCCGTCGTCGAGGGCGGGCCCGTGGATGACCGGGGCGAGGTGACGGCGCCGCTTCTGAAGACCAACACGACCGCCGGCTGGCGCGTCGATATCGACGCGGCGGGCAAGCCCGCGCGGACGCGCTGGCAGGTGCTGGGTCGGGGCGACGGCTTCGCCTGGATGGCGTTTCAGCCGGCGACCGGGCGGACGCACCAGGTGCGCGTCCATGCGGCGTCCCTGGGCTGCCCGATCGTCGGCGATACGCAATATGGCGCGACCGTCGCTGCGCCCATGCACCTGCTGGCGCGCTCGCTGACCTTGCCGCTGTATCAGGAGCGTCCGCCCGTCGTCGTCGAGGCCGATCCGCCGGACCATATGCGGAAGCGCCTCCGCGCCCTTGGCTGGCGCTGAGGCGGCGACGGCGGCGGTTACGCCTCCGGCGTGTCCTTCGGCTCCGTCGCCCGCATCGACGGGCGCTTGGCGAATTCCGCGTACCAGGCCGCCAGTTTCGGGCGGCCGGGCCGGAAATCGTCGAGCCAGTCGCGCCAGTCCTGATACCCCGCCGCGACGCCGACGGTGATTTCCGCCAGATTGGGCGGACCGCCTTCGGCGCCGGTCCGAAGGTCGTCGGCGTGGGCCTCGATATGGTCGAAGCAGCGGTTAATCCGGTCGCGCTGCTTGTCCAGGAAGCTCTCCATCCGCATCGGCTCTGGGCGGAGATGCTCGGCCCGCATCAGGATATGCGCCTCCAGCAAGCCGTCCGCGATCGCATAGAGCGACCACATCGGCCACGGGTCCGGCGGCGTCAGCTTGCCGCCGGAAAGGCTGTCGAGATGCTGGCAGGCAAGCGTCGAGCAGCCAAGCGCCGCGCCGCCGTCCGTCACCAGGGTCGGGATGCGGGCGACGGGATTGGCTTCGGCGAGGCCGGCTGTGAAGGCCGTCGTCCGGTAGCCCCAGTCGAGCGTCCAGGTCGTCGGCGCAATCTCGATCGCGTCCCACAGGCCGACCTCCCGCGCGGCGACGGCGACCTTGCGGGTGAAGGGCGAGGCAGGCGTCCAGAAGAGCTTCATCAGAGGTCCTTCAGCAAGCGGAAGATGGTGCGGCCGTCCTTGTGGGTGACGATCCGGCCGGCGTTCGGCGTGCAGGCGTGAGCGGAGAGGACGATCGTGTCCGCATCGGCATGTTCGCCGATGAACTGCCGCCGCCGTTCGGCCGCGGCCCGGCGGTCGACATCGAACTTGCTCGACCATTCCGGCCGCGCGATCTGCAGCGGGCTATGGAAAAGATCGCCCGTGAAGATCAGCCGCTCGCCAGGGAGTTGGACATTCAAGGTCAGTTGCCCGGGCGCATGGCCGGCGGCGCTTTCGAACCACATGTCGTCCGCCGCCCGATCGCCGACATCGACAAGCGTCGCAAGCCCGGCCTCATGGACCGGCAGCACGCTATCCAGGTAGCAGCCGTCATTGGCGCCGGTGCCGGTGACGGCGTCGTTCGCCGGGTCGGCCCAGAACGCGAATTCGGTCTTCGGCAGAAGGTACTTGGCGTTCGGAAAGGTCGGAACCCAGCGATCGCCGTCCGCGACCGTGTTCCAGCCGCAATGGTCCACATGCAGATGGGTGTTGAAGACGTGGGTCACGTCTTCCGGCCGGACGCCGAGCGCCGCCAGCCGGTCCAGCCAGTCGGTCTGCATATTGTTCCAGGTTCGGGAGGACGGGCGCGGCTTGCCGTTGCCGACGCAGGTATCGACCAGCATCGTCATGCCCGGCCGCCGCAGCAGGAAGCAGGCGTTGCCCTGCAGCAACCGACCGCTCGCGGGATCGAGGAAATCCGGGGCCATCCAGTCCTGCTCGGCCGCGACGCCGTCGGGGTCCGCGTCGGGGAAGATGTAGCCCGGAAAGAAGCCCGCGCCCTCGGCTTCGATCACGCGGTCGACGGTGATCTCGCCGATCTTCAATTGCGCCATGATTTCGGTCTCCCGGAAATGACGAAGCCGCCGCAGGTTCCCCAAACGGCGGCTTCGGGTCGGTTCAGCGCAGAGCGCGCTCAGTCAACGCGGGCGGTCGCATTGCCCATGATGACCGTCTTGCCGTCCTGATTGACGGTTTCCAGCGTCAGGTCGACTTCGCCCGGCCGGATTTCCGCGACCGTCGCCTTGGACGTCAGGGTGTCGCCCGGCCAGACCTGGTTGGTGAAGCGGACGCCGAACTTGGTCAGACGGCCGTCGCCGACATAGTTGGTCAGCATCTTGCCGGTCAGGCCCATGGAGAGCATGCCGTGGGCGAAAACGCTGGGGTAGCCGGCGACCTGGGTCGTGTAGACCTCGTCCGTATGCAGCGGGTTGTAGTCGCCCGACGTGCCGGCATACATCACCAGCAGACCGCGGGAGAGGTTCTCGACGACGACTTCTTCATGGGTGTCGCCGACTTTGAGATTGGATGCTTTAAGAGCCATTGTCCTGGTTTCCCCTCAGCCCTGATCGACCGGACGTTCGGTCTTCACGCCGACCGACCGCGACGTGACGACAAGCTCGCCCGCCTGATTGCGATATTCCTGGATGGTTTCGGTGAAGGTCAGCTTGCCGGCGCGCTTGCTTTCCTTTTCCCAGACCTTGCCCGGCATGGTCTCGACCGTCAGCACGTCGCCCGGCTTGACCGGCTTGTGATACTCGAAATGCTGCTCGGCATGCAGGCCGCCGGAGCTTTTCGGCTTCTCATCGATGCCCGTCGGGCCTTTCGCCGAGCCGAACCACTTTTCGCCGACTTTCGGGCGCAGGAAGTATTGCGGATCGAATTGCGCGACCGACCGATAGAACGTCGGCGGCGGCAGGATATGGCCGACTTCCGTCTTTTTCGCGTGCGCCGCGTCGTAGTAGACCTGATTGTCGTCGTTGATCGATCGGGCGAACATCATGATATGCGTCGCCTCAACCGGCATTGTGACCTTATCGGCCATGGGCTTCCTCCCCTGATTCTTTGCATGTGACCGCCAAACTATGGACGGGATCGGCGGGCGTTCGCAAGCATGGCTCAGACCAGCGGCATGCGCATTTCCGAACCAACCCGCTTCAGGCCGTATTTCTCATAGAAGGGCTGGTTCTTTTCGGTCCAGGCGACGAGGTAGAGCCCGTACTCTGCCGCGCCGCGGGCGCGGGCTGCGGCGATTGCGGCTTCGAGCAGGCGCCCGCCAGCGTTCATGCCGCGCGCGCTGGGGTCGACGATCAACTCCTCCAACTGTGCATATTCGCCGCCATAGCGAAGCGCCAGGTTATAGGATTGTGCGGCCATGCCGATCACGCTGGCATTCGCCTCCGCGACCAGAATTTCGCCGCGGGCCTTGCTCGCCAGCGCATCGAACACGGCGGCGGCGCCCGGCGGCACAGTCCGTCCGTCCGGGCCGCCAAGCATGGCGAGCAATTGCAGGCAGCGGCCGCGGTCGTCGGCGCAGGCTGGTCGGATCGCGAGCGTCATCGCGCGCTCGTTATGGCCGGACAGGAACCTTGACGCCGATCATCACGTCGCGGGTGACGAGGCCCGCCAGTTGTTCCGCCGTCCAGTCTTCCGTGCCTTCGGGGCGCATCGGCAGCACGAGGTAACGCATGTCGGCCGTGCTGTCGTGGACTTCGATCTTGACCGAGTCGGGGAATTCCGTGCCGAACTCCTTCAGCACCTGCCTCGGCTCCTTGACGACGCGGGAGCGGTAGGCGCGCTTCTTGTACCAGGCCGGCGGCATGCCGAGGATGACGCGCGGATAGCAGGAACAGAGCGTGCAGACGATGACGTGATGCCGGTCCGGCGTGTTCGCGACGACCTCTACTTCCGGGTTTTCATCGAGCTTCGTCACGCCCATTTCCGCGAGCGCGGCTTTCGGCTCGCCGATCAGGCGATCCCGGTAGGCGGGGTCCGTCCAGGCGCGGGCGATGATCTTGGAGCCCATCACCGGGGTCCGGCTATCCATTTCGTCCATCTGCCGTTGGATGGCGTCGGCGGAGACGACGCCTTTCTCGATCAGAAGTTCCCGGATCGCCTGTTCCAGCACTTCGTATTCGGTGATTTCGCCGCCGTCTTCAATTGGCGCGTGATCGTCGTGATGATGGCCGTCATGCGGCATGGCGCGTCTCCCTCAGGCGGATTTCAGCCAGTGTTCGTAGATATCGGCGGCGACTTCGTCCGGCCCGTCGACGCCCCAGACGGCCTTCCAGTCGAAGACCACGTCATAGAGCGGATAGTCCGCAGCTTCCTTGAAATAGGCCAGTTCTTCCGGGTTCTTGTAGATGCCGATCAGCTTGCGGACCCGGCCTTCCGCGCCGCGGAGATAGGTCGGCGTCCGGCAATGGCCGACATGGTCGCGGGCGTCGACGACGACACGGTCGCCGGCTTTGAATTTCGGGGTCATTCCGCGGTCTCCCAACGCTCCAGGCGGGCGCGGACGGTCGCGACCCGTGCTTCCAGGTCCTGGCGATCGATGACGCCGTCCGCCGTCAGCCCCGACGCGAGCGCGTCGAGCCACCGGTCAAAATACTGGGCGTCGTCGGGCGCCGTCTTCAGGTTCAACTGCGCCTGCAGAAACGTCTCCCGCGCCTGGCCGCCCGCGCGCGGCAGCAATTGCAGCAGCGCGTCGACCCGCTTTTCGTAGAGCGTCAGTTCACGTTCGTCCGCCATCGCTTCGATCCCATTCCGAAGCTTGAACGCTATGGGGCTTGAGCGCTTCGCGCAAGTCGTCATGATTGCCTGAAGCCCGCGCCGCCCCCTCGATCCAGCCTGGAGCCTCCCATGACCGACCGCGTTACGACGAAGCTGAAGCGCATGATCGCCGGCCCCGGCCTCGCCGTTCTGCCCGGCGTCGCCGATGCCCTGAACGCGCGCCTCGTCGCGGCCGAGGGCTTCGAGGCGATCTACATGACGGGGGCAGGCACGTCCGCCACCCGGCTCGGCATGCCGGATGTCGGGCTTCTGACCATGCAGGAGATGGTCGATAACGCCGCCCGGATCGCAGATGCCTCCCGTCTGCCGCTGCTGGCGGACGCCGACACCGGCTGGGGCGGCCCCCTGAATGTCCGCCGCACGGTCCAGGCCTATGAGCGCGCCGGCGTCGCGGGCCTCCATATCGAGGATCAGGAATGGCCGAAACGCTGCGGCCATCTGGCGGGCAAGGCGGTCATTCCGTTGGAGGATATGGTCGCCAAGATCAAGGCGGCGGTCGATGCCCGGATCGATGGCGATTTCCAGATCGTGGCGCGCACCGATGCGCTCGCGGTTGAAGGCTGGGACGCCATGCTGGAGCGGGCGGCGGCATTCGAGGAAGCCGGCGCCGACGTGCTGTTCCTGGAAGCGATGACGACGCCCGAGCAATTGGCGGCGGCGCCGAAGCTGTTTCAGAAGCCGCTCCTCTACAACATGGCGTCGAGCGGCAAGACGCCGTTCCTGCCGACCTCGGAGATCGAAGCTTTGGGCTTCGGCTGCGTGATCTATCCGAATTTCGTGGTGCTCGCCGCGATCCCGGCGATCCAGCGCATGCTGCGCCACCTGAAGCAAACCGGCGACGTGGCGGCGCTGCAGAACGATATCATCAGCTTCCAGCAATTCTTCGACCTGATGGGCATGGACGAGGTCAAGGAACTGGAAGCGCGTTATGTGTCCGACACGACGCGCCGGGCGGGCTATTGATGGAGCGACTCGCGCCGCTGCCTTTGCCTGAAGGCGTTCGCGCACGAATGCTCGAAGGCGTCAACGGGCTCGATGTGCATGTGCTGGAAGCCGGCGCGCCCGAACGCCCGGCGCTTCTGCTGCTGCACGGATTTCCGGAACTCGCCTATTCCTGGCGCAAGGTCATGGCGCCGCTCGCGGACCTCGGCTTCCATGTGATCGCGCCCGACCAGAGGGGCTATGGCCGGACGACAGGCTGGTCCGACGATTATGACGGCGACTTGTTCGCCTTCCGCATGCCGAACCTCGTGCGGGATGCGATGGGCGTGCTGGCGGCGCTTGGCCACGACCATGCCGCCCATGTGCTGGGCCACGATTTCGGGGCCTCGGTCGCGGGCTGGGCCGGGCTGCTCCGCCCGGATGTCTTCCGGACGATCACGGTAATGAGCGCGCCGTTCGTCCCGCCGCCGGCCTTGCCGCTTGGCGCGCCGGAGGCCGAGACGCCCGATATCGATCTGGCGCTTGGGCGATTGCCCCGGCCCCGGAAGCACTATCAGCGCTATTATTCGACCCGCCCGGCCAATGCCGACATGATGGCGGCGCCCATGGGGCTCAAGGACTTCCTGAAGGCCTATTTCTACATGAAGGGCGGCGACTGGCCAGAAAACCGTCCCCGCGAACTCGCTGGATGGAGCGCTGAGGCGCTGGCGGAAATGCCGACCTACTACATCATGGATCGGGCCGACACGATGCCCGCCGCCGTCGCGCCCGCCCTCGCATCCGCGCAGAACCCCTGGCAGTCGGACGAAGATCTCTCGGTTTATGCGGCGGAATATGGCCGGACCGGCTTTCAGGGCGGCTTGAACTGGTATCGCTGCCGGTTTGTGCCAGCCTATCTCCGGGAGCTTGGCCTCTATGGCGGGGCCAGGATGACGGCGCCGCTCGCCTTCATCGCGGGCGCCCAGGATTGGGGCATCCGCCAGACGCCGGGCGCGCTTGCCGCGATGGCGGCGCGGGCGTCGGCGGACTATCGCGGAGCCAGCTTGATCGAGGGCGCGGGCCACTGGGTGCAGCAGGAACAGCCGGAGGCCGTCATCGCGGCTTTCAAGGCGCGCATGTTGGGTTGAGGCTTCTTGGCGGCAGGCTGTGCCGCCGGGCGCCCGGCGCCGCAGCTTCCGCGATGGGCATGAGATGAGCATGGTGGGTCAGGTAGATCACCTGGCCGAGCTTCGACATTTCGCCGAGCACCTCGAAGGTTTCCCTGGCGCGGTCGTCGTCGAAGGTTTCGAGGATGTCGTCGGCGACGAAGGGGGGCAGCGGCCGGCCGCGCGCCGCCAGCTCATGATATGCCGCCACCCGAAGCGACAGGTAGAGCTGCGCCCGCGTGCCGACCGACATCGGCTTGTCGGTCTTGTCGTCGTCGATGACGGAGGAGCCGTCGGCGCGAAGCGCGACCAGAACTTCCTTGCCGTCCTTCGGCTGCGTCGCCAGGCCCGCGAAGCTGCCGCGGGTGATGCGCCGGAAGGTGTCGGACGCTTTTTGCAGCATGGCGCTTTGATGGCGCTGCCGAAAGCGCGCGAGCGCATGCTCGGCCGCGAGCGTCCCAAGCTTCAGGCGGAGATAGCGGAGGGATGCGTCGGCTATTTCCAGGATCGCCGTCTGGCGTTCCTGGTCGAGCACCGCGGCTTCGGCGTCGCCGGCGACCCCGTCGACCGCAGCCGCCGCCATCCTCGCCGCATGGTGCGTCTCCTTGGCCGCTTCGGCGATGGCGGGAAGCGCTGCCTGGAGGCGGGCGATCTCGGCCGCATGCGCGTCCGGTTGAATGGCGGCGACGCTGGCTTCGGCCGCCTCGGCGTCGGCGAGGACCGCCGCCTGGCAAAGCGCCGCCCTGGCGTCCTCAGCGTCGCGGCGCGCCCGTTCGCGGTCGCCCGCCTGCGATATCGCGGCCAGCACGCCGGGCAGATCGTCGACCTCGAAATACCGGGTCATGGCGTCCGCCTGGCGCTGGTGCTCCGCCAGGGCTTCCTCGCGCTCGCGAAGCAGGGCTTCGGCGGCGGCAATGGCTTTGTCCTGGTCCTTCGCGAGCGTCTGGTTCGCCTTGGCCGTGCGCAGCCGCTCAACCAGGGCATCGGCCTGGGCTTTCAGATCGTCCTCCGGCGGAAGCGCCAGGGCATCGAGCGCGGCCTCTAGCGCCTGCCGGAATTCGTCCTTGTCCTCCTGCATCTGCTGCACTTGCTGGAGATACTGCTTGCCCTTGTCCAAAGCGCTGCGAAGGTCCGGCAGCGCCGCGAGCGCTTCGCGGACGCTGCCGGGCTTGTCAGCGAGCTCCGCCAGCCAAAGCCCGTCGAGGGCCGCTTGCCAGCGCTCCTGCCAGGCCTGCATCGCAGCTTCGGCTCGCTTGAGCGCGGCTTCCCGTTTGGCGAGCGCATCCAGATCGGCGCTGGCCTGGGCGGCGGATTGTTTGACCTCGGCCGCGATCGCCTTGAGGGCGGCGAGGCCGGCATCGTCCGCAATGGGCTTGCCAGCCCCCGCCAGCGCCGTGACGAGGGCGGCGCGGATCGCCGTCGCCGCCGCTGCATGGTCAGCGCCTTCGAGCGCTTCCTGCTGGACCTCGGCGCGAGCTGTGAGCGCGGTCTCCCGTCGCTCCAGCCAATCCTCTATCCGGTCGAGGTCCATGGCCTTCGGCAGCCCGGCTGCGACGGCCGCCTGATCGATGGCGGTCTGGATCGCCGCCAAGGCTTCCAGGGCTTCCGCCTCGCGCCGCGCCAGCGCTTCCCCGCTGACCTCCAGTTTCAGCCGGTCAAGCGCGATCTGGCGGCGCTCCGCGACGGCCGCGACATTCTGGAAGCGCGCGTCGCCGGCGCCATCGGCTTCGGTCATCAGGCGGGCGAAGGCCTCCGCCGATTTCAGGTCGAGCGCGGCCCGATGGCGGCTCCAGGCGTCGTCCCGCCGGGCGCGAAGCTCGGCGAAGGCGGCGTCGTCCAGAACCGCGCTCTCGGCCTCGGCTTCGATCGTGCGCTGGGCGAGGGCGGTCATGTCCTGGTTGAGGCTGCGGCGCTCGGCTCTGATGTCGGCCTTCGCCCTTTCCCATTCAGCCGTCGTGCGGCGCCAGCCTTCGCGCGTCCCCGCTGGCGGGACGGGGAGGGCGAGCAGCGTGTCGGCGTCGCCGGTCCAGGGGGCGAGCTGGGCGAGGGCGTCGTCAAGGCGCTTGAGGGCGGCTCTGCGGCGGCGCTCGGCGTTGGCGGCGTCGGCTTCCGCCGTCGAATGGTCGGCTGCGTGGAGCGCGGCTTCCAGGGCGGTCAGGGCGTCGGGCGTCAAGCTTGGGCCGGCGTCAGTCCCGCATTTCGCCTGAGCCAGATCGCGTTCGTCCCGCGCGGCTTCAAGGCGTGCCGCAAGGCGCGGCTGCTCGGCCAGGAGATCGGAAATGGCGCCTGTCGCAGGAGCGTCCAGCAGCAGCGCGCCTGGGTCGGCGATCCCTATCCGGCCCAGCTTCCACGCGACTGCCTGCGCTTCCGCGATGCAAACCGCGGCCGAGGACTGGCGCTTCGGGATATCGCGGATTGCGCCGGCATAGTCGCCGATCAGCGCCGCTACGGCCGCGATGGCGTCGGCGGCGGCGAGGACCGTCGGGTCCAGCGCCAGCGCCGCGCGGGCCGCCTGCTTTTGCTTGAGATCGCTCTCCGCCGCTTCGACGCGGGCTTGCAGCCCGGCGCCCTCGGTCAGGAGCGCCGCGGCTTGGTCGGCCCAGCCTTCCGGCGCGGCCTTGACGTCGCCGAGCGCGGCCAGCGCTTCACGGGCGGCTTTCAGTTTCCGCAGCGCATCCAGGCCGCCTTTCAATCGCTCCAGGCGGGCGAGCTCGCGGCGGACCTCTGCTTCTTGCTTGAGCGCGGCGTCGGCCGCCGCCTGGGCGCCCTCGCGGGCGTCGGTCAGGCGCGCGAAGTCGGCGGCGCCCAGATCGACGGCGGCGCGGTCCTTGCGCAATTGCTCGATGCGGGCCTTCAGGCCGGCCAGCTCGGTCGCGTGCGCGCGGTGGCGGTAGAGCGCATCGGATTCGCCGCGCATCGACGCCAGATCGCGGCTGATCGCGGCGAGTCCGGCGCTGGCGCCGAACAGGATCTCGCCGAAATCTCCCTCCGCGCCCAAGAGCGTCACGGCGCCCTCGGCGAGGGATGCGGCGTCCAGCGAAAACATCGCCACATAGTCCTGGCGTTGCAATCCGGCGAGCGCGCTGAAGACCGTCTCATGCAGCGGCGCGCCGTTCCGGTCGAGCAGGGAATTCCTCGGCTGCTTGATCCGCTGCAGCCGTTGCGGGCCGGCGCCGTCGCCAAGGTCGGCGTCGGCTTCGATCAGCATGGCCTTGTAATCGTGCAGGAAATTATAGGGCGTCCGGGTCGGCATGCCGAACATCAGGTCGATCATCGCCGCGAAGATCGTCGATTTCCCGGCTTCGTTCGGTCCATAGACGACATGCAGGTCGGGGCCTGCATCCGGCTTCGGCCCGAAGTCCAGGGCGAAGCCCGTGAAGTGGCCGTAACGGGCGAGGGCGAGGCGTTCGAACCGCATCAGGCGCGATCCCCGCTATCCCCGCCGTCGCCAGCGAGGCGGGCAAGGGCGTCGTCGGCCGCCTCGCGCATCATCCTTTGCAGGAACGCCGCGGCGGAGGCGTCGTCATGGCCGAGACTGTCGCTCGCCTCGCGCGGCAGGAAGCGGCGCAACTCATCGACGATTTTTGCTGCGTCGTCCGCGAATGCGGGACTGGCCAGGGCAGCGGTCATATCGTCGCCAAGCTCCAGCGTCGGTCCGGCGCCGTCGGGCGAAGCCGTGGGCGCCGCAATTTCAAGTTCGAGCGTTTCGATCCAGAGGTCGGCGTGGCCCTGCACGATGTCGCGCGCGGTTTCGAGGAGAAGCGCCCGGTCGCGGCGGAAGCTCCAGGCGGCCGGCGTCGTGCCGATGAGGCGGGGACGCAGGATCGACTGCCGCGCCTTCGCCTCCGCCCGCGCCTTGGCGAAGCTCGGCTCCAGGCATGTCCGCAGATCCTCGAGGCCCGCGCAGGCATCGACCGAAATATCCAGCCGCATGAACTCCGCCAGCGCCAGAAAGCGTTCCTCGGTTGCGACCGCCCCGCCGGCCGCGATCGACGCCAGCGTGACCGAGCGCGGGCCGCCTTCGTTCACATGCCGGCCTTGCGGGATGCCCGGCATGACGATCCGGGCCCCGCCTCGGTCCAGTTCCATGCGCTTGTGAATATGGCCGAGCGCCCAATAATCGAAGCCATGGGCGCCAAGGTCGGACGCGGCGACCGGCGCATAGGGATCGTGGTCCGGCGAACCGTCGAGGCTGGTATGCATCAGGCCGACATTGATCGCGCCAGCCGTCGCCGGCTTGTACTTCGGCAGCAAGCTTTCCTTGATGTGACGGCCCGCGAAGCTGACGCCATGGACAGCGACCGCATCCCCGTCGCGGCTGATCAGGTCGTGGATTTCGCCGTAGCCGGTGAATTGCTTGACGTTCGCCGGCAGGTCCAGGCGCTTGGTGATGTCCGACTGGGCGTCGTGATTGCCCTTCAGCAGAAAGACCGTGATTTCAGGCGGCAGGCGGCGCAGCTGGCCCGCCAGGAATGCCGCAGTCTTCATCGACGTGGCGTCGCCGTCATAGAGATCGCCTGCGATCAGGAGTGCGTCGACGGCCTCTTCGATGCAGAGATCGATGATGGCGGCAAAGGTCTCCCGGGTCGCGGTCGCAATCAGGGCCGCAAGCTCGGCGTCGCGGAGCGCCAGGCTCTGCAAGGGCGAGTCCAGGTGGACGTCTGCCGTATGAACGAAGCGAAACGCCATCTCAGAGCGTCGCCTCGATCCATCGGGCGGCTTGCAACATGCGGTCGTCCTGACCCTCGGACGCGAGAACCTGTAAGCCCATCGGCATGCCGGCCGGGCCTTTGAAGACCGGCAGCGTCACGCAAGGCAGATAGAGCGGCGTCCAAAGCGCGCCGACCGCCGCCGATCCGGTGGCCTGAATGCCGATGGGCGCTTCGCCGGGCGCGCTCGCCGCGATCAGCACATCAACGCCCTCGAAGAGGTCAGGGACCAGGGCGCGCGCCGCCGCCGCCTCGGCGAGCGCCTCGCGGTAACGCTCATACGTGCAGGCGAGGCCGTCCTTGATGCGGCCCTCGCGGAGTTGCGGGCTGATCCGGTCCCAATGTCGGTCGATTTCGAAGGCGAAGTTGCGCACGAACTCATAGGCCGAAATCTGCCGCTGCGCTTCGGCGAGGCGTTCGAATGCGGGCGGCGTCGGGCGGTCCGTGACCGTCGCGCCCTTTGCTTCCAGGCGCCTTGCCGCAGCCTCGATATCGCTTCTGAGCGCCGGATCGAAGCTCTCCCAGAGATGGGTGCGGCAAAGGCCGATCCTCGGCGGCGATCCGGCGAGCTTGAAGGGCGCGGCGGGGCGCCGTAACAGCACGTCCCGCAAAAGCGCGATGTCGGCAAGGCTGCGGGCGATCAGACCGAGGCGGTCGAACGTGTCGGCAGCTTCGCGCACGCCCGCCAGGCGGAAGTCCCCCTGAGTCGGGCAATAGCCATGGACGCCGCAAAACGCGGCCGGGCGGATCGTCGATTGCGTGGTCTGGGTGCCATAGGCCAGCGGAACCATCATTGCCGCGACCGCCGCCGCCGAGCCTGAGGAGGAGCCGCCGGGCGTGCGGCTCGGATCATGGGGGTTGCGGGTCGGTCCGGGCGTCAGGTTGGCGAACTCGGTCGTCACTGTCTTGCCGAGCAGTACGCCGCCCGCCGCCCGCGCCAGCGCGATCGGCGAGGCGTCGGCGAAGGGCTGAGCGCCGGCATGGATCGGCGAGCCATAGCCCGTCGGCATGTCATGACTGTCGATGATATCTTTCGCCGCAAACGGGACCCCCTTGAGCGCGCCCGTATTCCCCTGAGCGTCAGCCCGGTCCGCGGCCGCGCGCGCTTGCTCGGCGCCGAGATGCGCCCAGGCATTGATGTCAGGCTCCAACGCCGCGGTTCGCTCCAGGCAGCTTTCGACGAGCGCGCGCGCCGTCAGCGCGCCAGCGGCGATGGATGTTATGGCGTCGGTCGCAGTCAGTCGGAAGGGGTCGTTCGCCATATCAGCCGACAATGCCGATCTGCCAGGGCACGAACTCATGCCGGCCAAGATCGAGGATTTCGCTCTTGGTCGGCTTGCCGGAGGCGCAATCGAGGAAGAAGTCGAAAATCTCCCGGCCCATCTCATCCATCGAGGCGCCGCCGTCCAGCACCTTGCCGCAATTGATGTCCATGTCCTCTTCCATGCGGACGAACATCGGCGTGTTGGTCGCGAGCTTGATGGAAGGCGTCGGCTTCGCGCCGAAGCAGGAGCCGCGGCCGGTGGTGAAGGCCACCAGATTGGCGCCGCCCGCGATCTGCCCGGTCGCCGATACCGGATCGAAACCGGGGGTGTCCATGAAGACGAAGCCCGGCTGCGTCACCCGTTCCGCATATTCGTATACCGCCATCAATGGTCCGGTGCCGCCTTTCATGGCCGACCCGAGCGACTTCTCCAGAATGTTCGCCAGGCCGCCCTTCTGGTTGCCGGGCGAGACGACGCCGTTGATCTGGACGTCGCGGCCGACGGCATAGACGTCCTTCCACCAGCGGATCCGCTCGATCAGTTTTTCGCCGATGGCGACGGATGCGGCCCGGCGCGTCAGGGTGTGCTCGACGCCGTAGATTTCCGGGGTTTCAGAGAGAACGCCCGTGCCCCCGTGCTGCGCCAGGATATCGACCGCCCGGCCAAGCGCCGGGTTCGCGGTGATCGACGAGAAGGCGTCCGACCCGCCGCATTGCAGGCCGACCATGATGTGTTCGGCCGACGCCGTTTCGCGTGTCGCCCGGTTGGCGTCCGCCAGCATCTCCTCAACGACGGCGATGCCCGCCTGGATCGTCGCCCGGGTGCCGCCGTTCTCCTGCATGACGAGGGTGCGGAGGCCGGGGCCGACTTCCATCGCCTGGGCGGCGAACAGCCCGCCGACCTGGCACCGCTCGCAGCCGAGGCCGACGACAAGAGCGCCCGCGACGTTCGGGTGATTGATGTAGCCCGCCAGCGTGCGATGCAGCAGGTTCATCGGCTCGCCGGTCATTTCCATGCCGCAGCCCATGGCATGGGCGAACGCCGCGACGCCGTCGACATTCGGATATGCGGCGAGCCGCTCCCTGGTGAAATGGGCGGCGATCGCATGCACGACCGTCGCGGAGCAGTTCACGGTCGATACGATGGCGATGAAATTGCGCGTGCCGACTCGGCCGTCGGCGCGCTTGTAGCCCTGAAACGTGGCGCGTTCGGTCGCCGGCAGCACGTTGATCGGCGTATAGCCGTCGGCATGGGCATAGTCGCGGTCGAATTCCTGGAATGCGATATTGTGGCTGTGCAGCATCTCGCCGGCCTTGATGTCCTTCGCGGCGAAGCCAATGGTCGTCGCGTATTTCAGGATGGGCGCGCCCTTGGCGATATCCTGCATCGCGACCTTGTAGCCCGCCGGCACGATCTCGGCGGTCTTGACCTGCAGACCCGGCAGGTCGACGCCGCGCGCCAGTTCCCGCCGCGCGACCGCGACATTATCGGCCGCGTTCAGGCAGATCAGCGGCGAGCCGGTTTCGGGCGTATCGAGCATGGGTCTGTCTCCCCTCATGGATTGGCGAAGTCGATGATACGCGCCGTGAGCGGCTGCGTCTCGATAACGGCGCAACTGAGCAGCCGGCCGTTTTTCGCGTCGCGCGCATCGCCCGCCGACCCTGGATTGACGATCAGCGTGCCCGCGATCTCGCGCACGACCTGGCGGTGGGTGTGGCCATAGAGCACGACATGGGCGTCGGTTTCGCCGAAGCGGGCGAGCGCCGGGTCTTCCGGGATGATGTAGGGGCCGCGCGGCTCCCAGGGCGTCGAGTGGCAAAGATGGAAATCGACGCCGTCGAGCATCAGGCGGCGGCGGAGCGGCTGGGCGGCGAGCCAGTCCGCATGATCGGGATCGACAGCGGGCGCCGCGCGGGCGCGGGCGCCGGCCGGGCTGAAGAAGGCCTCTTCGTGATTGCCTTGAATGACGAGCGCCTCCTGCTGGCGCAACAAGGCGACGACGTCATTGGAAAACCGGAACTCGTAGATGCTGTCGCCCAGGCAGAACAGCCGGTCGATCGGTCCCATCAGCGTCAGCGCATGGTCGAGCGCCCGGGCGTTGCAGTGAATGTCGGAGACGACGCCGATGCGCATGCCGGATCAGGCGTCCGGCTTGGGGGCAAAAGCGGCGGCTTCGATTTTATGGCCATCGAGGTCGATCACGAAGGCGCCGTAATAGGTCGTGACGGCGGCGGGGCGCGGGCCGGGCGCGCCGTCGGACGCGCCGCCATGGGCGAGGGCCGCCGCATGGAAGGCGTCGACCGCCGCGGCGTCCGGCGCG
>CALAHN010000005.1 GCA_937891825.1 uncultured Alphaproteobacteria bacterium
GCAGCGAGATTATCCCGCCGCTCCAGTGGACGACTTTCTCACCGCCGTTCTCAATCTTGCCTGGTCGGCGCCATTCAACGGCTTCATCACCGGTTTCACCGCATTCGGCGTCGGCCTGCCGTCGGCATTTCCGAGTTATGTGCTGGCCGCGTTCGTGGCGCCCTTGCTCTATGGCGCCTGGCGCTTTGTGCTGTTTCACTTGGCGATCGGCCCGATCCTGGCGGACTTCCTGACCGATGACCCGAACGAGATGCCGGCGATCTGGTGCTTTTTTTCGATCGGGATCGTCACGTTGAGCTTATCGCCCTGGCTCTGGCGATCTTTCGCGCCGAAACCGGCGGCATGAAGCATGCCGCGCCCGCGCGCCTCAGCACGCGCCTCAAAACGTCAGGGACCGTAACATCTGCCATTGTTCCGGCCGCGCCCTGACGACAGTTTCCAGCATGGCGTCCAGCGTTTTGACGTCGCCGGGTATGCCGCCGGCGCTTGGGGGCACGGGCGTGAAGGTGACGCGGAAGCGGGCGCCGGCGACGCGCTCGCAGTCGGCGAAGACCAGGGGCGTCGCGGCGAGGCGCGCCATCCGCGCCGCCAGCTTGATATTGCCGTCGAGCAACAGCGCCCGGCCGAGCGTCGGCGCCATCACCAGATCGTCCCGCAACTCGTCGATATAGATCACGAAGGCGCCGCCTGCGGTCAGGTGGCGCAGCGCTTCGCGCAAGGGATTGCCCTTGGCGGACATGCCGATCCAGCCAAGCGTCCGCCGCCGGCGGAGGGCGATGGCGTTGCGGGTGGCGTCCGCCTGGGGCTGATAAATGCTTGCGACGGAGCGGCCGTCCATCATCACGGCGACCGAGAGAGCTTCCCAGTTCGCCGTGTGGCTGGCGGCGATGACGACGGCCTGGCCCGGCGGCGGCAGCGCCGCCGCGCCGACGATCTGAATGCGGGATGGGGTGCGGAGGCGCGCCAGACACGAAAACTCCGTCACCACCCGGCCGTGATTGCGCCACATGGCGCGCATGCGGGCGCGGCGATCGCCAGGCGTCGCGTCCGGCAGCAGCTTGACGAGATTGCTGAGCGCCAGGGCCGATTGTGACCGTTGAAACCAGGCGCCGGAAATCGATCCCAGCACGCCGCCGATGCCGGAGATCAACCCGACCGGCAAGCCGCGCAGCAGGGTATGCAAGCTCAACTCGACCGGCCCGCCGATCCGGCGGCGCATCGGCGCTGCCGCGATGGGCGCGCGGCTTGCGGCTTGCGGCCATTCTGGCGGGCGTTCTGGCGATGGGCGACGGCCGGGGGGCAATGCCTTCTATGCCGCCGTGACTTGGCCGCGTTCGACGACATACATCCGGTCCAGCAGGGCGGCGCAATGCGCGGCGTTCGATTCCGCGATCAGGATCGAGACGCCTTCGGCCTTCAAGGCGCCCAGAATGTCCGACATGCGCCTGGCGAGCGCGGGCGCGATGCCCTCCGAAGGTTCGTCCAGCAACAGGACCTTGCGGCCGATGAGCAGCGCCCGGGCGAGCGCCGCCAGCTTCTGCTGGCCGCCGGACAAGCTGGTCGCCGGGCGCTCCCTGAATTCCCGGGCTTCGGGGATCAGCCCATAGACCCATTCCAGCCGGTCCTGCCAATCCGCGACGCCGATGGCCCAGACGGGAACCTTGATGTTCTCCTCGACGGTCAGGTTCGGCGTCAGGCGGCGGTCCTCCGGCATGTAGCCCACGCCGAGCGCGGCGCGGCGCTGGGGCGGCGTCGCGAGCAGGTCCACGCCGTCGAAATCGATATGGCCGGACTTCGCCTTCAGCAAGCCCATCACGGCGCGGAGGAAGGTCGTCTTGCCGGCGCCGTTCCGCCCGATCAGGCCGACCATCTGGCCGGTCTCCAGCTTGAGCGCCGCGTCGCGCAGAATGGCGGCCGAGCCGATGTCGACGGTCAGGCCCTGCACATCAAGCATGGGAGGGGCTCCCGGCGGCCGCTGTCGGCGTCGGCGCGCGCCCGCTGCCGATGACATACTCGATGACCGCCGGATCCTTGAGCGCTTCGGCCGGCGGCGCGTCGCAGATGACTTCGCCCTGATAGAACGCGAGCACCCTGTCGACATAACGCTCGACGATTTCCATGTCATGCTCGACGAACAGCACGGTCGCGCCTTTTTCCTTCATGGCGACGATCACGATGTCCATGATCGCGAACTTCTCCTCGACGGAAACGCCGGCCGTCGGCTCATCCAGCAGCAGCACCTTCGGGTTCGAGACGACCGCCATGGCGATGTCCAGCAGCTTGCGCACGCCCTGGGAGAGGGCGCCGGCGACGGCGTCGCGGTGCTCGAAGATCGTGAACTGCCGCATCAGGCGCTCGCCCTCTGCTCTGATCTCGGGGCGGCCGGGGGCCTTCAGCATGGCGCGGCCGTCGTCCCTGGCGATCGCCAGCGCTATCGCCAGGTTTTCCCTGACGGTCATGCTCATGAACACCTGGCTCACCTGGAATGACCGGCAGACGCCGACATGGGCGGCGTCGCGCGGCTCGATGCCGGTGATGTCCTTGCCGAAGAACTCGATAGTCCCGCTGGTCGGCTTCAGATAGCCGGTGATCATGTTGACGAACACGGTCTTGCCGGCGCCGTTCGCGCCGATAATGCCGATGATTTCGCCTGCGCCCGCCTCGACGTTGATGTTCCTGGCGGCCGTGATCCCGGCGAAGGACTTGCAGAGGTCTTTGACCCGAAGGGCCGGCATCCGGTTCATCCCTGGCTTCCCTTGATGCGGGCCATCAGCTTCTCGAAGATCGACCAGATGCCGCGCGGCAGGAAGAAGATGATCGCGAGCAAGGCGCCGCCGACGATCAACTGCCAGGCCTGGGGGGCCCACTCGAAGGCGTAAGTGCGCAGAAACTCGAACACGATCCCGCCGATAAACGGGGCGACCACATTGCCGGGGCCCGCCATGATGGTGATGAACACCAGTTCGCCGGAGATCGTCCAGTTGACCATGCTGTCCGGGTCGACCTGGCCAAGCGCCGTCGCCAGCATCGCGCCGGCGGCGCCGGTCAGGGCGGCGGAAATCACATACTTGATATGGATCGCCTTCGCGACCGAATAGCCGAGATACTCGACCCGGAGTTCGTTATCGCGAATGGCGGTCGTCAGGTGGCCCAGCGTCGTCCGGAGGTAGAACTGGACGCAGACGATGGCGACGACGGCCGTTGCGACGATCGCGCAGAATAACGGGAATTTGGTTTCCGGTTTCCAGCCGAAGATGGTCGTCGCGGAGACGGAGAAGCCGTCGGTCGATCCGAGCGCCTCGATCTTCACCAGGATGCCGTAGAGCACCATCGAGAAGGCGAGCGACAGCATGGCGAAGAAGATGCCGCGATACTTGCGGAGGATGAAGCCAAGCAGGAAGCCGATCGCGGCCGATGCAGCGACGGCGACGCCCAGGCGCAGCACGAGGTCGGTCACGCCCGCGAATGTGTCCAGGAGCGCTACCGTATAGGCGCCGATGCCGAAATAGAGCGCATGGCCGAAGGAAATCAGGCCCGTCCGCCAGAGGACCAGCAGCCCCAGCACGGCCAGCCCGCGCGCCAACCCGAACATCAGGTTGTTCAGGATCCAGGCGTCGATGACCAGCCCGGAGAGCGCCAGCGCCAGGAACGCCAGCGCCGCCCAGCGGATGGTCTTGTCGGTCTTCAGGATGTCCAGCATCAGATCGTCCTCGCCTTGGCCGGCGCGAACAGGCCCTCGGGCCGGACGATCAGCACGATCGCCATGACGGCGAACACCACGAACAGTTCAAGCTCCGGCATCAGATGCACCGCCATCGCCCGCAGGACGCCGACCATGACAGCGCCGATCAGGGCGCCGGGAATGGAGCCCATGCCGCCGATGACCACGACCGCGAAGCTGAGGACGATGACATCGATGCCAAAGCCCGGCGAAACCGAGATCGTCGGCGCGATATAGGCCCCGCCGAGCGCGCCGAGCATGGCGCCGATGACGAAGATCGCGAGATAGATCATGCCGACATTCAAGCCCATGGCGAGACCGATCTCGCGGTCATGGATCACGACGCTGATGAGTTTGCCCCACCTGGTCCGGGTCAGGCCCCACCAGCAGGCGACGGCGACTATGAGAGCGAGCGCGGAGAGGGTCATGGAGTAGACATCGCGGCTGATGCCGCCCAGGCGCACATTGCCGAGCGCCGCCATCGGCTGATAGGCGAAATAGGGGTTGACGCCGAAAACCAGCAGGAGAAGGTCTTCGGAAATCAGGAACAGGCCGAATGTCGCCAGCACGATCAGGACTTCGTCCTGATGATACATCCGCCGCAGCACCAGCCGCTCGATGATGACGCTGAGCACGAGGCCGACGACGACCGTGGCGACCGGGATCAGCAGGAAGCCGAACCAGTTCGGATAGCCCATGTCGGAAAACAGGGTGATCAGGTAGGCGGAGAGATATGCGCCCCAGGCATAGAAGCTGCCGTGCGCCACGTTCAGAATTTTCATCACGCCGAAGACGATGGTCAGTCCGACGGAAACGATGAACAGATAGGATGCGAAACTCAGCCCATCCAGCAGGATCGCGATCGCAAGCTGCACGCCCGTTCTCCCTGCCTTGATTTAAGAAAGGGACCGGATCGTCCCTCGGCGCCGATCCAGTCCCTTTCGTGGCCGCTCAAGCTGTAGCTTGAACTAATCGCACTTGGCGCCCGGCATGCCCTTGTCGACCCACTCCTCGGCCAGCATGCCTTCCGGCGGGTTGATGCACTCAGCGGCGTAGAACTTCACGTTCGTCGCCGCCGGCTCGCCTTTCTCCTTGTCGAATTCGGTGAAGCCGTAGCCGACATCGTGGATCGCTTGATGGCCGCCGCCCAACGCCATCGCGGTCTTGCCGTCGACGCTGTTGAAGCTCAACCCCTTCAGGCCTTCGATCATCTGGGCCTGGGTCGGGAAGCCGCCGGCCGCAGCCGCGGCCTTGTCGAGGCCGAGCTTCAGGAAGTGGACCGCCTTGGCGTACTGGTAGGACGGGCCGACCGGATAGGCGCCGTAACGCTCCTTATAGGCCTTGATGAACCAGACATTGAGCGGATCGGTCGTGTCACGGCGGATGAGGATGCCGGACCGGCTGCGCGTGCCGATCAGGACGCCGTCGGGGAATTTGGCCCCAAGGCTATCGACCGCGGAATCGCCGACCACCGCGGCGAAGCGCTTGTCGTCGAAGAAGCCGCGGACCAGGGCTTGCAGCACGAACGCTTCGATGTCGCCGTCCCAGAAGCTGGAATGCACCAGTTCGGCGCGATCGAGCGACAGGGTGGAAATCTCCGCGCCATACTGCCCGGAGAAGATTTTCGGGAATTGCGGGTTGGAGGAAGCTTTGGCCTTCGGGTTGATTTGCTCCATCGCCTGCTTGAAGAACTTCCAGCTATCCTGGCCGAAGGCATAGTTCTGGTTGATGCCGGTATAGCTCGTGACGTCGGGCATAAATTGCGTGACATAGTGCGCGGCGGCGATGCTGTCGCCGACGGCGCTGCCCTGGGTCCGGAACACGTAGGAGCGGGGCTCGTCCTCAAACAGGCTCGGCGTGCCGCAAATCGTCACGATCGTCAGCTTTTTCAGTTCTTCGGCGACGGGCGCCGTCGCCATGCAGGAGCCGGAGGAGATGTAGCCGACGACGGCGTCGACGTTCTGCTTCTCGACCAGGTTCCGATATTCCGCGACCTGCTTCGAGTTGCCGCCGGCTTCGTCCGCGAACACAGGGTCGAGCGTCGCGCCGCCGAAGCCCTTGGAATGGCCCGGCAGGCCGCCCGCATTGATCGCGTCGATCATCAGTTCGGCGCCGTTCTTGCCCGGCACGCCAAACGGACCGGCGGCGGGGCCGGTCAGGAAGGTGACGATGGCGACCTTGATCGTGTTCTTCGCGGCCGCTGCGCCGCCCATCGAAGCCGCGGCCGCCACGGCGGACGCGAGCGCGGCCGTGCGAATAGCCTTGCCCAAAGTGCGTGCGGTCATAAGACCCATCTCCAGTTTGCTCGGCGCGTGTGTGCGGCCGCCTTGAAACCGACCGCCGGTCCGGTCCGACAGGAGAACGCTCCCGCGACGTCTTTCAGATACGGGACGCGCCGCCGGAATACAAGGAGCGGGCAGGGTTCGGGCAAAGCAACCATGCGGTCTTCGGGGCCTCTGGCCTGGCTTTCGCCGTGCCCTGCGCGCCCATGTCCGCGGTGGCCGCTGCGCTTCAGTTGCTGTAAGAACGGCTCATCGAATTCGAAGGAAGGAACTGGCTCCATGGCTCAGGTCAGCGGCGCGGCGAGCGTTAAGGCAAATGCCGACGGCACGATTTCTGAACGGCTCGCGGCATTCGCTGTCGGATTGGCGTTCGACGATATCCCGGCCGCCGTTCGCGAGCGGTCGAAATACCTGATCCTCGATGCGCTCGGCATCGGCCTCGCCGCCTCGAGGGAGCCGTTCGCGCGCACCTTTGTCGATGGCCTGACCGATATCGGCGAAGGCGGCGACTGCCCGATTATCGGGTTCAAGACGCGCCTGCCGCTCCGCGACGCCGCCATCGTCAACGGCGCCATGGCGCATGGCCTCGATTTCGACGACACCCACATGCTGGCGGTCGTGCATGCGACGGCGGCGGCGCTGCCGGCGGCGCTGACCATGGGCTACAAGACGAATGCGTCCGGCGCTGACATGCTGACGGCCTATATCATTGGGCTGGAGGTCGCGATCCGCGCCGGCGTTGCCGCGAATTTCGGCTTTCATCACAATGGCCTGCATGCGACCGGCATCGTCAGCCATTTCGCCTCGGCGCTGATCGCCGGGCGCCTGCTCGGCCTCGACGCCCATCAGGTCGCCATGGCCCAGGGTCTGGTCGGCTCGACCGCTCAGGCGTCCCAGCAGTTTGTCGACGACGGCGCCTGGAACAAGCGCTTCCATCCGGGCTGGGGCGCAGCCGCCGGCATTACCGCCGCCTATCTGGCGCGCCGCGGCTTCGTCGCGCCGAAGCAGCCCTATGAGGGCCGGTTCGGGCTTTACAGCACCCTGACGAAGGACTTCGCGGCCTGCGATCCCGAAGCGCTGGCGGCCGACCTCGGCGCCCGCTGGGAAGGCGTCGAGTCCGCGATCAAGCCATTCCCGACCTGCCATTTCACCCACGGCGTGGCCGACGCGGCGCTTGAAATCCGCCGGCGCCATGGCGTTGAGGCGGCCGACATCACGCGCATCAAGGCTTCATTGCCGGAAGCCGTCATCCCGATCGTGGTGGAGCCGGTCGCGGCCAAGCGCCGGCCGGTCAGCGACTACGACGCCAAGTTCAGCGCCCAGTTCATCGTCGCCGCCTGCCTTGTGCGCGGCCGCTTCGGCCTTGCGGAACTGGCGCCGGAAGCGCTGGTCGATCCGGAAATTCTGGCGCTTGCCGACAAGGTCGAGTGCGATTTCTATCCCGACGACGACTTCCCCAGGGTCTACCAGGGCGCCGTCGTCGTCTCGACCAGGGACGGCGGCGAGTTCGTCCAGACCGAGGCGATCAATCGCGGCGCGCCGGGCCGGGCGCTGACGGAGGCCGACATCGTCGAGAAATTCGAGGCGAACGCGGCCTTGCGCGTCTCCGCCAGTCAGGCCGCGTCGATCCGCGAAGCGATCCTGAACCTGGACCGGGCGAGCGCGCGCGACCTTGGCGAAGCGCTCGCGGTTTAGCGCAAGCTTGGGCGGCCGCGCGGCCGGTCGGACACCATGATCATTGAAGCATACAGGGGCTGCGGCGCGGGCAGTTCGGCTTTTCTGATGGGCCGGGCGATGCAGGCGCCCCGCGGCCGCATCCCGCGGGACCCGACGCAGCGGAATGGCTGGGATCTGTTGCGGCGCTTTCTGCTGCGCGGCGTTCGGGACGTCACGCTTGAAATCGCGCTCGGCGGCGCTTCTGCCAGGGCGACGACCGACCGCGACGGCTATTTCAGCGCGCAGTTGAGCGGCGTGGCGCCCCTGGCAGGCGATGAGGTCTGGGGCGAGGCGACCATTCGCCAGATCGCGCCGCAGTCCGATCCGGAGGCGGCGCAAGCCCAGGCGCAGGTCTATATGGCGCCGGCGAGCGCCCGCTATCTCGTCATCAGCGATATCGATGACACGGTCATGCATACCGGCGTCGCGAACAAGCTGATTATGGCCTGGAGGCTGTTTGCGAAAGGCCCCGAGAGCCGGGCCGCATTTCCCGGCGTCGCGGCGTTTTACCGGGCCTTGCACGCCGGGCGATCCGGATCGGCGCGCAATCCCATGACCTACATCTCGCGGGCGCCGTGGAGCATCTATTCGGTGCTCGACGCTTTCTTCAATCGCCTGGAAATCCCGGCGGGACCGGTGCTGTTCCTCCGCGAATGGGGGTTCACCGTGCAGAGCCCGCTCCCGCGCCGGGCGAGAGGCCACAAGCGCACCCTGATCGACATCATCCTGGAGGTGCACGACGGCCTGCCGGTGATCCTGATCGGCGATAGCGGGCAGCGCGACCCCGAAGTTTATGCGGAAGTCGTCGCCGCCTATCCAGGGCGGATCGCGGCGGTCTACATCCGCGACGTCACCGGAACCGCCAGGCGGAGCGCTTCGATCGCCCGCATTCAGGCGATCCTGGCGGCGGCGAAGGCGCCTCTGTTGCTGACCGCCGACAGCTACCGCATGGCCCAGCACGCCGTCGCCCACGGCTTCCTCCCGGCGACGGCGCTTCCCGTCATCGCCGACGCGGCGAAGGCGGACAAGGAAGAGGGCAGTTAACGCAGAATAAAACCGCGGTAGCCGTCCGCCGCGACGGCGTCGCAATGGTCGCGGTAGGCGGGCGCGCCGCCCTGGTATTGCAGCACCCGGCGCACGTCCTTGCCCTCGACATTGCGGTTGACGCCGGTCATCCAACTGTCGACCAGCGTGTAGAGCATGTCCTTGGCCAGTTCGTTGATCTCGCTGGTCCAGTGATCCTCGGCTTCCGCGGTCGCTTCGATGTGGGTCAGGTTGTGCTGGCGCATATGGCGGATCATGTCCGTCACCCATTCCACATTCTGTTCGATGCAGCGGGGAATGTTGCAGCGCGCCGCCGCATTGTGCGGGCCGACGATGGTCAGAAGGTTCGGGAACCCGGCCGATTGCAGGCCAAGGAACGTCTTCGGGCCGTCCGCCCATTTCGCTTTCAGGGTCTGCCCGTCCCGGCCGCGGATATCGACGCGGTCGAAGCCGCCGGTCACCGCGTCGAACCCGGTCGCATAGATGATCATGTCGAAGGCGAGGTCTTCGGCGCTGGTCTTGACGCCTTCGGGCGTGATGCGCTCGATCGGCGTCTCATGCAGGTCGATCAGCCGGACATTGGGCTGATTGTAGACTTCGAAATAGCCGCTTTCGAGCGGAACGCGGCGGGTCCCGAAACCGTGGTTCTTCGGGATCAGCTTTTCGGCGATGGCCGGGTCCTTGACGCGCTCGCGGATCTTTTTCTTCAGGAACGCGCTGGCGATGTCGTTGGCGGCCGGGTCCTTCAGCATGTCGCGGAAATTCGCCTGCCAGATGCCGAAACCGGGCTCGCTATAGAGCTTCTCCCAGAAGGCCTCCCGTTCCTCGGGCGAAACCTCGAACGTGCCGCGGGGGTCGGTCATGTGAATGAAGCAGCCCGGGGTTTCCCGGCAGCGGGCGAAGATCGCGGGGTATGAAGCCTTGATCTCCGCCATTTCCTCGGGCGTGATCGGACGGTTGTGCAGCGGCGCCGCATAATTGGCCGTCCGCTGGAAGACCGTCAGGTGGGCTGCCGTCTTGGCGACTTCCGTAATCGTCTGGATGCCGGTAGCGCCGGTGCCGATCACTGCGACCCGCTTGCCGGCGAAGCTGACCGGCGTCTTCGGCCAGCGCGCCGTATGGCAGGCTTCGCCCCTGAAGCTGTCGACGCCCGGTATGCGCGGCAGGGTATAGGCCGAGAGCGGGCCAAGCGCCGTGATCAGGAAGGTCGCCGTCGCCGCCTCGCCGCTCGCAAGGGTGACGATCCAATGGCCGTTCGCCTCGTCATAGCGGGCGGCGTCGACGCGGGATTCGAATTGAATGTCTTTGCGGAGGTCGAACTTGTCGGCGACGTGGTTCAGGTAGCGCAGCGTGTTCGGCTGCGCCTCGAAATGCTCGACCCAGTTCCATTCGTCCAGCAGCTCCTTGGAGAAAGCGTAGCCATAGGTGTAGCTTTCGGAGTCGAAGCGCGCGCCTGGATAGCGGTTCCAGTACCAGGTGCCGCCGACGTCCGTGCCGGTCTCGTAGACTTTTACAGTGAGGCCGAGCGCCCGTAGATTGTGCAGTTGATATAGTCCCGCGATCCCGGCGCCGATGATGATTGCGTCAAAGTCAGGCTGGGCCGTGGACGCCGCCGTGCTAGCGGCCGCTTGGGCGTTCATTGACGAAGGTCTCCAATTCTGCGGCGGCCTGTCCGGCCGCTTGTAAATCCTCGTCGGCATCGTAATCGGGGGGATGGCGGCAGAGAAGGGCGGGTCGGTTCATACTTGCCGTGCTTCGGCCGCGCCGTCATGTTATCCACAGCCAGCGCCATCGTTCGGATACCTGTATGAGCATCGAGAATGACATTCGCCAGATCGCAGTCGCCCATCAGGCGGCGGACGGCGCGCTGTTGCCGATGCTCGTCGCGGTCAACCGAGCCTTGGGCTATGTGCCGGCCGAGGCGGACGCGGTGCTGGCCGATCTCCTGAATATCACTAAGGCCGATGTCGCTGGCATGGTCAGCTTCTATTCCGACTTCCGGCGCGCCCCGCCGGGACAGCGCCGGGTCGCTGTCTGCCGGGCGGAAGCGTGTCAGGCGGCCGGCGGCGACGCGCTCGCGGCCGAGATCGAAGCCGCGACGGGCTGCGCCATGGGCGCGACCGCGGCCGACGGCTCCGTCACCCTCGACGCCGCCTATTGCTTCGGTAATTGCGCGCTCGCGCCCGCTGTCATGGTGGATGGCGCGCTGATCGGGCGGGCGACGCCGGCGCGGTTCGTCGAAGCTTTCGGCAAGGCAGGCGCGCCATGAGCCGGGTATTCGTGCCGAAGGATTCCGGCGCCCGCTCGGTCGGCGCCGATGCGGTCGCCGCCGCCTTCGCCGCCCTTGGGGCCGAGGTCGTGCGCACCGGCTCGCGCGGCCTCTACTGGCTGGAGCCGATGGCGGAGGTTGAAACCGCTGCCGGCCGGATCGCCTATGGTCCCATGGCGCCCGGCGACGCGGCGGCGGCGCTGGCGGATCGCTCGGACAAGCGGATCGGCCTGCTTGCCGCCTTTCCGCCCTTCGCGCGCCAGACCCGGATGCTGTTCGCCCGCGTCGGCCTCATCGATCCCCTGGACTACCGGGCCTATCAAGCCGCCGGCGGCGGCGTTGGGCTTGCGGCCGCGCGCGCAATGACGCCAGACGCCGTGATCGCCGCGATCAAGGCGAGCGGCCTCCGCGGCCGGGGCGGGGCGGGCTTCCCGACCGGGATCAAGTGGCAGACCGTCAGCCAGGCCGAGGGCGCGCGGAAATATGTCGTCTGCAATGCGGACGAAGGCGATAGCGGCACCTTCGCCGACCGGATGCTGATGGAAGGCGATCCGTTCCTGCTGCTGGAAGGCATGGCGATCGCCGGCCACGCGGTCGGCGCGGACAAGGGCTATATCTACCTTCGCAGCGAATACCCGGACGCGGAGGCGACGCTCGAAGCCGCCATCGCCGCCGCGCCGTTCCTGGACGCGGCGTTCTCGGTCGAACTGCGGGTCGGCGCCGGGGCCTATATCTGCGGTGAGGAAACCGCGTTGCTGGAAAGCCTGGAAGGCAAGCGCGGCATGTCGCGCGCCAAGCCGCCGCTGCCGGCGATATCCGGGTTCATGGCCGCGCCGACGGTCGTCAACAATGTGCTGACCCTGGCCGCCGCGCCGGCCATCCTGGCGGCGGGCGCGGCCGCCCATGCGGCGCTCGGCAGCGGTCGCTCGCTCGGGACGATGCCGTTCCAGCTATCGGGCAATGTGCGCTATCCGGGGCTTTATGAGGCGCCCTTCGGCCTGTCGCTGCGGACATTGGTCGAGGACTGGGGCGGCGGCACGGCGAGCGGCCGGCCGCTCCGCGCGGTTCAGGTCGGCGGGCCGCTCGGCGCCTATTTCCCGGCCGCCCTGCTCGATACGCCGCTGGATTACGAAGCCTTCGCGGCGGCGGGCGGCATGTTGGGCCATGGCGGGGTCGTCGTCTTTGACGACACGGTCGATCTCGCCCGGCAAGCGCGGTTCGCCCTGGCATTCTGCGCCCATGAAAGCTGCGGCAAGTGCACGCCCTGCCGCATCGGCGCCCAGCGCGGGGTCGAGGTTGTCGACAAGATTATTGCGGGCGAGGATCGGCCCCGGCAGCGCGCCGTGCTGGACGATCTGCTGGAGGTCATGCGCGACGGCTCGCTCTGCGCGCTTGGCGGCCTGACGCCCGTGCCCGTCCAATCGGCGCTCGATTGGTTCCCCGAGGATTTCGAAAGGGAGGCTGGTTCATGACCGTGCTGCGCGAAATCGACTACGGCACGCCGGCGCCGAAGCGCGCCAGGGGCGATGTCAGCCTCACCATCGATGGGCGGCCAGTGACCGCGCCCGCCGGCGCATCGATCATGCATGCGGCCATGCTCGCCGGGATCGAGGTGCCGAAGCTCTGCGCCACGGACCGGCTGGACGCCTATGGCTCCTGCCGACTTTGCCTCGTGCAGATCGATGGGCGGAAGGGGACGCCGTCCTCCTGCACGACGCCTGTCGAAGCTGGCATGACCGTGCTGACCGATACCGAGAAGCTCCGCCGGATGCGTCGCGGCGTGATGGAGCTTTATATCTCCGACCATCCGCTCGATTGCCTGACCTGCTCGGCCAATGGCGATTGCGAGCTGCAGGACATGGCCGCCGTCACGGGCCTGCGGGACGTGCGCTATGGCTACGCGGGCAAGAACCATCTGACCGCGGCGAAGGATAGCTCGAACCCGTATTTTTCCTTCGATCCGTCGAAGTGCATCGTCTGCAATCGCTGTGTGCGCGCCTGCGCCGAAGTGCAGGGCACGTTTGCGTTGACGAACCTCGGGCGGGGTTTCGACAGCATCGTCTCGGCGGGCGGGGCGGACGCGGATTTCCTGACATCGGAATGCGTTTCCTGCGGGGCCTGCGTCGACGCCTGTCCGACCGCGACGCTGATGGAGAAGCCGGTCGAGGCCCATGGCCTGCCGGATCGCAGCGTCGATACGACCTGCGCCTATTGCGGCGTCGGCTGTTCCTTCCGCGCCGAGTTGAAGGGCGATCAGGTGCTGCGCATGACGCCCCTGAAATCCGGCGGCGCGAATGCCGGGCATTCCTGCGTCAAGGGCCGCTTCGCCTGGGGCTATGCCAATCATCCCGACCGCATCGTGAAGCCGATGATCCGCGACGCCATCGTCGAGCCCTGGCGCGAAGTCTCGTGGGAGGAGGCGTTTCAGTTCACGGCCGACAAGATCCGCGCAATCCAGGCGGAGCATGGCCGCGACGCCGTCGGCGCCGTCACGTCGTCGCGCTGCACGAATGAGGAAACCTACCTCGTCCAGAAGCTGGTCCGGGCGGTGTTCGGCACCAACAATGTCGATACCTGCGCCCGCGTCTGCCATGCGCCGACAGGCTATGGCCTGAAGACGGCCTTCGGCACGTCCGCCGGGACCCAGGATTTCAAGTCGGTGGAGCAGGCGGACGTCATCCTGGTGATCGGCGCCAATCCGACCGACGCGCATCCGGTCTTCGCCTCGCGCATGAAGCGGCGGCTGCGGCAGGGCGCGGGGCTGATCGTGGTCGATCCGCGCCGGACGGATCTGGCGCGCTCGGCGCATGTCCAGGCGAACCATCATCTGGCGCTGCGGCCGGGCGCCAATGTGGCGCTGATCAACGCCTTCGCCCATGTCATCGTGACCGAAGGCCTCGTCGACGAAGCTTTTGTCGCGGAACGCTGCGAGCCCGCGAGCTTCCAGGCCTGGCGGGACTTCGTCGCGGCGCCGGAGAACAGCCCGGAAGCGATGGCGGAGCATACCGGCGTTCCGGCGGACGACCTCCGCGCCGCCGCCCGTCTCTACGGCAAGGCCGGCAATGGGGCGATCTACTACGGGCTCGGCGTCACCGAGCACAGCCAGGGCTCGACCATGGTCATGGGCATGGCCAACCTTGCGATGGCGACCGGGAACCTCGGGCGGCCGGGCGTCGGGGTGAACCCGCTGCGAGGGCAGAACAATGTCCAGGGCGCTTGCGACATGGGCTCCTTCCCTCATGAGTTTCCGGGCTACCGCCATGTTTCGGACGCGAGCGTCCGCGAGCTGTTCGAGGCCGCCTGGGGCGTCGCGCTCGATGCGGAGCCGGGCCTGCGCATTCCCAACATGCTCGACGCCGCGGCCGCCGGCAGCTTCAAGGCGATCTATATTCAGGGCGAGGATATCGCCCAGTCCGATCCGAACACCAAACATGTGCTGGATGGGCTGCGGGCGATGGACTGCGTCATCGTCCAGGACCTGTTCCTGAATGAGACCGCCCACTTCGCCCATGTGTTCCTGCCCGGCTCCACCTTCCTGGAGAAGGACGGGACCTTCACCAATGCCGAGCGGCGCATCAATCGAGTCCGCAAAGCGGTTGAGCCTCCCGGCGGGCTGGCGGACTGGGAGATCACCCAGCGCCTCGCCCAGGCCCTGGGCTACCCGATGGCTTATGGCCATCCGGAAGCGATCATGGCCGAAATCGCGGCGACGACGCCGACCTTCGCGGGCGTGACTTATCCGAAGCTCGACCGGGACGGCAGCGTGCAATGGCCCTGCACCGCGGCCGCCCCCTTCGGCACCCCGATCATGCATGAGAGCGGCTTCACGCGCGGGCGCGGCATGTTCATGATCACGGAATTCTTCCCAACGTCCGAGCGTTCCGGCCCGCGCTATCCGCTGCTGCTGACGACGGGACGCATCCTCAGTCAATATAACGTTGGCGCGCAGACGGCGCGGACCGGCAATATCGTCTGGCATGACGAGGACGTGCTGGAAATCCACCCCCATGACGCGGAGCAGCGCGGCCTTGGCGACGGCGACCTCGTCAGCCTGAAAAGCCGCGCCGGCGAGACGACGCTGACTGCGCGCATCTCGGAGCGGATGCAGCCGGGCGTCGTCTACACGACCTTCCACCATGCGGCGGGGCAAGCCAATGTCGTGACGACCGACAATTCCGATTGGGCGACCAATTGCCCGGAATACAAGGTGACCGCCGTCGAGGTGCGCGCTGCGAACGGGCCGTCCGAATGGCAGACGCAATATCGCGAGTTGGCGGCGGCGACATCGAGGCGCGCGACGCCGGGCGCGGCGGCTGAGTGAGCGCCGCCGCAGCCATCAGGACGGCTGAGCGCTACCGCGCCGGGGCTTGGGACAGCGTCGAGAGGGCGCTGCCCGAGGAGACGCCTGTGGTGATCGTCGCGAACGGCCGCCCCTTCGCCGCGGTGATGGCGACCCCGGCCGACCTGGAAGACCTCGTCGCGGGCTTCGCCGTGACCGAGGGTCTGGTCGAGGATTTCGCCGAGATCGGCCGCATTGTCTGCCGCGCCGTCGATGAGGGGTTCGAGGCCGAGATCGCGATCCCCGAAGCCCGCGCGGCGAAACTGGAAGATCGCCGCCGCGCCTTTGCGGCGCGCACCAGTTGCAGCCTCTGCGGCATGGAGGGCCTGGACATGCTGCTGGCCCGTCGTCCGGCGCGCGCCGGGAGCGCCGCCGCGCCCGGCGTCGCGCCAGAAGCGATCCTGGCCGCGATGGCGGCGCTGCCGGCGGCGCAGACGCTCAACGCCCAGACACGGGCGGTCCATGCCGCCGGATGGGCGGACGATACAGGGCGGCTCAAGGCGTTGCGTGAGGACGTCGGGCGGCACAATGCGCTCGACAAGCTGATCGGCGGGCTGCTGCGGGACGGGGCAGCGCCGGGGGCGGGCTTCGTCTGCCTGACCAGCCGGTGTTCGATCGAGATGGTGTTGAAGGCGGCCGCCGTCGGCGTGACGGTACTGGCGGCGGCCTCGTCGCCGACGGCGCTGGCGGTTCGTGCGGCGGAGGCGGCGGGCGTGGCGCTGGTCGCCTGCGTCAAGGCCGATGCGCTGGAGGTCTATGCCGGGCGCGAGCGCCTGGAGGATGGGGCATGACCGAAGGCGAAGCCAAGCTGGTGCGCATGGCGCTGGAGATCCGGCAATTCTTCCGCCATCGGGGCGACGCCGCCGACGGGTTGGCGGCGGACCATATCAAGCAGTTCTGGGCGCCCAGCATGCGGAAGGCCTTTCAAGCCGTCCTGGCGCGCGAGGGCGGAAGCCTGGCGCCCGAAGCGCGGGCGATTGGCGCGTTGCTGCCGAAATAGCTTCCGGTCGGATCGATATCGCTCGTTCAGGCGGCGTTGCTGGCCGGTTCGTTCATCAGGGTGTCGATGATCAGGCTAAGGACGTCGGCGCGGCTATGAGTCCCGGATTTTCGGTAGATCGCATTCAGGTGGGCCTTGACCGTGCCCTCGGCGCTGCCGCGCAAGGTCGCGATTTCGCCGATGCTGAAGCCCTTCACCATGAAGGTCGCGACATCCTTCTCGGAGGGCGTGAGGGACCATTGATCGAAATGCGCCTCGATGACGTCGCTCAAGGCCATGGCGGCGATTGACGCGCTCCGCTCGAGCGAGGCTTTCCGGCGCAGGAGGTCCAAGACATAACGGACTTCGAACAGGATTGCCGCGCACAAGGACGCCGTGGCGGCCGCCTCGAAGCTCAGATAGGTCAGGCTCAGGCCGCGTTCGGCATATGTGCGAAGATCGGCGACGATATCCGACGCGAAGAAAATGGCGCAGAGCACCTGCACCGCGATCAGCGCCATCACGCCATAGGGCATGACGCGCTCCGCTTGCTGAAAGTTCGTCACCCGACTGCCTCTTATTCCGGACCCATGTCTTTGTAGCCGGTCACCATGGCGCGCGGCAGGTTGATCTTCAACCGGCGGCTCTCGTAGACGACGGCGGCGATATGCAGGGCGACCGCGATCTCCGCCCAACTGACGGCGAGTTTATGCAGGCCCTCGAGCCAGTCGGCGCCCCAGAACATGGTCGTCGTCATCAGATAGCCGGACAGGCCGATCAACAGCAATGTCGCAAGCAGATTATAGATCATCAGCGCGCCGAGGGGCGTGTGCCCGACATGTTTGTGAGCGCGGCCCGTCGCGATTTCGGTCAACTGTTCCGTCGCCCCTGAGATGCTGGGCGGGAAGCTGGCAAAGCGGGCATAGCGGGTTCCGACAAAACCCCATATGAGGCGGGCGCCGACCAGAACGACGACGGCGTAGCCGACCCAGTGATGCAGCTTGCTGTCTTCGTCGATCACGAGCGCATTGGCGGCGAACAGGACCACGAGCGACCAGTGAAACACGCGGACAAACAGGTCCCAGACATAGGTATAGGGCATGGCATTGAAACTCCGGCAGGCAATCGGGCGGACGATCGGCGGTCGATCGGGAGCAGCCGCCGCTGACGGCTGCTCCCCGTGGGCCTTGGATCAGTCGTCGGTTTGGGTCCGAACGATCTTCATGTCCCGATCGAGATAGACTTCCATCCGGACGCCGTCCTTCACGGCATAAGCTTCATAAAGGCCGTCTTCCGATTTGATCTTGCGCACGTCATAGCCCTGCTCGGTCAAGGTCGCCCGGATGCGGGCCTCGGTGTCCCGGTCGATCGAGCCATGACGTTCGGAGGCGTAGGCGCTGCCGGCGGCCAGGGTCAGCATGGCGGCGAGGGCGGTTTTCAGGATGATGCGGTTGCTCATGTGTGGGTCGCTCCATTGCGTCAGTTCCGGCGAGCGATGTGCATCGCCGTGACTGGAGGTAGTCACCGCATGTCCGAGATTTGAATTGCCCGGCAGGCCTATTCGCCTAAGCCCGAGCCTTGCACGGCCCATCTATAACCGGGGTTTAGGCCAGGAAATCGGCCGGTTCGGCATCGATATGGCGACGCTTGGCCCACACTCGTCCAAGCGCGCATCGCCTTATCGGCCGGGTTGGGCCGGCGCGACCTTCGCGAGGATCCGGGCGGCGCGGTCCGCTTGCCTAAGCGGGACTGCGTGCAGCGCCGCGATCCTGAGCAAGCTTTCCAGGTTCGGCGGGGCTGGCGCCAGCCCGGCGATGCGATCTGCCGCCGCGGCTGTCTCCGGCGCATGCTGCAATTGCGCCATGAGCGTCTCCCGTGAGGCGTCGAACAGGTCCGGCTGCAGCGCCGCCAGCACCTGGCCATAAAGCGGCGCGGCGCGCTTGCCGTCGCCGGCGGCCAGGAGCCGGAACGCCAGATCGGCCAGTTGCGGCCAAGTGTTTTCGCGCAAACTCGGGTGATGGTCGATGACGATGGGCTCCGCCGGCCGGCGGGTCGCGTCGCCGCCGCGCCAGTTCCAATGGTCGCCCAGTACGGCGAAGATCGCGCCCGTGTCGTTGCGTTCGGGGCTGAAGAACTGGGCGAGCGCGATCTGATCGCTGCACAACAGGCGCTGGCGGTCCGCGCCGCCGGGAATATGGGCGACCGCGGCCACATCGGGCATGGCTGCGGTCGCGGCGGCGAGGTGGCGGCGGAAGGTATCCTCGAAGCGGCGGAGGAAGGTCAGCATCCGCTCGGTCTTGCGGTACAGAATGATGCCGTTGTTGTAGATCGGCCGCCCGAACATCTGCCGCTCGCGGCTCGTGTCCGGAAAGCAGGGGGCCATGGCGATCTCGACCTGGTCCAGCAGCGCGAACAGCGCGTCCAGCCGCGGCGCCCTGAGCCTGGCGTCCACGTCGAAGCTCAAGGTCTTCTGGAATGGCGACAGGGCGAGCGCCGAGACGCGGCCGAGCAGCGGCGCGGCGAAGCCATGGGGCAGGGCGGGCGCGCCGCTCAGGTCCATCGGCAGCTTGTGGTCGAACCAGCCGGGCTGCAGCAGCGGATGGCCCGGTTGGTCGGAGACGATGGCGATCGGCAGGTTCGGATGCTGCGCCTTGATCGAAGCCGCTGCGAGGACTGCCTGGGCGAAATAGGGCGGCGCGCCGAAGGCGGCCATCAGAATTCCAGCCGTGGCGTCGGCGCCGGAAGCGGTAGCGGTGGGCGAAGCAGGCATCGGGCGGGCGTCTCGCTAGCGTTTCGGGCGGGCGTGACCCTAGCGCAAACCGGCGCGGCTGACGAATTCTAGCAGGTCGGGGCGTCTTGCGTTCCGGCAATTGGCGCGTTCAACTTGGCCCTGGACAGGAAACGCGCGCCGGCGCCCGCCGCGCCGCATTGGGGGAGGGAACTGCATGGCCGAGCTCGTGCTCGCCGAAACCCTGGGGTTCGTGCGACGGCTGACGCTGAACCGGCCGGACAAACTCAACGCCTTGAACGGCGCATTGTGCGAAGCGCTCGTCGAGGCGCTGCAGGCGGCGGAACAGGATGACGCGGTCGCCGTCGTCGTCCTCGCGGGATCGGGGCGGGCGTTTTCGGCTGGCGCCGACATGAAGGAAGGCCAGACGCACCGGGACCGGACGCACCGCCAGGTCATCCAGGCGGCGAGCGGCAGGGCGCAGTCCGGCGCCGTCGTGCAGGCGTTGCTTGACCTTTCGAAGCCGGTAATCGCCGCGGTCAACGGTTTCGCTCTGGGCGCCGGGTCGGCGCTGGCGATCGCGTCGGATATCGTCGTCGCGGGCGAGGGCGCGGTCTTCGGTTATCCGGAAGTTCGCCGCGGCCTGGCCGCCACAGCCGTTACGCCCACGCTCGTCGCCCAGGTCGGGCGGAAAGTCGCGTCGGAACTCCTGCTGCTCTGCGAGAATGTAGGCGCGGCGGAGGCCAAGGCGATGGGGCTGGTCAACCGGGTCGTGCCGGACGCCGAGACGATGCCGACCGCCATGCGGCTGGCGGAAGCCATCGCGGGCTTCGATCACGATGCGCTCTGGATGACGAAGCGCATGATCCGGCGGTCGGCCGATCTGCCGCTCGATCAGGCCCATGCGATGGCGCGGGACAACATGTTGGTGATGCGGGGGTTCGAAAAGTGACCGATTATGTATTGATTCACGGGGCCTATCAGGGCGCCTGGATTTGGCGGGAAGTCGCCGCGCGCCTTCGGGCCGCGGGCGGGCGGGTGTTCGCGCCGACGCTCGACGGCTGCGGGGAGCGTCGGGGCAGTCTCCGCTCCGGCATCACCACGGAAAGTCATGCCGAGGACGTAGCGAGGCTGCTGTATTACGAGGACCTTCGGGACGCCGTTCTCGTCGGCACATCGAGCGGCGGCATGGTGATGGCGAAAGCCGCCGAGCAGGCCCGGGACAGGGTCGGCCGTCTGGTCTTCGCCGACGCGCTCGCATTGCTGCACGGCGAACGCATCCGCGATGTCGTCACCCGTCCGGCGGCGATCGAGAACGACCTGGGGCTTGGCCCGACGATCGAGGATGCCGCGGTCCGCCTGTTCGCCGGCCTTGACGACGCGACCCGCGCCTGGGCGGCGGACCGCTGCACGCTGCATCCCCGGGCTGTGTTCTATCAACCGGTCGACCTGCCGACCTTCTGGTCGGAGCAATGGGATGCATCGGTCCTGTACTGCAGCCGGGCGCCGAACCCGGGCGAAGCGCATCAGCGCCGGGCGCAAAACGCCTTGAACGCCAAGTGGCATTGCCTCGACACCGGCCATTATCCGATGTTGAGCATGCCGGATGAGCTGACCCGGATCATCCTCGAAGGATAGGAGCGCCCGCCATGCTGAAGTTCTATTACAATACCGGCCCGAACCCGATGAAGGTCGCATTGCTGCTCGAGGAAGCCGGGCTGCCCTATGAGGGCGTTCCGGTCGATGGCCGGAAGGGCGACCAGCACAAGCCGGACTATCTCGCGATCAATCCGAACGCCAAGGCGCCGAGCCTTGTGGACGGGGATGCGGTCATCTTCGACAGCAACGCCATTCTGCTGTATCTCGCGGAAAAGTCGGGCAAGTTCCTCGGCGGCAAAAGCCCGGCGGAGCGGGGCGCGCTGTTGTCCTGGTTGATGTTCATCGCAACCGGCGTCGGCCCCTATTCCGGCCAATCCGTGCATTTTCAGCATCATGCGCCGGAGAAGCTGGCTTATGCGATCAACCGCTACCGGTTCGAGGCCAAGCGCCATTACGGCATTCTGAACGCCCGGCTGGCGGACCGGCCCTACATTCTGGGCGACGCCTACAGCATCGTCGACATGGCGGCCTGGGGCTGGGCGCGGCTGCTGCATGTCGTGCTCGACGCCGAAGCCTGGGGCGACCTTCCCCATCTCAAGCGGCTGGTCGATGAGATCTCGGCGCGCCCAGCCGCCAGCCGCGCGCTGGCGCTTGCCGCCAGCCACACGTTCAAGGCCGATATGGACGAAGAAGCCCGACGGAACATGTTCCCCTCGAACCTCGTCAAAGCCTGACGGGCCCGGGTCTGTTTTATTGATCTAGCCAGGGACTTCGGTCGGTTTCTCCGTTTTTGGGCGTTTCGGCCCGAGAGCGGATCGATCGGGCGATGCGCTGTCCGGCGATGCGGTCGGCGTCTCGGCGCGCCCGCCGAATGCAAGCCGCATCGCGGACGTCAACTGGTCGGCGAACGCCGCTTCGCCACATGTGTCGACCTGAGCGCCCAGCGCCGGGCCGAGCGACGGAGACAGCGCATTCGCATCGACCGCCGCCCCGAGGGCGCCTTCCTTTTCGCCAGGCGACTGGCTGACGCTCGCGCGAGAACTATCAGGGGGTCGCCAATTCATCTGGGGTCTCCGTTCCTGGACGCCCGGAGTCCGTGGGCTCCGCTCTCGTGGCGCCCCATCGCCAATTGCGAATGTCCGGCATGTCCTCGCCGAATTGCCGGATGTGGCGCGCGTGTTCGTCGAGATTGTCGGCGATGAATTGCGCCAGGCTATCGGCGCCTGGACCCAGGTCCGGCATATGATCGATAACGGCCTTCGCCAGATGGAACCGGTCGAGTTCGTTGATCACGACCATGTCGAATGGCGTCGTGGTCGTTCCCTCTTCCTTGAACCCGTGCACATGCAAGTTGCGATGGTTGGACCGCCGATAGGTCAGCTTGTGAATCAGCGAAGGGTAGCCGTGGTAGGCAAAGACGATCGGCTTGTCCCTGGTGAACAGGGCATCGAAGCTCTCGTCGCTGAGCCCGTGAGGATGCCGGCTGGCTGACTGCAAGGTCATCAGGTCCACGACGTTCACGACCCGAATCCGGAGCGCCGGCAAATGCTTCAGGAGGATTTCGACCGCAGCCAGCATCTCCATGGTCGGCACGTCGCCGGCGGAGGCCATCACCACATCGGGCTCGCCGCCGCCGCCGTCGCTCCCCGCCCAGTCCCAGATGCCCAGCCCGGCGGCGCAGTGACGGATGGCGGCGTCCATCCCGAGCCATTGCGGCGATGGCTGTTTGCCGGCGACGACGACGTTCACGTAATTGCGGCTGCGCAGGCAATGATCGGTGACGGCGAGCAGGGTATTGGCGTCGGGCGGCAGATAGACCCGGACGACTTCCGGCTTCTTGCGGATGACATGGTCGATGAAGCCAGGGTCCTGATGGCTGAAGCCGTTGTGATCCTGCCGCCAGACATGGGACGACAGCAGGTAGTTCAGGGAAGCGATCGGCCGACGCCATGGAATACGGTTCGCCACGTCGAGCCACTTGGCATGCTGGTTGAACATCGAATCGACGATCTGGATGAAGGCCTCGTAGCAGGAGAAGAAGCCGTGCCTGCCGGTCAGCAGATACCCCTCGAGCCAGCCTTCGCACTGATGCTCGCTCAAGACCTCCATCACCCGGCCGTCGGGCGCCACATGGTCGTCGCCCGGCAGGATGTCCGCGGTCGAGCAGCGGTCGGTCGCTTCGAACACCGCGCCCCAGCGGTTGGACGCCGTTTCGTCGGGGCTGAAAACCCGGAACGTCTCGGGGTTCAGGCGGATCACGTCGCGGATCATCTCGCCCTGGATGCGCGTGGCTTCGGCGTTGACGCTGCCGGGTTTCGGGATTGTCACCGCATAGTCGCGGAAATCGGGCATGGTCAGGTCGCGCAGCAGCAGGCCGCCGTTGGCGTGCGGGTTGGCTCCCATCCGCCGCGGGCCCAGCGGCGCCAGTTCTCTGAGTTCGGGGCGGAGCTTGCCGGCGGCGTCGAACAGTTCGCGCGGGCGATAGCTCTCCAGCCATGCTTGCAGCGCCTCGATCCGCCCTGGTTGGCCCATGTCGCTGAGCGGCGCCTGGTGCGAGCGATAGCTCCCCTCGGTCGGTTTGCCGTCGACTGCCTTCGGGCCGGTCCACCCCTTTGGCGAACGCAGAACGATCATCGGCCAAAGCGGCCGCTGCTTGAAGCCGTTGGTTCGCGCGTCATCCTGAATGTCCCGGATGCGCGCGGTCACTGTGTCGAGCGTCGACGCCATAAGCTGATGCATCGCCATCGGGTCGTCGCCCTCGACGAAATAGGGCGTATAGCCGTAGCCGCGGAACAGGGCTGCAAGCTCGTCATGGGGAATGCGGGCGAGCACGGTCGGGCCGGCGATCTTGTAGCCGTTCAGATGCAGGATCGGCAGAACCGCGCCGTCATGCACGGGATTGAGAAACTTGTTCGAATGCCAACTGGTCGCGAGCGCGCCGGTTTCCGCCTCGCCGTCGCCGACGACGCAGGCGACGATCAGGTCGGGATTATCGAACGCGGCGCCATAGGCATGGGACAGGCAATAGCCAAGCTCGCCGCCTTCATTGATGGAGCCAGGCGTCTCCGCCGCGACGTGACTCGGGATGCCGCCGGGAAAGGAAAACTGCGTGAGCAGCTTCTTCATCCCCGGTTCGTCCTCGGAAATCTCCGGGTAGACCTCGCTATAGCTGCCCTCGAGATAGGTATTGGCGACGAGCCCCGGCCCGCCATGTCCGGGGCCGGTCACGTACAGCATGTTCAGATCATGCGCGTTGATGATCCGGTTCAGATGCACATAGATGAAGTTCAACCCCGGCGTCGTGCCCCAATGCCCAAGTATTCGGGGCTTGATATCTTCCTGGGTCAAGGGGAGTTTCAGCAAAGGATTGCCATAGAGATAGATCTGGCCGACCGAAAGAT
Source organism: uncultured Alphaproteobacteria bacterium (assembly GCA_937891825.1). GTDB lineage: Bacteria > Pseudomonadota > Alphaproteobacteria > Bin95 > Bin95 > VMCJ01. The sequence goes on from CALAHN010000005.1 coordinate 24,079, forward strand.
AATTGGCCGCGCGCCAATAGGCATCCATCTTGCCGATGAGATCGGACGAAAGCGGCTGGCTGATAGGACTATTCCTCACGGCGGCTGACATCGGCATGGCCTACCATGGCGGCGGCGATCCGATGCTGATCCATGCTAACGCGAAGCCGCTAGGCTTTCCTGCCCGGAACGATGACCATCGACGATAAAGGCTGCATTAGGGGCGGCAACCTGCGCGGACTACTGCAAGGGGTAATCGGTGATAGAGGTTTTCACCCGCGGAATATATTCTGGTAGCTTGGTATAGTGAATCGACAACGACGGATTCCTCTCTATTGGTAGGGAGATTCCGGCGATCCTATTACTTTGGGGGCAAAGCAACAAATGGCGGGATCGACCTTCCAGACCAATCCGATTGACCTTTCCCGATTGCTGGATGAATGCCACCGGGGCATCATCCAGTTGCCGGATTTTCAGCGGAGCTGGGTCTGGGATGAAGACCGGATCAAGAGCCTGATCGCCTCGATCTCGCGCGCCTTCCCCGTGGGCGCGCTCATGTCTCTGGACACCGGCGGGCCGGTCAATTTCAAGCCCCGCCCTGTCGAGGGAGCGCCGCTCCAAGCCCGCCAGACGCCGCCGCAATCCCTTCTGCTCGACGGCCAGCAACGCATGACCTCGCTCTATCAGGTCACGCTGCGCGGCAAGGTCGTAGAAACCACCACGCCGAAGAAAAAGCGCGTGAAACGCTGGTTCTACCTCGACATACGCAAGGCAATAGATGAGACGGCTGACCGCGAAGAAGCCGTGATCGGCGTGCCGGAAGATCGCATGGAGCGCACAGATTTCGGGCGCGAAGTCGTGCTCGACCTCTCCACGCCGGTAAAAGAATATGCCGCGCTCATGTATCCGGTTAGCCAGGTGTTTGATTGGGACAAGTGGCAGGACGGCTTCGATGAATACTGGTCGGGCGACGCGCACAAGGAAGTGCGCGAGCAGTTCCGCCTGTTCAAGCGGCAGGTTCTCGAAAACTTCAAATACTATCGGGTCCCCGTGATCGCCCTCGACCGCTCCACCTCCAAGGAAGCAGTCTGTGTAGTGTTCGAAAAGGTCAACACGGGCGGCAAGGCTCTGGACGCTTTCGAGCTGGTAACGGCCATGTATGCGGCGTCAGGTCACGAGCTGCGCAAGGATTGGTATGGGGACGAGGATGTGAAGGGGCGCCACCGGCGGCTGGCCGATGCGCTGCGCCCTGCGGATTCCGACGCTGGCATTCTTGCCGGTGTCGGGAATACTGACTTCCTGCAAGCGGCCTCCCTTTTCTACACACGGGACAAGCGGCGCAAAGCCGAACAGGCGGGCAAGGAAGGCAAGGAGCTGCCTGCGGTTTCAGGAAACCGGCAGGCATTGCTCGATTTGCCGCTTGATGCCTACAAGCAATACGAGACGCAGGTGGAACGCGGGTTCGTACAGGCCTCCAAATTCCTCCACATGCTGCATATCTACCGAATTTTTGATTTGCAATACCAGTCTCAGATTGTACCGTTGGCGGCGATCCTTGCCGACATTGGCGATGCGTGGGAGCATGAAGCGAACCGCGCAAGGCTAATCCAATGGTATTGGAACGGCGTGTTCGGCGAACTGTACGGGTCGGCGGTCGAAACTCGGATCGCCCGCGATTTCATGGAAGTGCCGGTTTGGCTGAGTGGCGGGTTGGAACCTTCCACCGTAAGAGCCTGAATCAAAAGATCATGAAGGCTTGCAATGGGTTGCGATCCTTCG
>CALAHN010000006.1 GCA_937891825.1 uncultured Alphaproteobacteria bacterium
ATCGGATGTCGGCAATGGGCTCACGGGTTCTGATCAATGCAAATTGGTATTAGTCGCTCCTGCGATAGAGGCGCGCCTGGCATCAGGCGGCGCCGGGTTGGAAAGCCCAATCTGGGCTTTGGCTAATGGCTCGGGTGAGCCATGCGCCCGCGCGGTCCCGTCCGACCGCCCGGGAACCTTGTCAGCGTCAATCCAGGTTCAATTCGCCGTTGATGGCGGTCTGGTTGCCGCGGTTGATCTGGAGGGCGTTCAACACGACGGTGGAATTCGGGCCCGCCTCGATGTTGATCAGGTTGCCGATCGCCGTTGCGACCGGGCGGCCGAAGGGACCGCGGACCTCGGTTCGCCGGCCATCCGCGTCGCGTCGCGACGCGATGCCGCCTTCGATGTCGTCCACCTGGGTGTGGCCGATCGATTTGTCGAATGGCATGACCGGCTCGCGGGTGAAGGCCGCAGCGGAGGCTGCGCCAAGCATGGCGGCGGCTCCAATAAGAACGATGGTGGCTTTGCGACTCATGACCAGCTCCTGTCGTGCTTGTCGTTAATTTCAGAAACGACAATCTCGATTAAGTTGGTCAAGTTTTAATTCAGAATTTTAAACAAGTCTGTAGCAATTGGGTTTTAACCCGGTCCGTCCAGGTAGTAGGTCGTTAAACAAAACGATTAGAGTAATACCTGGTATTACGACTTTTTTTCTATGAAACTTGTATCATCTTGAGCATGTGGGAGAAGATTGGATGACTTGCGTCGCCAAACCAATCGCCGACTTCAAAATGGTTCCCAGGCGCTTCCAGCAGCGCGGCCGGCATGGCGCGGGACCGGAGCTGGGCGTGATAATCCCGGGTCTGGCGGATCATTTCCGGCGTCTCCTGCAGGCCGACCGCGAGCAGCGTCGGCAGGTCAGGGCGGGCTGGCGGGCGGTGAATCGGGCTCGCGTGACGGACCAGGGCGTCCGTCAACCCCATGTCCAGATGCCGGTCGTGCCAGCGATGCGGCTCGAAATCGTAAACGCCGCTGGCGAGCGTCATGCTTTGAATGCGGTCTGCACACTCCGCCGCGTGGCTCGCGAGCGCCAGGAGATGCGCGCCGGCTGAGGTGCCTGCCACATGCAGGCGATCCGGATCGCCGCCATCGGCCGCGATGTTGGCGTGCGTCCAGAGAATGGCCTCACGGGCATGGCGCATCTGCTGGGTCAAGGCGCAGTTGGGCAGGCGGCCGTAACTGGGCAGCGCCACCGTGACGCCGTGGTCGAGCCAGGGTTCGACGATGAACGCATAATCGCGCCGGTCCAGGGTGCGCCAGGCGCCGCCATGCAGATAGAGCAGCACCGGCGCGCCGGGACCGGCCGGGAAGATATCGAGCAATTGCCGTTCGTGCGGCCCGTAGCGGATGTCGCGGCGGCCGCCCAGGCGGGTCAGCGCGGCGTCGCTGCGGCGGCGCTTGTCGGCCGTGATCGCCGCATGGTTCGCCACGGCCCGCGTCGGGTTATAGGCGAAGGCGATCTCGGACCGGGTCAGCCCGCGGTAGACAGGGGCGTCGGGCGGGGGCACGGCGTGGGTCCCGGCAGCGGCGTCAGGATGGGTCTGGCGAAGGCGGGACATCTCGGCTCGCTTTGCCGCCGCGCCATGCAAGGGCCGCGAGCAGCAGAAGTTGAACGACAGTCGCAACGATAAGCACGTAGGCCGCGCCCGCAAGCCCGTGGGCGCCGACCAGGGCCGGGGCGATCGCGAGCGCGATCGTCGCGATCGTCAGATGCACGCCCATATGCGCCTTGAAGCGCCCGGCGGCGATGATCGCGAATTGCAGGAATGAGGCGACGAGGCGCAGCGCCGCCGCCGCCATGATCAGCGTGAAGATATCGGCATAGGCGCTGTAGGCCGGCGTATAGACGATCCCCAGCAACCACGGTCCGATCAGCGCCGCGACCGCGACGCCGCCGCCGCCGATCAGCACGGCGAGCGCCAGCAGGCCGAGCAGCAGGCGGTTGAAGCGCTTGAAGTCGCCCGCCGCATGGGCGCGCCCCAGATGCGGCGTCGCGGCGCTGCCGAAGGCGTTCCCGACCAGGATGATCGCCTGAAAGAACAGGAACAGGCCGGTGAAATAGCCAAGCGCATCGGGCTCCATCCGCCATTCGATGACATAGCGCGGGATCGCGGTCTCCAGGCTGGCGACCGCGGCGCCGACGCCAAGCGGCCAGCAGCTCTTGAAGACGCCGAGCGCGCCGGTTCGCGCTGGCTCGCGCCGCCGCGCCGCCCGCGCCGCCGGGGCGTCTTGCCAGAGAAGCAGGATGCAAGCCGCCCCCGCCCAGGCTGAAAGCCCCGCCCAGAGTTCGCCGCCGGTCGCGGCCAGCGCCGCCGCGCACGCCGCCGGTCCGAGCAAGCCGCGGCGGAGGAGAGAATGCCAGACCGCCCGCGCCTGCCCGTCCCGTTGCCTGAGGCCATAGATCAGGTCGAAGCCGGCGTCGGCGCTTTTGACGAGCGCGAAGGCGAGCAAGGCCGCCGTGCCGTCGAAGCCGCGCCCGGCCGCGACCGTGAAGCCCGCGAGCGCCATGAGCAGCGCCGCGGCGACCGCGCCGGCGATCCGCGCCTGCCAGTAGTCGGAAAACGGCAGCGCGCCCGCGGCGTCCCGCGCGAGCGCGGTGCGTAAGCCCATGCCGGTCAGGAAATAGATCGGGGCGCTGATCATCAGCGCGAACCCAAAGGCCGCCATCGCCTCGACCCCGGCGAGTTTCGCGATCGCGACGCCGATCATCCATTGGCCGAATGCGAAGACGCTGTGCCCGGCGCCGATCGCCAGCATGTCGCCGGAAAGCTTGCCCAGGGGGCGGGGGCTCAAGCTCACCTGCGGGTATCCAGGGCGTGGGCGAAGAACGCCCGGTCGGGCGCGGTCAGCGCTTCGATCTTGGCTTGCGTCGCGGCGTCATGCAGCGCTGGCGGCGCCTCCGTCCGGGCCTTGTTGTGGTGCCCGATCCGGACGCGCACGCCGACGGTCTCCCGGATCGCAGCTTCAAAGGCGGGCAGTCGGTCAAGGAAACCGACGACATCGAACTTGTCGAGATTGGCCTTGGCGCGGTCGAGCGCATCCTGGCTGGTCATGTCGGCCGAGGGGTCGAGGCCGCTGAAGAAGTAGACGTAGAACGCCCCCAGATGGCGCGCCTCGGCGCTATCGAGGAAGCTATCGAAATCGGCCGCGATATGGGCGTGGCCGTGGGCGCGGCCATGGCTCCAGCGGTAATGGGAAATGAACCGGCCGACGGGATCGCGCAAGATCGTGACGAATTTCGCGACATCATGGTAGGCGGCATGGCCCGTATCGCTGAAGCGCACATGGGCCGAGACGCAATCGACGCCCGCCGCCATATGATACAGAAAGATCCGCTCCCGAAGCGCTTCCGCCCGGCGGAGCACGGTCAACGGGTCGGCGGCCGAGTCGAGCAGGGCCTCCGTCCGGTATGTGGCTTCCGCCAGCACGGTCGCCTGGCTCAACAGGAAGCGCTTGCGGATCGCCCGGCCGACCGAGGTCCCGCCGCATTTCGGCACATGATGAAACACCATGCGGTTCGGGTGCAGCCGGCCCCGCGCCTGTCGGATCGCGGCCCGGGCCGTATCGATCAGGGACATGCCAAGGCCGCCTCATGGCTCCAGGACGTGAGGTCGAGGTCGAACAGCGCCGCCAACCGGGCATTGTCGGCGGCGTAGGCGCGCCGCAACGCCGCGAGCGCCGCATGGTCGGACGCGCTCAGGGGCGCGGGCGCCTTCGCCGTGTTGAGGCGGCGATAAAGCGCCCGGGCGGGCTGATAGAACGGCGTGCGCGCCACCAGGCCGCGCACCTGCTGATTGATGGCCTGGGCCATGCGGCTCCGGACCCGGTAGGTTTCGTTTTCGCGCGGATAGGGATAATCGGCATAAAAGTCCGGGTCCAATCCAAGCCAGGCCGCGAGGTCGGCCATGGCGGCATTGCGGTCGGCCTGGATGTCTTCCAGCAGGATCACCTTCATGCGGGCCTCTCCGACGCGCTCCCGCCAGCGGCTGAGCGGGTCGATATAGCGGGCGTTGGCGTGGGCGAGCCGCAGCAATTCGTTATGGGCGAGCCGGGGATCCTTCCGGTCGGCCATCTCGAGGAAATCGGCGAAGGAAACCCCGGCTTTCAGGTGGGTCCAATTGTTGGTGAAATAGCGATATGTGGATAGAATTTGCGCCGAGGGCTCGCGCAGGACGAACAGGAAGCGCGGCCGGTTCGGCAGATCCGGCAGCAGGCGAAGGGCGGATTCCTGGTAGAGATATGTCGGCGTCGCCTCCAGCCGGATTTTAGCTTTGCGGTTCGACACCGGAAAGAAGCGCTCGTAGCCCGCCTGCCCGCCGGAAGAGAAATTATTCGCGGGGTCGAAGACATGGGAGCCCGCATCGACGAAATAGCAGGTCTCCTTCACGATCGAGCCTTCCGCGTCCGGATGGTCCGCGATCCACTGGAACAGGGAGGAGGTGCCGCATTTCGGGGCGCCCGCGATGATCAGGTTTGGAAGCGCCATCGGCTCGCCCGTCCGTCTTCAGCCGCGCCCTTGGCGGCGTTCGATTGCAAGATCGTAGGCGGCGGCAAGCGCCGTCGCCGCCCGGTCGGCCGTATAGGCGCTTTGGTAGCGCGCATAGGCGGCCGCGCCGAGCGACCTCAGAGTATCCCGATCGAGGGTTTCGATTAGGTTGGCGAGACCCGCAGTATTTTCAGGATCGAACAGAATCCCGGCGGCGCCGCCGTCCAACACTTCCGGCAGGGCGCCGCGGTCGCTCGCCAGGACGGGCGTCCCATTCCGCATGGCCTCGATCGCGACCAGGCCGAAGCCTTCCCAGCGCGACGGCATGACGATGGCGTCGGCGGCGGCATACCAGGCGTCCAGGCTGTCATGGGCGATCCAGCCATAGAGCTTCAGGCGCGGGTCGGCGATCTGTACATGGGCGCCGTCGCCCAGGCCCTCGGCGCCGATGACATGCAGCCGGATGTCCTGGCGCTTCGCCTGCCGGAACGCCCGGAGCAGCAGATCGAGGCCTTTCTGCCGGTCGAGCCGGCCGACGAACAGCAGGTTGAGACAGGTAGGGTCCATGGCCTCGGGCCGGGGGCCAGGCGTCGCGGGGCGCGCGCCGTGGGGAATGGCGATATGTCCGCCATGGCGGATGCCTGCGGCTTCGGCGGCCGCGAATTCATGGGCGGAGATCGAGACGATGACGTCGGCCTTGTGCGCCAGCTCCCGTTCGATCGTCCGGTAGATGCCGCGTTTCAGCTTCGCCGTCTGCATCTCGAACGCCCAGCCGTGGGCGCAATAGAGGATCGCCGGGCCGATCGCGCGGCTGTCGGCGGCGACGCGGCCATAGACGCCGGGGAAACTGGAATGCAGGTGCACGACCGACGGCCTGGCTTTCCGGATGCGGCGGGTGACCTGCCAGGCGGCGCGCGCCATCCCGGCGATCCGGCGGGCGGAGCGATAGTCCAGCAGGCGGTCCGCCGCCGCCGCCAGCTCGGGCTCCAGGTAATGGCGGTCGGCCAGGAGATCGACCGACGCCCAGCGGCCGCTCGCGCGTTGGGCGCGCATCGCCTCCGCCACATATGTGGCGACGCCGCCGCGGCAGCGTTCGACGACATGCAGCACGGTCTGGTCCGGCAGCGACATTCGCGGTTTCATCCCAGTTGCGGCGAACCTTGGAGCGGCGGCACACTGTCCCCTCGTCAGCGTCCGGTCAATCGGACCGGACGCCGCGCTCGCCGTCCGGCGCCGTGCTCAAGGGAGAATGCCTGTCGATGCCCAGTCTGACCGAGCGCCTTGAGCGCTGCTACGCCTCCGCCGTCCACGATGTGTTGCGGGAAATGGGGCACGGCGAATGCGTGCTGCCGCCGGAAATCCGCCTCCTGGACCGGTCGAAGCGCATCGCGGGAGAGATATTCACCGTCGCCGGCCAGATCGACCAGACCTTGAGCCGCCATGACTCGCTGCTGCTTTGGGCGCGCGTCCTGTCGCGGGCGCCGTCAGGCAAGGTGATCGTCTGCCAGCCGAATACCCGCATGGTCGCCCTGATGGGAGAGCTTTCAGCCCATGCCCTGATGGCGAAGGGGACGCGCGGCTACATCGTCGACGGCCATGCCCGCGATGTGGAGCAATTGCTGGCGATGGGCTTCCCGGTCGCCGCCGACCTCGCCACGCCAGCCGACATCGTCGAGCGCTGGCGCTACACGGCGCTCGGGGAGCCGGTCACGATCGGCCGCGTCACCATCCGCACGGGCGATTATGCCATCGTCGATCATGACGGCGCGGTCGTGATCCCGGCTGACATGGTCGAGGCGGCCGTGACCAGGACCGAAGCCGTGATGGCGACGGAAAGCGACATGCGCAAGGCCATCATAGCCGGCATGGACGCCGAGGAAGCCTATCTGAAGTTCGGGAAATTCTGATGCGCGCTGTCGTCTGCGCGCGGCTTGGCGGGCCGGAGGTTCTGGCGCTGCAGGAGCTGCCGGCTCCCGGCGCGCCCGGCGCTGGCGAAGTCCTGGTGCGGCAGCGCGCCTGGGGCGTCAATTACGTCGACGCCCTGATGTGTCGCGGCGGCTACCAGTTGAAGCCCGAGCCGCCGTTCGTGCCGGGCCTGGAGGCGGCAGGCGAGGTGATCGCCGTCGGCGGCGATGTCGCCGGATGGCGCGCCGGCGACCGCGTCATCAGCCAGCACCGGCCGGGCGCCTTTCAGGAGCAGCACCTGTTGAAGCCGGAAAGCCTCTGGCCGATGCCGCGCGCCATGACGTTCGAGGCAGCCGCCGGGTTCCGTTCGGCCGCGATGACGGCCTATCACGCGCTGGTCGATCGCGGCCGTCTGGAAGCAGGGGAAACGGTGCTGATCCACGGTGCGACCGGCGGCGTCGGGCTGGCGGCGGTGCAGATGGCGAAGGCCCTGGGCGTCCGCGTGATCGCGACTGGCGCCAGCCCGGAGAAGCTCAAGACGGTCGCGGCGCTTGGCGCGGACCTGACGCTCCCGTCGGCGCCTGGCTTTCGCGACGCGGTCAAGGACTGGACCGACGGGCGCGGCGTCGATCTGGTGTACGATCCGGTCGGCGGCGATGTGTTCGACGAAAGTGTCCGCTGTCTCGCCTGGGAAGGCCGGATCGTCGTCGTCGGGTTCGTGTCAGGCCGGGCGGCAGAGGCGAAGACCAACCATCTTCTGATCAAAGGCGCGTCCGTCATCGGCATCCGCGCTGGCGAGGGCGCCCGGCAGAAGCCGGCGCGCGGGGCGGCGGCGAAGGCCGCGATCCTGGCGTTGGCGGAGCAGGGCTTGCTCGACCCGCATGTGTCCCATGTCTTTTCGTTCGAAGACGCGGCCGACGCCTTCCGCGCCATCGAAGGCCGCGCCGTCATCGGCAAGGCTGTGTTGAGCGCGGCCGCGTCAGAACTCCAGCGGCTCCAGGCCTAGCCCGGTCATGCGGTTCAGGTAGGCGCGGATGCGCGCGGCGAGGGCGACCAGGTCCTCGGGCGGCATCGGCGTGCGGTCGCGGACGGCGGCGAGGCCCGGCGCATCCTCGGTTTCCCACTCCCAGGGGTCGGGCATGCAATCGGCGAGGGTCGCCAGGATGACCGGATAGGGCCGGCCCATGAAGACGCCCTTAAGCATGCGCTTGCCGAGGAAATGGAAGCGGAAGCCGCGTTGGTCCGGCAATCTGGCGAGCGCCTCGGCAAGGTTGAGGGCGATGGTCATCTGGCCGTGATGACCGTGCCCGCCAAGCCGGAAGCCAAGATCGACGTCGGGGCCGATATAATCCCGGTAGACATCTCCCTGATCGGTCGCGATCTCGCGGATCGTCACTTCGATATTGCGGCCGGGGAAGCGCGCCGCCCAGCAGCAAGCACGCAGCCGCAAGGGCCAGCGGGCGGAAAACCGGCCGTCATACAGCACGAGCGCGCGATAGCAGGCTTCGACCAGCAGCAGGGCCTCGTCGGCCGAATCCGCCGCCGCGCGGAAGATCAGCTCGTCGCCAAGCGCCTTCCAGACGCCGATATCGGGAATGTCCGCACGGTCGGCGAACGCCATCGCGGTCTGTCCCATGACGACCAGCGGCAGTTCGCGGAAAAATGTTTCGAATGCTTCAAGCCAGCCGGCGCCGCCATCCAGGCTTTGCGCGGTTTCCTTGAAACGGGTAGCGCCGGCGATGTCGACCGAAAAGAAGATCAAGGTCTTCGCCGGCGCGCCAGGCGCCGTCATGATTGCGCGAGCGCTGCGTCGCGGGTGTCGAACACCGAAAACATCACGCCGAACCCGGAAATATCGAACACTTCCTGGACGAACGGGTTCAGGTTGCAAAGCCGCATGTCGCCGCCGCCGGCCCTGAGCCGCTTCGCCGCGACCAGAAGCACGCGCAAGCCCGCGCTTGAAATATAGTCGACATGTTCGAAATCCGCGACGATGCGCTTGGCGCCGCCGTTGATCAGCCCGATCAGCGCTTCGCCGGCTTCGGGCGCGGTATTGGTGTCCAGGCTGCCCCGGACGGCGACGATCTCAGCGCCGGCGGCGGCTTCGATGGTGATGTCCAACGCCAGCGTCTCCTGCTCGATTGGGCGCGATCGCCGCCAAGATGCCCAGTGTAACGCGCCGGTCAACAGCCCGCAAAGCGGCGGCGCGGCGGCGATCAATCGTCGTTCGTTTCAGCCTTGCGCGGGCGTTCCGGATCGTCGGGCATGCGCCGGGGCAGGGTGATGATGAAGCACGCGCCTTCGCCGGGGGCGGTCTCGACCTGCAAGTTGCCGCCATGCATCTGGACAATGATGTCATGGCTCATGGAGAGGCCGAGGCCGGTGCCGGACCCGGTCGGCTTCGTCGTGAAGAACGGCTCGAAAATGCGCTGGCGGACATGCTCCGGCATGCCGGGGCCGTTGTCCTTGAGGCGGATCTCGACGCCGGCCGCGCCAAGCGAGGTCGTCGTGACCTCCAGGACGGGCCGATAGCTGTCGCCGACTTTCTGCTTGTGCTCATGGGTCGCTTGAAAGGCGTTGTTCGCGATGTTCAGGATGACGCGCGACATATCCTGGGCGCCGACTTCGATCTCCCCGGCGGCCGGGTCGAAATGCTTCTCGATGGCGCTGTTGAAGCTGTGGTCCTGGCCGCGCAGGCCATGGAACGCCAGATCGACGAAGTCGTTGACCAACTTGTTGATCTCGATCATCTGCGCGTCGCCGGATTCCTTGCGGCTGTGATCCAGCATGCCGCGGACAATCGAATCCGCCCGGCGGCCGTGCTCGCTGATCCGGCTCAGATTGGTCGTCAGGTCCTCGACGATCGCCTCGATCTCTTCGCGGACATCCGCTTCGATCACGGATTTGGCGCGGTCGACCTCGGCCAGCAGGTCTTCCAGCAGCTCGTTCGAGAGCTTCGCGAAATTGTTGACGAAATTCAGCGGGTTCTTGATCTCGTGGGCGATGCCCGCGGTCAATTGTCCGAGGGACGCCATTTTTTGCTGGGCGATGATCTGCGCCTGGGCGCGACGCTCCTCGGTCACTTCGCGGCCGTAGATGTTGATATAATTTTCGCCGAGAACCGCGGCGGAGGTCAGATCGAACGCCCGATTGTCGGTTTCGAAGGTGACGCGCGTCGGCTTCGCGCTGATGAAGGCCTGGATCGCCGCTTCCGCCACCTGGCCGGCGACGCGCATGCCGGGCAGGGTCAGGCCGGGGATCGCGAATGCGGCAGAATTGCCATAGATCACCGTCCGGTCCGCGCTCAGGCGCAGCATCGGATTGGGGTTCTCTTCGGGGAAGCGGGCGATCACGCGGGTTTCCGCCTCGGCCTGTTCAAGCTTCGCCAGGGTTTCGGCCAGGGTCGCGTTCTGCGCCTGCAGCTTGTCGGCCAATTGCTCGACGATATTGAGGCGCTGGGCGTCGCGCGCATAGCGGCGGAAGACTTCCAGGGCCTCCGACATGTCGGTGATCTCGTCGGCCCCGGTGATCGGCGCCGGCGTTTCAAGGTCGCCGCCGGCCATGCGGCGCATGGCGCCCGCCAGCACGGTGATGCGGCGGACGACATTGTGCCCGATATAGACCCTGCCGATCAGAATGGCGCCGATCGCGGCGATCGCCGTCAGCGCCATCAGCAGCCGGAGGCCGACCGCGGCGATCTGTTCGCCATGCGCGGCGGCGTCGTTCATGGCGCCTTGCGCGGCGATGACCAGGGCGTCGGCGGCGCTGGCGATCTCCGCTGAGATGCTGCGCGACTCGGCGAGGAGAGCTTGCTCCCGGCTTTGCAGATCGAAGTACCGGCTTCGCACTTCGAACACATTGCGGCGGCCCTGGCCGAGCGCGACGAAGCCCGCGATCGGCCGATCCAGCAATTCGGGAAACTCGGTTTCCGTGATCGAGCTCCGCGCTTCGCGCAAGCTCGTCAGCGCAGCCTCGTACCGTTCCCGCAAGGGGCTGATCAGGTCCGGGCTGGGGGCGGCGGCAGCTTCGCTCAGGGCCGCCTTCACTTCCGTCGACGCGATCGCGAGCTCGCTGAACGCTTCGCCGCGCGCCGTCAATGCCGGCGACAGGCGTTCCGTTTCCGAGGTCGGCCCAAGTTCGTCGAGCGAGCTCCAGCCGGTCCGCAGATAGAATTGCAGATCGTCCCGGAGCGGTGCCAGCCGCCGGTCCATGCGGCGGCCTTCATGGGCGGCCTTGAAGGCCAGGTCCTGCAATTCGGCGCGGAGCTGAATGCGCTCGCTCGCCGCGATGTCGAGCTGATCGAGCGTCGCGGTCATCTTGGCGGCAAGATCGTCGACCCGGTCGAGGTCATAGAGGCGCGGCGCATCGTGGCGCGCGTCATCGACGAACAGGCTGAGGAGCGTCGACCAGATCGGATCATTGTTCGAATCCGCCTGAGCGAGCTTCAAGTCGAGACGACGCATTTTCTCGACATCCAGCGTCAGCGGCACCGAGAGTTCATCGAGCATGCCGCGCACGCGGGCCAGGCCGTCGTCGTCCGGGACGGCGGCGAATTCCGGGGCGGAGGCTGCGATCTTCGCGCTGTTCTTGGCGATCTGCTGGGCGAGCATCAGCCGCGGCAGGTCGTTCTGGGCGACCCGCGCCTGATCTTCCCGCAATTCATCGAGCAGATACCACGTCAGCAAAGCCGACATGCCAAGCAACAGAACCGCGCCGAGCAGCGCCAGCGCCATGCGCGTCGCGAGCCCGAAGCGGCGCGGCGCACGCTTGCGGCCGGCCTGGATTTCCGGCGCGTCGGTCGCTGTCATTGGGCTGCGTCCTGTAGCGGCCGGAGGCCCCCCGCGCCATCCAGTTCCGTCAGGTATATGGCGTCCGACCCTTGATTATCCGCCGGGCCGAAGGCGAGGCTGACGCCGCCGAGATCGAGCGCCGTGCTCGCCTGAACCGCGGCGATGAAATCCGCGCGGGTCGGCGCCGCGCCCAATTGCTCCAGGATGGCGACCGTGAAGCGTCCGGTCAGGTAGCCTTCCAGCGAGATGAAACTGGGCTTGGAGCCGGTTACGGCGATCGCCGTCAGATAGTCGCGCACCAACGGGACCGACGGGTCCAGCGGAAACGGCACGACCTGGGAGATGATGATGCCCTTGCCCCGGTCGGCCAGCGGCCGTTCGGCCAGTGCGGCGGCGAAAGCCTCCGAGCCGATGAAGGATATGCTGGCGAAGGTCGGCTTGAAGTTCAGCTTCGCGCTCCATTGCACGAAGGTCGCGAGCGGCGCATAGGCGCCGACCATGATCACGGCTTCCGGGCGGCCCGCCATCACGTCGAGCAGGCCGACCTTCACGGCGGTCGAGTTCCTGACATAGCGCCCTTCGCTGACCAGCGCGGCGCCGCGCCGTTCCAGCGCTTGCACGACCCCCGCGCGCCCGGCGCGGCCGAAGCTGTCATTCTGATAGAAAATGCCGATCCGCTGCTTCCCCAGCCGGTCGACCAGATGGGCGACGAGGGCCTCCGTTTCCTGAAAATAGGAAGCCCGGATGTTGACGATGTAGGCCTCATAGGGCGTGCGCAGCATTTCGGCGCCCGTGAAAGCGCCGATATAGGGCACCTCATGTTCGGCCGCGAGCGGCGCCACAACCCGGGATGTCGGCGTGCCGACCGCGCCGATCAGCGCGAAGACCCGGCTGAAAAACATCAGATTGCGGGAGTTCTCTCCCGCCGCTTCCGGCTCATAGCGGTCATCCAGGCTCAACAGGTTGAGCATGCGGCCGTGCGTCCCGCCCGCGGCGTTGGCTTCCGTGAATGCCGCCTGAAGCCCGTCGCGCATCCCGATGCCGAGCGCTTCGGCGGGGCCGGTCAGCGCCGCCGATTGCCCGAACTGGATCCGCCCCTGGGTGACGCCATCCTCCGCGAAGGCAGGCGCGGCGGCGGTCTGGAGCAGCGCCGCGAGCAGCCAGCAGACAAGGCGACGCGCCCGCATGTCAGTCGAGCGGACGACGCAATACCAGCGTCGTGATGTCGTCATGTTGCTCGGCGTCGCCGGTATGGTCGATGACGACCGTCTCGATCGTTTCGGCAACCGCCAGCGGGTCGGCGCTGCCAAGGCGCTTGAACACGTCCATCAACGCCGATTCGCCGTATGGCTCGCCCGTTTCGTCGAAGGCCTCCGTCACGCCGTCGGTGTAGAGCAGCAGCGTGTCGCCCGGTTGGAAATCGACTGTCGCCTGGTCGAATGTCGCGTCGTCGATCACGCCGAGCGCCGGTCCGCCCTTGTCCTCAAGCGGCGAAACATCGCCGTTCGCCCGCCGGAGGATCGGCGGGTTATGACCGGCGTTGCAATAAGCGAGCTTGCCGGTCGAGGTCTCGAGCACGCCGTAGAATACGGAAACGAACATCGCCTCATCGTTGTCGCGGCACAATGCGGCGTTCACCAGTTCCAGGCACTTCGCCGGCGCTAGCCCGTCCATGCCGCGCGCCCGCATCAGGGTGTAGGAGACGGCCATGAAGATCGCCGCCGGCACGCCCTTGCCGGACACGTCGGCGATGACGAAGCCGACGCGGTTCTCGTCGATCTGAAAATAATCGTAAAAATCGCCGCCGACCTCTTTCGCCGGCGTCATTTGCGCGCCGATCTGGAAGCCGGGGCCGGCCAATGGCTTGCCCGGCAAGATCTGCGCCTGCATGCGCGCCGCGACATCCAGCTCGCGGCGCAGCGCCACAAGCTGCTCCCGGGATGTGACGGCCTCGCGCAGCATTTCCAGATGCGCCAGGGTGCGCGTGACGGTCAATTCCAGATCGTCGAAATCGATGGGCTTGGTGACGAAATCGAAGGCGCCGCGGTTCATCGCGGTCCGGATATTCTCCATGTCGCCATAGGCGGAGACGACGACGGCCTTGATCATCGGCGCGACGTCGCGCAACTGGCCGATCAGCGTCAGGCCGTCCATGACCGGCATGTTGATGTCGGAAAGCACCATGTCGACATCGCGGCGGGTCTGCAATTGCTCCAGCGCTTCCGCGCCATTCTGGGCGAACAGGAACTCAAGCTCGCCCGCCCGGATGCGGCGGCGAAACTTCTGGCGGACCAGGATTTCGAGGTCGGGTTCGTCATCGACCACGAGTATTGACGGCATTGCCCAACGTCTCCGGTTTCAGCTTGCGGGCGAGTATGGCGCACCGCCGCGCCATCCGACAAGCATAAGCATGCGGTTAGCGCGTCGGACGGCCGATCATCAGGTCGATATAGCCCCGATAGGACTGATCCTTCGGCTTGGCCGCGTCTTCGGGATAGACATACTGAATCGAGGATTTGCCCAGGAGCCGTCCCGGCAGCACGGAGACCCGAACGAAGCGCGTCGCCATGTCGCCCGCCTGGGCGAACACCGGGTCCGGCCCCGCCTCGAACCACGGCTCGCCGATGCCGTAGCCATGCGAAGCGCCGTCGGCGTCGATCCGGATCGCGCCCGCGACCAGGCAGCGAATGCCCGGGCCGCGATGGGTATGGGTCAGCGCGGCCCCGCCCGGCGGGAAGGCGACGCTGTCGAGTCGCATCAGCCAGTCTTCCTCGGCGCTTTCCGTCTGGACCGTCGTCAGCGGCCCGCTCAACAGGCGCTCGGACGCCACGCCCGCGCCCTCCGCAAGACTGTCCTCCGCCGACGCGGCCGCGATCTCATAGCGCCAGATTTCGGCGCCGGCCGGGCCTGCGACAAGCGGCATGGCGGCCTTCGCGTAAAGGCCTGCGTCGGTCGCGAGCAGCTTGTCGCCAAGGGCGACGGCGTCGCCTTGAAAGGCGTAGACGATCCGGTGCGCGGCCTTCAACGGTCGCGCCAGCGCCGCATTCGGCTGAAAGCGGTCGCGGTACATACGAAGTTCGAGGATGTCGGACATGGGGCGGCCTCTTCGTCGAGGGTTGGTCAGGTGGGTCGGATTGCGATCGCCAGGTCGAATTCCCGCCCGGCATGGGCGAGCCAGCCGAGCCATGACTGGGCGAAACTCCGCGCGATCAGGATTGCGAAGGCGTCGTCGCCGGTCGCGTGCAGGATGGCGGTCGCATTGCCGATTGGCGTCTGTGCGAAGGCGCCTGCAGGAAAAGTCCGTGGCCGGAGATCGATTTGGCAGCCGACGCTCAACAGGTCGCGGGCGCCCGGCCCGTCCAGCCGGAGCTGCGTCCGCGCCGAGGAAAGGTCCAGGGCGCGCGGCGCGCCCGCGGCTTCCAGCCGTTCGGCGAATGCGGCGTCGGTCGCGTGGAGCGCCAGCCAGTAATCCGGCCCGAGCCGGAGCAGCGTCAGCGGCCCCTGCACGGCCGAGCGCCGGCTGTCCTCCGGCAGCGGCGCGCCGAGCGCCGTCTCTGCGGCCGCGCGAAATGCCTGGTCCGTAAGCCGCCCGCGGAGAGCCGCCTGGCTCGCGACGGGCGCCGCATACGCTGCGAGCGCGCCCGCGGGCCGCGTCTCCGAAAGGCCGGGAAAGCCATGGTCGACGGTCGCATCAGCCACGGAGCCGCTCCCCTTCAGGATCGATGAAGACCGGATCGACAATTCTGACGGCGGCGCTTTCGCCCATCACCGGGGAGACGACGAATGCAGCCTCGCCGATCCGCCCGCGCCCGGCCCGGACCAGGGCGAGCGCGATCATCCGGCCGCGTTCGGCGCTATAGGCATAGGAGGTGACATGGCCGAGCGACGGCCGGGGCTGGTCGCCCAGATCCTCCGCCGTGACCTGGGCGCCGACGGGAATGCGGGCATCTGCCGCCTCGGCGATCAGGCCGACCAGTTGCTTCCGGTCGGCTTCCTGGAGTGCCGGGAATGCCTGGGCCGGAACGCCGATCGCATCCTTCCGGGCCGAGACCATGCCAGCGAGCCCAAGGTCCGCCGGGGTCGTACGGCCGTCGGCTTCGGCATGGGTGACATGGCCCTTCTCGATCCGGAGCGCGCCCATCGCTTCCGTGCCGTAGACGACAAGGCCGTGGGGCCGCCCGGCCGCGACCAGACCTTGCCAGAGCGCCGCGCCCCGGTTCGCGCCGATGTTGATTTCATAGGAAAGCTCGCCGGAATAGCTCATCCGCATGATCCGCGCCCGCCCGCCGAACAGCCGCGTCTCCACGAGCCGCATCATCGGCAGCGCGGCGTTCGAGACGTCGAGGTCCGGCGCGATGGCCTTGAGCAGCGTTCGCGCCTTCGGGCCGGCCAGCGCGACCGCAAACCATTCCTCGCTCACCGGCGTCGCATAGGCGTCGAGCTCCGGCCAGATAACCTGCAGCGCATGCTCCATATGCTGGTAGACCGCGCTGGCGCCGCCCGTGGTGCAGGTGACGTGAAAGCGATCCGCCGCCAGACGGAAAACCACGCCGTCGTCGAAGACGCGGCCGTCTTCCCGAAGCATCAGGCCATAGCGGCCGCGCCCCGGTTTCAGGGTCGAAAGCGTGTTGCAATACAGCCGGTCGAGCAGCGTCGCCGCGTCCGGGCCGGAGACGTCGATCTTGCCGAGGGTCGAGACGTCGACCATGCCGACGCCGGCGCGCACGGCGAGGGCCTCCGCCCGGTAAGCTTCGCCGACGGTTTTGCCGTTCGCCGGATAGAATTGCGGCCGGCGCCAGAGGCCGGCGTCGATGAAGGTCGCGCCTGCCTGTTCATGCCAGGCGTCGGCGGCGGTGCGGCGTATGGCGTGGCCGACCTCGCCGAAATCGCCGCCGGCGACCGCGCCGAAGGTCACAGGCGTCGCGGGCGGGCGGAAGGTGGTGACGCCGGTCGCCGCGATGTCCTTTCCGGTCGCCGCCGCCAGCAGCGCCAAGCCGATCGGCCCGGCAAGCTTGCCCTGATCCGTGCCCATGCCAAGGGTCGTGTAGCGCTTCACATGTTCGATGGAGTGGTAGCCTTCGCGGGCGGCGAGCGCGATGTCCTTGTCCGCGACGTCGTTCTGGAGATCGACGAAGCGCGGCCCGCCGGTCAGGTTCGGCAAGTCCCAGGGCGCCGGGGCGTCGGCCGCGGGCGGCGGCGGCCGAAGCGGCAGCGGCGCGTTCGCCCCCGCCTCGTCGCCGTCCCGGATCGCGGCCTGCAGATCGAAGACGCCGCGCGCGCCGCCGGCCGAGCGATTGTCCGCGACCGGCGGTCCCGGCAGGAACGCCCGGAAATCCGGGTCCCAGAGCAAGGCGCCGCGCGCCTGGGCGTGCAATTGCAAGGTCGGCCCGAAACCGCCCGCGGTCAAAATCGCATCCGCCTGCATGGTCTCGACGAGATGGGGCCGGGGTCCCAGCCGCCAGATTTCCGCCGCCGTCACCCGCCGCTTTCCGTGCGCCCGTGCGACCATGGCGCCCGCAAATGTCGGCAAGCCAGCCGCCTCCGCGCGGCGCGCGGCAGCGCCGGGATCGGGACGCAGATCGACGATGGCGCGGACGGTCGCGCCGGCGGCGGTCAGGTCGGCGGCCAGTTCGTAGATCGTATCGTCCGATCCGAAGATCACCGGCGTTCGCCCCGCCAGGACGCCATAGCGCCAGAGATAGCGCCGCGCCGCGCTCGCCAGCATCACGCCGGGGCGGTCGTTATCCGCGAACAGCAAGGGGCGCTCATGGGCGCCGGTCGCGATGACGACCCGTTCGGCGTGGATTTGCCAGAACCGCTCGACAGGCTTGCCGTCGCCGACCGGCGCGGCGTCGCAGGGCCGCTCCGCCAGGGTTAGGGTCTGGTTGTCGTAGTATCCGGCGACGGTCGTGTTCGCCAGCAACCGGACGTTCGGCAGCGCCGCCAGCGCCTGGAGCGTTTCGGCGAGCCAGGCCCGGTGGGGGCCGTCGCCCCGGTCATGCAGGCCGCCGCCGAACGCGGGGCCGCTATGGGCGAGCACGACGTCCATGCCCGCGCGGCCCGCTGCGAGCGCCGCCGCGAGGCCGGCCGGGCCGCCGCCCGCGACCAGGACGTCCGTATGGCCATGGCGCCGCGCATAGATGTCAGGATCGGCCATTCTGGGCGGCGGGCCGAGGCCCGCCAGCTTGCGGATCAGGCGTTCATAGCGCAGCCACTGGGACGCGGGCCACATGAAGGTCTTATAGTAGAAGCCCGCCGGCAGCACGGCGCGGGCCAGGTCGAGCAAGCCGAAGGCGTCATGGCGCAAGCTCGGCCAGCGGTTCTGGCTCCGGACCTGCAGACCGGGCGTCGCCGGGATCGTCGTCGCGCGGGCGTTCGGCGTCAGTCGGCCGCCATCGTTCAGGACGACGAGCGCGTTCGGCTCCTGGGCGCCGGGCGCGAACAGGCCGCGCGGCCGATGCAGCTTGAAGCTCCGCCCGACGAGCGGATCGCCGGCCGCCAGGAGGGCGGAGGCGACCGTGTCGCCCGCGAGGAAGGGCACGCGGCGGCCGTCGAAGGTGAAACTGCCGGTCGACGCGCGGTCGATCAGCCAGCCGCCTTCAGCGGTACGATTGCGGGTCATGACGCGGCGTCCCGGGCCTGCCGGACCTGGCCGATGGCATGGGTCACGGTATCCCGCTCGACCACGAGCCAGCTATGGCAGCCGGAGGCGTGCAGCCAGAGCTCCGTATGCGGACCCTTAGGATTGTCGCGCTCATAGATATAGGCGGCCCAGGCGTCCAGACTGGCGGTCTTGGGATCGGGCCGGCGAACGGTCGCGTCGCCGCCATAGACGAATTCCGTCTCGGGCCGGACGCCGCAATGGGGGCAGGGGATCAGCAGCATCGGTCAGTGCGCTTTCGGGTAAGGGCCGGCGCCCTTTTCGTCGATCACGGCCGAGCGGCCGAAGCGGTCGAGCGTGAAGGCGGCGTTGAGCGGGTGCGGTTCGCCGGTCGCGATCGTGTGGGCGAAACACCAGCCGGACGCTGGCGTCGCCTTGAAGCCGCCGTAACACCAGCCGCCGTCGAAAAACAGGCCGGGGATCGGCGTCTTGCCGATGATCGGGCTGCCGTCCATGGTCATGTCCATGACCCCCGCCCATTGCCGCATCCATTTCAGCCGGGAGATGTTCGGGAACATTTCGATGGCCGCGGCCGTCACTTCGTGGATGTTCGGCATCGTGCCGCGCTGGCCATAGGAATTATAGCCGTCGAGGCCGCCGCCGAGCAGCACTTCGCCCTTGTCGGTCTGGCTGATGTAGAAGTGCAGGGCGCCGGTCGAAACGACGACGTCGAGGAAGGGTTTGACCGGCTCCGAGACGAACGCCTGCAGCAGGTGCGACTCGATCGGCAGGCGCATGCCCGCCAGCCCCATGACATGGCCGGAATGGCCCGCGACCGCGACGCCGACCTTGTCGGACGCGATCGGCCCCCGGGTCGTCAGGACGCCCGTGACCCGACCGTCGGCGCCGCGCTGAAAGCCCGTCACCTCGCAGTTCTGGATGATGTCGACGCCCCGGTTGTCAGCCCCGCGGGCGAAGCCCCAGGCGACCGCGTCATGGCGCGCCACGCCGCCGCGCGGCTGGGAAAGCGCGCCGAGGATCGGCCAGCGCGCATCGCGCCCAAGGTTCATGTCCGGCACGCGCCTGGCGAGCGCTGCCCGGTCAAGGAATTCGGCGTCGATGCCATAGAGGCGCAGCGCATTGTAGCGCCGCATCGTCGCTTCCATTTCGCCCGGCGTATGGCAGGTATTGATGACGCTCCGCTGGCTGAACATCACGTTGAAGTTCAGATCGGCCGAAAGGCCTTCCCAGAGCTTCAGGGAATGCTCGTAGAAATGGGCGTTCGGCTCCAGCAGATAGTTCGAGCGGACGATGGTGGTATTCCGGCCGGTATTGCCGCCGCCGATCCAGCCGCGCTCCAGGACAGCGACATTCGTCAGCCCATGCAGTTTCGCCAGATAATACGCCGTCGCGAGGCCGTGGCCGCCGCCGCCGACGACGATGGCGTCATAGCGCGGCTTCGGCTCCGGATGCCGGATCGCAGGCTTCCAGCGCTTGTGGCCGCTGATCGCGTGCCGGACAAGCGCTGGAAACGAGTATCGGTCGCGAAATGCGCTCAAGCTTGCTTGACCGCGCCGGCGGCTTCCAGGCGCTGCACTTCGGCCGCGGGGAAGCCCCAGGCTTCGAGCGTCGCGCGCGTATGCTGGCCGGGCGCGGTCGCCCCGCTGGCGACGGCCGTCGGCGTGCCGACGAAGCGCGGCGCCGGCGCCGGCTGCTTGTAGCCGTCGACCTCGACGAAGGTGCCGCGCGCGATGTTGTGCGGATGCTCCATCGCTTCCGACATCGTCAGCACGGCGCCGAAGCAGACGTCGGAATCCTCCATCAGATCGACCCATTCCTGCCGGGTCTTGGTCTTGAAGACCTCCGCGAGCTTGGCGCGGTTATCGGGCCAGCGGTCCCGGTCCGCCTGGGGATAGAGGTCGTCGTCCTTCAGGCCGGTTTTCTGTTTCAGCAGCGCGTAGAACTGCGGCTCGATCGAGCCGATGGAAATATGCCGCCCATCCTTGGTTTCAAAGACGCCGTAATAATGCGCCCCGCCATCCAGGCGATTGTAGCCGCGCTGGTCCTCTTTCCAGAGACCGGCGGCGAGCGCGCCATACATGCCCATCATCAGCGAGGCCGAGCCTTCGACCATCGAAGCGTCGACCACCTGGCCCTTGCCGGTGCGGGCGGCCGAAATGTAGGCGGCGAGCACGCCCATGGCGAGATAGAGCGAGCCGCCGCCGAAGTCGCCGACGAGGTTCAGGGGCGGCGTCGGCGGGCCGTCGACCGGGCCGATGCAGGAGAGCGCGCCGGAAAGCGAGATGTAGTTGATGTCATGCCCGGCGGTGTGGGCGATCGGCCCTGACTGCCCCCAGCCGGTCATCCGGCCGACGACGAGCTTCGGGTTCCGCTCAAGCAGCACGTCGGGTCCGAGGCCAAGGCGCTCCAGCACGCCCGGCCGGAAGCCCTCGATCACGATATCGGCGGCCTCGCAGAGCTTCAGCGCCGTCTCGACGCCTTCCGGATGCTTCAGGTCGAGCGCGATGTTCGGCCGGCCGCGCGTCAGGTTGTTGAACATGTCCGGCACGGCGCCGGGCTTGCCGACATTCGCCGACCGGTCGACGCGGACGACGGTGGCGCCCATGTCCGCCAGCAGCATGCAGCAATGCGGACCCGGCCCGATGCCTGCGAATTCAACGATCTTGACGCCTTCAAGCGGACCCATGGCAGTTCTCTCTTCTATGGCGGATAAACGGTTCGACGGGCAGAATAGCCATGTCCCAGCACGATTGGAAACCGCTTGATGGATGACCGCCAACCCTTCGACGGCCTGAAGGTGATCGACTTTACCCGTGTCGTCTCCGGCCCTTACGCGGCCGCGCAACTGGCGATGCTGGGGGCGGACGTGATCAAGATCGAAAGTCCCGATGGCGGAGACGAAGCGCGGCAGATGTCGCCGAACGCCGAACTCGCGGCCCGGAACATGGCGCCGATGTATATGGCGTGCGCCGTCAACAAGCGGTCGGTCGCGCTCGACCTCAAGAACCCGGCGGCGCGGGACGCGGCCGAGCGGCTGATCCTCGCCGCCGATGTCGTGATGGAGAATTTCCGGCCCGGCGTCATCGACCGCCTGGGCCTTGGCTATGCGGCGATGTCGGCCAGGAAGCCGGATCTCGTCTGGTGCTCGATCTCGGGCTTCGGGCAGACAGGGCCGCGCGCCGGGTCGGCTGCCTATGACGCGCGCCTGCAGGCGATGTCCGGGCTGATGTCGATCACAGGCCAGCCGGAGAGCGGGCCGGTCCGGGCTGGCTATGCGGTCGTCGATGCGGCGACGGGCATGGCGGCGGCGTTCGCGACGGCGGCGGCGCTGGTCCAGCGGGCGCGGACCGGGCGCGGCCAGCATATCGACGTGCCGATGCTGGACGCCGCCTTGTCGCACATGGCGCCGTCGGTCGCGGAATGGTCGGTCGCGGGCGTGACGCCGGGCCTTTCCGGCAATCAGGGAACTTCGGGGCGGCCGACCGCCAATCTGTTCCGCTGCCGCGACGGCTTCGTGATGATGGCGGCCAATAACGAGCGGCAATATCAGGCGCTGGCGGCAGCGATCGACGCGCCGGCGCTGGTCGAGGATCCGCGTTTTCAGGATTGGGAAAGCCGCAAGGCCAATACCGGCACCCTCCGCGCGCTGATCGAGGCCGCTTTCATGGAGCACGACGGCGCGGCGCTGGAAGCGACGCTTGACGCCGCCGGCGTGCCGGCGTCCCGGGTGCGGGATATCCCGGCGACGCTGGCCGATCCCCAAATCGCCCATCGCGGCCTGATGACCGCGTTCGATACAGCGTCAGGCGGCATCGGCCAGCCTTACGCGCTTGTCGGCGCGCCGTTCAGTTTCGCCTGGGGCGGCCCGGCGATCACCCGCGCGCCGCCGACGCTTGGGCAGGATACGGAAACGGTGCTGGCGGAAGCGGGACTAGATCAGGCAGCGATCAAAGCCGCCATGTCTTGAGGCGGCGTGCGGCCTCGGCGACCGAGGCCTGGTCGGCGCAAAAGCTGAAGCGGATAAAGCGGCCGCCGTCGGTCGGCTGAAAATCGTAACCCGGCGTCGCCGCGACGCCGATTTCATCCAGCATGGCCTTGCAGAGAGCGCCGGAATCGTTGGCGAGGCTGCTCGAGTCCACATAGATGGAGAAAGCGCCGTCAGGGGGCGCGGCGGGCGCCAGGCCCCTGTCCGTCAGCGCCGCCAGCAGGACCTTGCGATTGGCGGCATAGACCGCCTTGTTCGCCTCAAGCTCCGGCCTGCAGTCGAAGGCGGCCGTGGCGGCGATCTGGGACAGGGTCGGCGGCGAAATGAAGAAATTCTGCGCCAGCCTCTCGAAGCCGTCGATCACATCCTCCGGCACGATCGACCAGCCGATGCGCCAGCCCGTCATCGCGTAATATTTCGAGAAGCTGTTGATGACGATGGCCGAGGGCGAGATCGCCGCCGTCTCGGCTTCGTGCTCATAGTGCAGGCCGTGATAGATTTCGTCGGAAATCAGCCGCACGCCCTGGTCGTCGCACCAGCGGGCGAGGCGATGCAGTTCGCCCGGCAGGAACATCGATCCCGTCGGATTGGAGGGACTGGCGACGATGACGCCAGCAAGATCGCCCAGACCCTGCAGCGCTTCCGGCGTCGGCTGAAAGCGCGTTTCGGGGCCGACCGCGATCGGCACGACCTCGATATCGAGCGCCTTCAGGATATTCCGGTAGCAAGGATAGCTTGGGTCGGCGAGCGCCACCCGGTCGCCGGCCTCGAAACAGGCGAGGAAGGCCAGCAGGAACCCGCCGGAGGACCCGGTCGTCGCCGCGACGCGCCGCTCGGGCAGGTCGAGGTCATAGGTGTCGGCATAGTGGGCGGCGATCCGGGCGCGCAGGGGCGGAACGCCAAGCGCGCCGGTATAGCCAAGCACGTCCCCCTCCAGCGCTTCGGCGGCGGCCCGGCGCACGCCCTTCGGCGCCTGAAAGCCGGGCTGGCCGATTTCCAGGTGCAGCACGTCCTTGCCTTCGGCGGCGCGCGCCTCCGCCGCCCGAACCACCTCCATCACCAGGAAGGGCGCGACATCGCCCCTGGACGCGAGCTTGAGCGCCATGGTTTCCAGTTCCTTCCTGCAGTCGCTACTGCGCGCTTGCGGCGAGGCCATGGCCGCGCCAGTCGGTGCGGACGTCGCACGCGCTTTCGTTGCGCGGCAAGCCGCGCTCGCAGAACGCGGCGTTGACGAGGCCGATCGGCTCGCTTGGCTCCAGCAGGTAGCCCCTGGCCTTGAGCGCGGCCTGGGACTCCTGGCCGACGTCCTTTTCGACGAAGACCGTGGTCGGCCCGCCGCCGCGGCTGAAGCGCGGCGTGCCCACAGCTTCGTTGATGCTTTCGCCGCCCAAGAGCGTCCGGGCGGCGATCGTCACCAGCGTCGTCGAGGTTCCGGCCCCGGCGCCGCCAAGCGCCAGGAAGAAGTTGCCTGTGAACTTGTTGCCGACGACGATCGGCCCAAGCGCGCCCGACACAACGCCCGGCGGCGGCAGCAAGGCCGGCGTGACGCCAAGGCCCGGCAGCAGCCGGCCGGCGCCGAACGCCCGGTAGAGCGTGAAGCCGCAAGCCGCGGCGCTGCCCTGCCGGTCGACAGCGACAAGGCTCGTGCCGGAAATTTCGCTCGGGATCGGGTTGACGCCTTCAAGCCAGGCGTCGACGGACTGGGCCTTGCCGGCGTCGAACGCCTTGAAGCGCTGATCGAGCCGGGCGACCGCGGCCTCGTCGAAAGCGTCGATGTCGGCGCCTGGCTGGCGGGCGAGCTTGGCGAATTCGGCGTGGGCCAGCACGGACGCTTCGGCGACGACATGCAGCCGCGCGTCGCGGCTCGCGCGCTCAAGCGCGCCTTCTTCGCCCAGGATGCGCCAGAGCCGCGCTTGCTGCGGACCGGCGGACGTGACCGTCGGCAGGAAGGCGATCAGGTTGTCGCCGGCGGGCCGGAGGATCGGGTCGAGCGCGCGCGGCACGGTCGCGCGGACGGTCTCGATCGGCAGGCTGCCGCCGATGGCTGTCACAGCATCCACATAGGCATGGGCGAGCGCGCCGCCATAAAGCGCCCCGGCGCCGTTCTGGCGGATCTGGGACAGCGTCGCCGCCAGCTCGAGCTGCCGGACCTGCTCGCCTTCCCGAACGAAGCCGCCGCCGGGGCGGCCGAAGGTGCGGAGCATTTGCGGGTCGCGCGCCAGCTCGTCCGCCCGCGCCGCGAGATCGGTCGCGAGGCTGCGAGAGACCGCATGGCCGAACCGGGCGAGCGCCTCGGCCGGTCCGACCAGCTCGCCCCAGGGCAGGACGCCGTGCCGGGCTTGCAGCGCCGCCATGCCGCGCACCGCGGCCGGGGACGCGATCAGGGGCCGGCCGCCGGGCGCCGGGAGCGCCGGCTGCGGCGTGAAATCGAAGGCGGAGAAGCTCTTGTTCGGGCCGTCGTAATAGACGCAGCCGCCGACCGCCCCCAGGCTCGCCGCCGACGGCTTGGTCACCGCCAGAGTGAAGTACATGGCGGATGCTGCGTCGGCGGCCGTGCCGCCGCGGCTCAGGATATCGCGGCCGACGATCGCGGCGCGCGGCTCGTCCGTCGCGACGCCGCCGACGAAGCCCTGGATGAACCCGGCGTCGCCGACTTTCTTACTTTCGCCACAGCCGGCCCCTAAAAGGCCCAACACGGCGACAAGCGCCAGGCTCCGTTGACGGGCGCCGACCCGCCCCCTAGGTTCAGTTCGCACGCGTGAAGGCTCGCTCGCCATGACAGTCATCAAACGCCTAATCATTGCCGCCGTCGCCATCTGGGCGGCATGTGCGCCGTCCCTGGCCAGCGCCCAGCCGGCGGTGATCCGGGACGCGGAAATCGAAGATATCATCCGAGGCTACGCGACGCCACTCTTGCAGGCGGCGGGCATCTCGCCAGGGGACGTCGATCTCATCCTGGTGAACGACGAAGGCATCAATGCGTTCGTCGCGGGCGGGCAGAATATTTTCATTTATACCGGGCTGTTGCGGAAAGCCGGCGGGCCGGATGAGGTGATCGGCGTGATCGCCCATGAAGCTGGCCATATCGCGGGCGGGCATATCGCGCGCCTCGGCGCGGAGGTCGAGAAGGCATCGGCGGAAATGCTGCTTTCCGCCGTTCTGGGCATCGCGGCCGCGATCGCATCCGGCCGCGGCGACGTCGGCGCGGCGGTGGCGCTTGGCGGGCAGGGCGCGGCGGTCAAGGGATTGCTCGCGCACACCCGCGTGCAGGAATCCGCGGCGGATCAGGCGGCGTTCAAATATCTCGAAGGCTCGAACCGGTCGGCCGCGGGCTTCGTCGACCTGTTGCAGCGACTGGTCGATCAGGAGCTCGTCTCGGCCCGATATCAGGACGACTATGTCCGCACCCATCCGCTCTCGCGGGATCGGCTGGACACGGCCAAGGCCTTCATGGCCCGGACCCGCAAGGCGGGCAAGACCGCGAGCCCCGAGGAGCTTGCCCGGTTCGCCCGCATGCAGGCGAAACTCGCGGGCTTCATGGACCCGCCGCAACGCACGCTGGATCAATATATCGGCGACGATCCGAACGCGCGATATGCCCGGTCCATCGCCCACTACCGGCGGGGCGATCTGGCGCGGGCCATCCCCCTGGTCGACAGCTTGATCGAAGCGGAGCCGACCAATCCCTTCCTCCACGAATTGAAGGGCCAGATGCTGTTCGAGAACGCCCGCGCCGAAGCGGCGGTCGAGGCCTATGAACTTGCGGTCAAGTATCGGCCGAACGATCCCGCGATCCTGGAGCCGGCTGCCCGGGCGCTGATGGAGACCGGACGGCCGGAAGCCGGTCAGCGGGCCGTCGAAATGCTGCGTCTGGTCGTGCTCCGGGAGCCGCGCAACCCCGGCGCCTGGCGGCAGCTTGGCATCGCCTATGGCAAGCAGGGCAATATCGGGGACGCCTCGGTCGCGCTCGCGGAAGCCGCCATGTTGCGCGGCCAGAAGCCGGAAGCGGTGATGCATGCGAGGCGCGCGCAGGCCAACTTGTCCCAGGGGTCGACAGGCTGGCTGAAAGCGGAGGATATTTTGCAGACCGCAAAGCCGCTGGAATAATCAGGAGCCGACCCGTCATGGCCGAATATGAAGCGATCCGCTACGAGACGCCGGCCCCAGGGGTCGCCCGCATCGTCATGGCCCGTCCGGAGGCGCGCAACGCCCAGGACCTGACCATGACCTACGAGATCGACGCCGCCTTCGCCCGCGCGGGCAGGGACGACGCGATCAAATGCGTGATCCTGGCCGGCGACGACCCGCATTTCTCCTCCGGCCACGACCTCCGCGGCAAGGCCGGGAAAACCATCCACGACTTTGAGCAGATCAGCCATTGGGGCGCCTTCGACGCCGGCGGCGCCGAGGGTCGGCTGGCGCGGGAGATGGAGATCTATCTCGGCGTCTCGAAGCGCTGGCGGGATTTCCCGAAGCCGACCATCGCCGCCGTGCAGGGCAAGTGCATCGCCGGCGGGCTTATGCTCGCCTGGGTCTGCGACCTCATTCTGGCCTCCGACGACGCCCAGTTCCGGGATCCCGTGATCGACCTAGGCGCCTGCGGCGTCGAGTGGTTCGCCCATCCCTGGGAGCTCGGCTGGCGGAAAGCGAAGGAGCTGCTGTTCACCGCCGACTGGTTCTCGGCCGAGGAAGCCCGGCAGTTCGGCATGGTGAACCAGGTCATCCCCCGCGCCGAACTGGCCGATAAAGCCGTGGAACTCGCGGCCCGGATCGCGACCAAGCCGGCCTTCGCGCTGAAAGCGACGAAGCTTGCGGTCAACCAGATGCAGGATGCCGCCGGCTTCCAGAACGGCATGAACACGGTCTTCGCCTGGCACCAGCTCTGCCACGCCCACAACATGCAGATGTTCAATATGGCGGTCGATCCATCCGGCCTCGCGCCGTCCGTCAAGGGCCGCACCGATGCGCGCCTCGAAAAGAAAGGCTGATCGTCCCATGGAGATCAAACCGCTCGACGCGCCCTTCGGCTGCGAGATCACTGGCCTCGACATCAATGCCGGCGTCTCGGCCGAGGCCTTTAAGGCAGTCCGCGCCGCCTTCGAGGCGCATTCCGTCGTCGTCATCCGGGGCGAACCGCTGACGGACGAGACCCAGGTCGCGTTCTCGGAACAGTTCGGCCCGTGCGAGCGGACGCTGGCGGGCAATCCGGCGGCGGGGTCGCCCTTCGCGCGGCAATCGAACATCGACATGAAGACCGGCGAGTCGATCCCGCTCGACGACCGGCGCATGTTCTATCAGGTCGCCAACATGATGTGGCACGCGGACTCGGCCTTCAAGCCGCGCGCCGCCATGTGCTCGATCCTCTCGGCCCGCGAAGTGCCGAGCGCCGGCGGCGATACGGAAGTCGCTTCGACCCGGCTGGCCTATGCGGCGCTCTCGGATGCGAAGAAAGCCGAAATCGAGGACCTCTGGGCCGAATACTCGATCGTCTGGTCGCGCGGCCTGATCGGCTATCAGTTCACGGACAAGGAGCGCGCGGAAATGCACCGGGTGCGTCACAAGATCGTGCGCGCCAATCCGGCGAACGGCGCGAAGGCGATGCTGTTGGGCGCCCATGCCGACCATATCGTCGGCTGGGACGTGGACGCCGGACGCGCCCTGCTGGGCGAGCTGCTGGCCCACGCGACGCGCCCGGAATTCCGCCTGGCGCACAAATGGCGCGACGGCGACGTGCTGATCTGGGACAACCGCGCCTGCCTGCACCGCGCCACCCCCTACGACGCCGGCGCCGAACGCCGCCTGATGCAACGCACCACCATCGCCGATACGGCCGACGACGCGATCGATCCGGCGGCTGTCGCGGCGTGAGGGGCGGGGCAAGAGCGCGTGCTTAAGTCGATCCCAACAGCGGTCTGAAGACATCCGGCCGGAATCGGTCCAGATACTGCCGGGCGCGGGGCAGGGCGTCATGCAGGAACTGTTCCGGCTCCCTTAGCCAAAGTCCGTCATGGCGTTTTGATAAGGCTTCTGAAATCAGGTCTGGCCAAGCCAGCGGCTTCAGGGAGCAGGACCATCCTGGCCAGCGCTTGCCGGCGCGGTCGATCGTGCGCGCAATATAACGGGTTTGATCAGCGACGCCGTGATAGTCGAAGACCATCCCGTCGCCGGAAACCACGATATGATTGCCGGTATAGCCGAGAGCGGGCTTGATCCAGAGCGGCGCGACGTTGGCTTCGGGAAATTTTTCATGAAACGCGTAAGCCAGGATATGGCAGGCGCCGCAGGCGAAGAACACGCGGTCCGGCAGGTTCCAGCGGGCGGTCGCGTCCTGCTTTCGGTAGCCGGGGGTGCGCGGCTGATACAAAGCGCTACAGCGTCGGCGGTTGGATACCCCGGCGGCGGCAGGCGGCGACGAGGGCGTTTTCGATGAGGCAGGCGATGGTCATGGGGCCGACGCCGCCGGGGACCGGGGTGATGGCGCGGGCGCGGGGCGCCGCCTCATCATAGGCCACGTCGCCGACGAGGCGGCTCTTGCCGTCGCCTCTGGGCACACGGTTGATGCCGACGTCGATCACGATCGCGCCGGGCTTGACCCAGTCGCCGCGGATCATCTCCGGCCGGCCGACGGCGGCCACCAGAATATCGGCGTTCAGGCAGCGCTGCTGCAGGTCCTGGGTGCGGGAATGGGCGATGGTCACCGTGGCGCTTTCGGCCAGCAACATCGCCGCCATCGGCTTGCCGACGATGTTGGAGCGGCCGACGATGACCGCCTCCCGCCCGGAAATCTTCGGGAGCACGCCCCGGATCATGCGCATGCAGCCGGTCGGCGTGCAGGGCGCCAGGGCAGGCGCGCCGGTCCAGAGCCGGCCGACATTCACGGGATGGAAGCCGTCCACGTCCTTCGCGGGATCGATGGCCTGCAGCACGCGCTCGGCGTCGATATGCGCCGGCAGCGGCAATTGCACCAGGATGCCGTCGACGGCGTCGTCCCGGTTCAGGCGGTCGATCAGGGCGAGCAGGTCGGCCTGGGCGATGCTGGCGTCCAGCTTGTGCTCGAACGATTGCAGGCCGGCCTCGACCGTCGCCTTGCCCTTGTTGCGCACATAGACGGCGCTTGCCGGATCCTCGCCGACCAGCACCACGGCGAGGCCTGGTTGGATGCCATGGGCGCGGCCGATTTCAGCGACCGCTTCCCCCACCCGCGCCCGGAGCGCCTGGGCGATCGCCTTGCCGTCGATGATGGTCGTCATGCCGTCGCGTCCTCCACAATCGCCGCCAGCGGCGCGCCGAGGGCTGCGCCGTCGCCCGTTATCTCGACAGTCTTAGACCGGCTTTTGTGGCCTTGCGTCAATCGGCATTGGCGCTTGGCGACGCCGAAGGCCTTGGCGAGAAAGGCGAGCGCGGCGGCGTTCGCGGCGCCGTCGACGGGAGGCGCGGAAATCCTGAGCTTCAGGCGCTCGTCGCCATTGGCGTCCGCTTCGATACCGGCGAACTGGGTCCGGGCGGCGCCGGGGCTGAGCCGGATATGCAGCCGGATGCCGCCCGCAAGCGTCTCCGACAGCGCGCTCACATCATGCCTACCATCCAGCCGCGCAGCACCGAGCGGATGAAAAAGATGATCAGGATCAGGATGATCGGCGCGATATCGATGCCGCCCATGTTCGGGACGATACGGCGGATCGGGCGCAGCAAGGGCTCCGTCAGGCGATAGAGGAAATTGCCGACAGTCGCGACGAACTGGTTCTGGGTGTTGATGATGTTGAACGCCACCAGCCAGGACATGATCGCGGAAATGATCAGCGCCCAGACAAGCAAATTGAGCACGATATCGACGATCTGGTAGAGCGCGAAGATGATGGCGTCCATGAATTCGGTCCGTCCGTGGCGGGAGATTCCGCGAAGCTAGTCCGGCCTTGCCCGAAGGGCAAGTTTCAGGCGGCGAGTTTCAGGATTTCCAGCACCTGATCCGGGCTCTTGATCGGCCGGGGATTGGTGTGGATCCAGCGGTCGTGCATGGAAAGCTTCGCCGCCCGCTCGAACTGGTCCGGCGTGACGCCGACCTCCGACAGCCGGGTCGGCATGCCGAGGCCCCTGATGAAAGCTTCCAGCAGGTCGCCGGCGGGCTGACCGGCGTCGCCCATGGCGGCCGAAATCAGTTTCTGGCGGCCGGCCGTGTCCGCTTCCAGGTTCCAGCGCATCACCGAGGGCAGCATCACGCAGGACGTATGGCCATGCGCGACGCCGAACGAGCCGCCGAGGATATGCCCGATGGCGTGGCTCGCGCCCTTCGGCACATTGGCCTGCACGCTCGACATCGAAAGCCAGGCGCCCAACTGGCAATTCATCCGGGCTTCCAGGTCCAGGGGATCGGCCCTGGTCGCCGTCAGGCCGCGGGTCAGCAGGGTCAGCCCATGCAGGGACTGGGCGTCGCAATAGGCGTTGGTGAGGTGCGAGCACACGGCTTCGACGCAATGGTCGACCGCCCGCACGCCCGTCGACAGCCAGAGCCATTCCGGCGTCGGCAGGGTGAGGGCGGGGTCGAGGATCACCTCGCTCGGCGCCATGCCGAGGGAGCGGATCGCCTGCTTCACGCCCTTCCTGGGGTCGGAAACGCCGGCGAGCGGATTGTATTCCCCGGCGGAAAGCGTCGTCGGGCAGCAGACCAGCGGCAGGGTCGGCGCCCGGTATTCGGGCGCGACCGTCGTTCCGTCCGCGTTGGTGCGCAGGATGAAGGGGTCGAAATCCGCAATCTCGGTCAGGTCGTGCTCCAGCGCCAGGGTCACGGCCTTGGCGGCGTCGGTGATCGAGCCGCCGCCGACCGTCGCGATCATGTCGGCCCTGCCCCGCCGCGCGCCCGCCGCCGCTTCCAGCACCGCGTCGCGGGGCGTATGGGCGGGCATGCCGGAATAGAGGCCGCAGAACCGGTCGCCGAGGGCTTCGGCGACGGCGCCGATCTCATCCGCGCGGGCGACGAGGCTCTGGCTCGCCATGATGAAGACCCGGGCCGCGCCGGCCCTGTCGGCCGCCGCCGCAAGCGCTTTTGCGACAGGCTCGCCATAGGTGACGCGATTGAGGCGGGTGAAGGTGACGGCGCCGGTCTGCATGGGAGAAGCCTCGCTTACTGGGGTCGGGACTGCGGCCATCATCCGGCAAGTATCCGCCTATGGGCAAGCACGGTCGATCTGCCTTAGCATTCCCGCCGCAACCTTTCGGGGGAATGGACGATGCATTTCGGATTTTATCTGCCGACCCGCGGACCGCTGGCGACGCGGCCGCAACTGAAGACGTTTCTGGAGACGGGCGAGGCCTGCGGCTTCCGCTCGGTCATGGTGGCGGACCATATCGTCCTGCCGGCGAAGATCGAGTCCGCCTATCCCTACACGGTCAAGGGCAACTTCGTCAGCGCTGGCGAATGTATGGAGCAATTGACGCTGATGGCCTTCGTCGCGGCCGCGAGCGAGCGGCTGCGCATCGTCTCCAGCGTCATGATTGTGCCGCACCGCAATCCGATCATGACCGCCAAGTCGATCGCGACGACGGATATCCTCTCCGAGGGGCGGGTGACGGTCGGCGTCGGCGTCGGCTGGATGGCGGAGGAGTTCGAGGCCCTGAACGCGCCGGACTTCAGGAAGCGCGGCCAGTCGACGGATGAATATATCGCGATCTGGCGGAAGCTCTGGACCGGGGAAGCTGTCAGCCACCGGGGCGAATTCTACAGCTTCAAGGAGCTTTACTGCCAGCCGGTCCCCGTCCAGCGGCCAGGCCCGCCGATCTGGATCGGCGGCCATTCCATGCCGGCGCTGCGCCGTGTGGCGCGGCTGGGGGACGGGTGGCACCCGGTCGGCGCGACCGCGGCGTCGCCGCTGCCGCCCGCCGAAATGCGCGAGAAGCTGGCCTTGCTTCGCGAGCTGACCGAAGCGGAAGGCCGCGATTTTGACGCGCTGACGATTTCCTACAAGGCGCCCTTCTACGACAATGGCGTTCCGCCCGCCGGCGAAGCGCGCCGCATGTTCACCGGCGGCGCCGCGGCGGCGCTCGACGATATCGCCGCCATGGCCGAGCTTGGCGTCGAAGAACTGGTGTTCGACTTCAGGGGCGAGACCCTGGACGCCAGCATGAACGCCATGCGGAGCTTCGCCGAGGACGTGATGCCGAACGTGAGGTAGATGGCGGGCCATGATCGGTTCATGTCCTCGCCGGGTATGCGCAAGCATTTGCGGCTAGAGCACGGCGCGTCCAGGCGGACGCGCGGCCTAAGCTCTACCTTATTGAAATCAATCAAATTATCCAATCTTAGGCGGTTCCGCCTAAGATTGGTTTGATCTAAGCTGAAAGCGCTCTGGGCTTCGGGGCCGCGGACGTCCGGCGCGCCAGCGCCGCTTCCATCGCTTCCATGAACTGGTCGATATCCAGGGGCTTCGTGATGTAGCGGAAGAAGCCGGCGTCCAGGCCGCGCTCGACGTCGCGGGCGCGCGCCGCGGCGGTCAGGGCGATGACCGGGATCGAGCAGGTTTCCGGCGCATCCTGCAGGGCGCTCAGGATGTTGAACCCGCTCATGCCCGGCAGATTGACATCCAGGATGATCACATCCGGCGTGTGCGCGCGGACCAGTTCGAGGCCGGTCGAGCCGGATGTGGCAGTGTACATGCGGACATTCGGGATCGTCTGGAGCAGCCGCTCCATCAGGCGGAGGCTCGCGGGGTTGTCCTCAATGTACAGGACTGAATAGCCGCCGCCCGCAGCCGCTGGAACGGCGACGCTGGGGGCGGCCTGGCCGACGATCCGGGGGCGGCGCTCCTGTTTGGCGGCGGGCAGATCGATCCAGAAGGTCGAGCCGACATCGAACTCGGTCTCGAAGCCGATGCTGCCGTGCATCGCCTCGACCAGCCGCTTGCTGAGCGAAAGCCCGATGCCGGCGCCTTCGATCGTCGATTTTTCCTTGCTGAACCGGCTGAACGGCGTGAACACCTGGTCCTGATGTTCGGCCGCGATGCCCATGCCGTCGTCGGCGACGGTGATGCGCACGGCGTCGCCGCGGGCTTCAACGGCGATCTGCACGCTGCCGTTCGGGCGGTTGTACTTGATCGCGTTCGAGATGAGATTGAGCACGACCTGGCGGAGACGCAGGTTATCCGCCTGCGCGGCCGGGATGGCGTCCGACGCGGCCTTGAATTCCAGCTTGATGCCGGCCTTGGCCGCGACCGGGGCCATCGTGCCGGTGATCTGCTTGAGAAACTCGGCGACCTCGATCGGTTGGATGGACAGTTTCAATTTCCCGGCTTCGATGCCCGCAAGATCGAGCACTTCGTTGACCAGGTTCAGAAGATGCTGGCCGCTGTTCTCGATATAGCGGATGTACTCCTGCTGCTCTTCGGAGAGATTGTCGGCCTTGTCGATCTGCAGGATCTGGCTGAAGCCGAGGATCGCGTTCAGCGGCGTCCGGAACTCATGGCTCATGCTCGCCAGGAAATCGGATTTGGCATGGTTGGCTTTTTCGGCGGCCTTGCGGGCGTTGGCGATGATTTCCGTCGCGCGCTCCCGCTCGGTCACATCGAACCTGAGGGATATCGTGCCGCCATCGGCCATGGGCCGCTCGATGACCTCGATGATCTTGCCGCCCATGTGCTGCAGCGTGCGGCCGGCCCGACGCCGGAACCGCGCCATCCGTTCGATTATCCAGGCTTCGGCGTCGTCGGCGTCGACATCGAAGATGCCGGCGGCTGTAAGCTTCCGCAGACATTGTTCATAGGTGTCGCCCTTCTGCAGCAGGGCGTTGACGGCCGGCACCGGCGTCGCCGGACCCTGGTTGAACAGGATCAGCCGCTCGTCGCGGTCGAACACCACCACACGTCCCGGAAACGAGTCGACGACATCGAGGATGCGTTGCTCCGACCGCCGGAGCGCGGTGATGTCCTTGACCGAGCCCCGATAGCCGGCGAAGGCGCCGGTATCGTCATGGAACGGGGTGCCGCTCACCAGAATGACGCGGTCGCCGGTCTTGCCGCAGCCGTGATACTCGAAGTCCAGAAATGGCTCATGGCTCTCGAGCGCGCGCCAGTAGTCGTCGAACGCGCCGCCTTCAGCGTACTGGGCGGGCAGGATTGCCTTGACGCCTCTGCCGATGAACCATTCGGGCCGAATGTCCAGGGTCAGCGTCGCCGTCGAGGATACCCATCGAAACCGGAGCTCGGCGTCGAGTCTGAAGAACCAGTCGCTTGAGGCCCTGGCATAGTCGCGCGCGCGCTCGCCGCGCCGGCGGATATCGATTTCAAGCGCCTCTCTGCGCCGCATGTCGCGGGCCAGGATATAGGCGCCGAACAGCACGGCGCCCAGAAGCAGGCCGACAATTGCGATCTCCTTCTGCTGAACGCTCCAGAAAGCGCTCAACGCTTCCTTGGTCGAGATCGAGGCGACGATGCTGGCGTCGCTGCCCGTCACGGGGGACTGCACGACGATGCGGCCGTCGGGCGTCGCCGCTTGTCCGGATGCGGCCCTGCCGCCGGCGAGGCTGTCCGGCAGGTCGAGATTCTTGCCCAGCTCCTCGACGCTATAGGGATATTGCGTCAGTAGGACGCCATCGTTGCGCAGCAACCGCACGCTGCCGCCTTCGCCGAGCGCCGCCCGACCGAATAATGCGCTGAGATAAGCAGGGTCGACCGCGCCGCCGGCGATGCCGGCGAACGTCCCGTCCCGGTTTTCCAGGCGCAAGGTGATCGCCAGAATCCAGGCGTCCAGGGCCTCCGCATACACGGGCGTCCCGATGAACGGCCGGGCGGCATAGCCGCGATCTGCGCGCGGGACCAGAAAATGCTCGCGATGCGCCAGGCTGACCGTCTCCGGCGTGTCGGTGAACGACGTCCCGACCCGCACGCCGTCGGCATCCGTCCAGAACAGCGATTTGAACACGATGGAATTCTCATGCACGGCCTTCATCTGGGCATACCGACGCTGGGAGTCGAACCCTTGCGCAAGATCCGCCTTGCGGATGGCGGCGACCGCATGAAGATTGCTGTGGGACATCTCGAGCGTCCGCGCCATATGCTCGGCGATCAGATCGGTCTTCGCCTGGAGCTGTTGCTTGGCCGCGGCCAGAACCTCATCGTACCGAAGCCTTTCGGTGACGAAAAAGATCAGGACAATGCTCAGCGTCAGCAGCATCGCAGCGATCAGGATCGCATTGCTGTGCGACGGCTTTCTGAGCGGGTTCGGCATGCGGGCCTCCAGTGGCGCTATAGCCGGATGACCTAACCGGAAGAGGGTTAGAGCCTGAATCAAAAGATCATGAAGGCTTGCAATGGGTTGCGATCCTTCGT
>CALAHN010000007.1 GCA_937891825.1 uncultured Alphaproteobacteria bacterium
CGCCGGTAGCAGACCGGGCCGGGGGCCGCGCCGGCGCTTTCCGGGCCGACGCGCAGGCCGCCGGCCGTCACCCGGGCGAGCGAACCGCCGCCGGCGCCGATGGTGCGGATCTCGATCATCGGCAGGCGGACCGGCAGGCCGTCGATTTCGCCCTCGGGCGTCTGCCCGACGACGCCCGCGGCGACGACGGCGATGTCGGCGCTGGTGCCGCCCATGTCGATCCCGACGATGTTGGCGCGGCCATGCCGCGCCGCGAGCGCGGCGAGCGCCATCGCCCCGCCGGCCGGGCCGGAGAGCAGCAGCTTCGCCGGCAGCCGGGCGGCGTCCGCCGGTTTGGCGACGCCGCCGTTCGACTGCACCAGATACAAGGGCGCCGTCACGCCGATGGCTTCAAGGCGCCCCTCGACCTGCTCGAGATAGCGCGAGACCACGGGCTTCAGCAGCGCGTTCAGAGCCGTCGTCGAGAAGCGCTCGAATTCCCGGATCTCCGGGCTCGCTTCATGGGAAGCGGACAGGGCCAGACCGGGCGCCGCCTCGGCGATCGCCGCAAGCGCCTCGAGTTCGTGTACTGGGTTTGCGTAGGCGTTCAGGAACCCGATCGCCACGGCTTCGACGCCGTCGTCGGCGAGCCGACGGGCGAGGTCGGCGATGGCGGCCCGGTCCAGCGGCGTTTCCACGGCGCCGTCGAAACGAATGCGTTCGGCGACCCCGAAACGGCGTTCGCGCGGGATCAGCAGCGATCGCTCCTCGGCCACGAGGCCGTAGAGCGCCTTCCGCATATGACGGCCGATCTCCAGCACATCCTCGAACCCGGCGGTCGTGATCATCGCGCCCAGCGGCAGCTTCCGCTCCAGCACGGCGTTGGTCGCGATGGTCGTGCCATGCAGCAGCAGGCCGATATCGGCGAGCGCAAAGCCGAACTTCGCCCCAGCTTCCTTGAGGCCCGTCGCCAGCCCCCGGGAGGGATCGTCCGGGGTCGAAGGCGTTTTATGGGCGAAGGCGCCGCCGGACCTGGCATCGTAGACTTCGATATCCGTGAAGGTGCCGCCGATATCGACGGCGATCCGGATCGGGGGCGATGCTTTGGGCATGCAGGGTCCTTGGGCGATGGGTCTCAGACAGGGGTCTTGCCCGCCAGCGTCGCGGCGCGGCCGGCCAGGCCCATGGCGTGGCGCATGAACAGGCGTTTCAAGGGCGGCGTCGCCTGCACGGCCGCAAGGCCGAGCCTGCGGGCATGGCGGGCCGGCCGGAAATCGGTCGAAAACAGGCGGTTCACGCCGTCCGTCGCAGCGACCAGGCTGGCGGCGTCGGCGAGGCGGGCCGCCTGATATCGGGCGAGCAG
Source organism: uncultured Alphaproteobacteria bacterium (assembly GCA_937891825.1). Taxonomy (GTDB): domain Bacteria; phylum Pseudomonadota; class Alphaproteobacteria; order Bin95; family Bin95; genus VMCJ01. The sequence continues at coordinate 1,343 of CALAHN010000007.1, forward strand.
GTCCGGCGCGCCCGGATCGAGGCCAAGCGCCAATTGCCGGCCGATAGCGTCCGCAAGTTCCGCGGAATCCCTGAGGCCGAGATTGAAGCCCTGGCCGGCGATCGGGTGAATGGCGCGTGCGGCGTCGCCGATCAGCGCCAGCCGGCGGCCCGTCATGCGCAGCGCCAGCACCAGTTTGATCGGGAATGCGCCGATCGGCCCGATGCTTCGAACCTGTCCGCAATGATCGCCGAAGCGCCGCGCGAGTTCGCGGTCGAAGTCCGGACGGTCAAGGCCGAGCAGATGCGCCGCAAGCGGCGCGGCGTCGGTCCAGACGATGGAGGAGCGATGGGGCCAGGGCGCGGCGTCGCGGTCGGCGGCGTCCGGCAGGGGCAGCACGGCGAACGGTCCGCCGGGCAGGAAGCGTTCGAGGGCGACGCCCCGATGCGGGCGTTCGTGGGCGGCGGTCGCGACGATGGACGTCTGCTTGTAGTCGATCGTGCGCTCCGGAATGCCGGCGGCGATGCGGGTCGGCGAGTTGCGCCCGTCCGCGCCGATCAGCAAGCGCGCCCGGATGGCGCGTCCGTCGGCCAGGCCGGCGTCGACAGCGGCCGCGCCGCTCTCGAACCGGTCGATCCCGGTCCCGAGGTAGAGCCGGATGGCGGGATGCGCGGCGGCGGCGGCGTACAGGCGCGCTCGCAGGCTGGCGTTCGGCACGATGCAGCCGAGGTCGCCTTCCCCCAGCGCCGCGCCGTCATAATGCAGGAACAGCGGCGATGCGCCGTCGACGATCCGGATGTCGCGAATCGCCCCGTCCCGCCATGCCGCATCCCACGCGCCGACATCCTTCAGGAGGCGCATGGCGCCTTGGGCGACGGCGGTCGTCCGCCAGTCGTAATCGGGATGCGCCAAGGTTTCGGCCGGGCTTGGATCGGCGACCGCGACCGTGGCGCCGGCGCGCGCCAGCAGCAGCGCCGCCGTCAGGCCGTTCAGGCCTGCGCCAGCGACAAGGACATCGACAGTCGGTTCGGGCAGCGCGTCATGCATCTGCATAGCATAGGGGCACGCCATTCCAGCGCTAGCGCCTTGACGCCGCAGCGGCGCCTAATTTTTAGGCTGCACATTTAATAGACATGGTCAAAATATAGGCATGTCATGGCGCGGGCTTGTATGAACGGCCGCGATTCTGGCGGAAAACCGACTGGCACGTTTCTTGTTATGGGAGTCCTGACGTGTCCGCCCATTGGCGACGCAGGATGAGGAGAACAGCATGAAGATGGTCATGGCGGTCATCAAACCATTCAAGCTCGACGAAACGCGCGAAGCGCTGACGGCGATGGGCATTCAAGGTTTGACGGCGACGGAAGCACGGGGTTTCGGCCGCCAGAAAGGGCAGACGGAAATCTACCGTGGCGCCGAGTACACGGTGAACTTTCTGCCCAAGGTGAAAATCGAAGTCGTCGTGGACGATTCCATGGTCGACGGCGCCGTGGAAGCCATCCAGAAAGCCGCAAATACCGGCCGGATCGGCGACGGCAAGATTTTCGTCCTCGACGTGACGCAGGCGGTCCGTATCCGCACCGGCGAAACCGGCCCAGAAGCGCTTTAAGGAGATATCGATCAAATGTTAGCGAAACCCCTTCTTGCCGCCCTGGCGGTGG
>CALAHN010000008.1 GCA_937891825.1 uncultured Alphaproteobacteria bacterium
CCCGGGATTACACCGTTGACGGCGATGAAATTACACCACGTCCGTGGACGCTACCCCAGCGCGGGCGGAGTTGATCCGCCACGCGCTGCTAGGTTTCCCCGAAAAAGGAAGCAATGGCATGATTCAGAAACCGTACTCGGCACGTGTAGTCGCGCAACTCCGCTACGAATACGCGCTCAACCTGGTCCAACGGCTTGGCGGCACGCTCACACGGATTGGGCTCGACTACGTATGAAGGTAGAAGTGAACCGCGCCGTGTGTGGATGCCCCCATTGAAGCAGACGGTTTTTCGGTCACTCGGGATATGTAGGCCGGAGCGGTCGTCCGTCCGGCCTTTCGGTGTGGCTCGGACCAATCAAGCACATGGCGACTGATATTGAATTTCGGAACTCGAACAATCGAGCGCCGGTTGGTCCATTGCCCTTTGGGCTCACCGGGCCCTCACCGCTGAGCCTATGGCGAGCCTAAGAAATCTCTGATTTCCTCTAAGCTCATGATTTCATTGGTAGCGGGGGAGGGATTTGAACCCCCGACCAAGGGATTATGATTCCCCTGCTCTACCACTGAGCTACCCCGCCACAGGCCGCAGGCGCGGATGGCGCGCGGCGATGAGAGGGCGCTATATGACGGGCGATGGAATGGGTGTCAAGCCATTGCCCGCGCTCAATGTCAGCGGCGTCGGCGCCGCGGCGATCCAGCCGCCGCCCAGAACCCGCGTCGGCGTCTCCAGGTCGTAAAAAACACACGCCTGACCCGGCGCCACGCCGAACTGCGGCTCCGCCAGATGCACGCTGGCGGCGCCCGCGCCGGACGCCATGATCCGCGCTTCGGCGAGCGGCGCGGCAGAGCGGAGCTTAACCCTGACCGGGCGGCCGTCCATCGCGCCGGCGTCCAGCCAGTTCACGTCCGTCAGCCGCGCCTCGGCGCAGGCGAGCGCCGCGCGCGGGCCGACGACGACGCGGCGCGCGTCCGCCTCCAGGCGCAGCACGTAATAGGGCTCCGTCCCGCCGCCCAGGTCCAGGCCGCGCCGCTGGCCGACGGTGAAGCCGATGACGCCCTGGTGGCGGCCAAGCACCTGGCCTTCCAGGTCGACGATATCGCCCGGTTCGATCGCGCCGGGCCTGAGCTTCGCGACCACGTCCTGATAGCGGCCGTTCGGCACGAAACAGATATCCTGACTGTCCGGCTTGTCGGCGACGGCGAGGCCGAAGCGCTGGGCCTGCGCCCGGGTCTCGGCCTTGCTCATGCCGCCAAGCGGGAAGCGGAGATAGTCCAGTTGCGCCGGCGTCGTCGCGAAGAGGAAATAGCTCTGGTCCTTCTGGGGATCGGCGCCCTGATGCAGTTCCGGCCCCGCTGGCCCCAGGCGCCGCTCGACATAATGGCCGGTCGCGAGCGCGGCCGCGCCCAGGTCCCGCGCGGTCTCCAGCAGGTCCTTGAACTTGACGGACTGATTGCAGCGCACGCAGGGGATCGGCGTTTCGCCGCGCATGTAGCTATCGGCGAAATCGTCCATCACAGCGGCCTTGAAGCGGCTCTCGTAGTCCAGCACGTAATGGGGGATGCCGATGCGCGCCGCCGCCTGGCGGGCGTCGTAGATGTCCTGGCCGGCGCAGCAGGTGCGGCCCGTAGGCGCGGCGTCGCCATGGTCATAGAGCTGCAAGGTGACCCCGACGACGTCGTAGCCGGCCTCATGCAGCAGGGCGGCGGTCACGGTGCTGTCGACGCCGCCGGACATGGCGACGACGACGCGGGTCGCGCTGCGGGGGCCGTCTAGGCCGAGGTCAATGGCGGGCGGGTCAATGGCGGGAGGCTGGGTCATGCGCCCCGAGATAAGCGCCCGGCGCGCCGAGGGCAAGGCCGGCGGTCAGGGCTTCTCGAACGCCGGGCCGTCGAAGGCGCCGACGGTCGCGATCCGGTTGACGGGATGGCGCTTCAGTCTGGTCAGCTGCTTCACCGGCTTGCCGAGGGGCATGACGGCCGCGACCGCAAAATGCGCGGGCGCGCGAAGGAGCGCCTGGAGCTCAGGCTCCACCGCCGCCGCCAGGGTCGTGATCGTGCCGCCGAGGCCCGCCTGCCGCGCCGCCAGCAGCACGTTCCAGACGAAGGGATAGATCGAGGCGCCGCTGATCATGCCGACGCGGGGAAGGTCCTGGTCCATCGACGCGACGACCTGTAGATCGACCAGGAAGACCAGCACGACCGGCGCGTTCCGGAACGAGTCCGTCAAGGGCGCCGGCGCAGGGGTCGCGGCGATCTCCGCCGCCGAGGCCTGGGTCGGATGCACCGAGTTCCAGGGGTTCTCGCCGCGCTTGACCTGGGCCGCATAGCGCTTCGCCGCCGGCTCCGCCAGCTTGGCGAGCGCTTCCCGCGTCGCCGGATCGCGCACGATGACGACGCGGTTGCCCTGCCGGTTGCCGCCGCTCGGCGCGAAGCGGGCGATATCGAGGATGTCATAAAGCGCGCCGTCGTCGACCGGATCGTCGGTGAACGCGCGCGCCGAAAACGTGGTCCTGATGACGTCGTTCAATTCCATCGACGCTTCCCCCTGATGTCTGCCCCGGCCGTTCCGGCTTTACGGGTACTTGCAGCGGTCCCCGGTCACGACGACGAAGCCGCGCGGCCCGGTGACGACGTTGAACCGATATTCCGTGTCGCCGAGCACCACGCCATGAGACAGCGGCAGCAGGCCCTTCACATCCGTCTTCGCGCCGCCGACGCGGGTGAAGGTGATGGTGACGGGCTTCGCCGGGTCGAACCACGCCTGGGGCGCGCCGTCGCCGTTGACCGCGGGCTCGCCGATGCCGGTCACGACGATGGACGTATTCGCGAAGCCGACCCAGTTGTTCTGGCCGCGCCCGCCGCTGGTGCGCAGGATGAAGCGCTTGTCGTCAGGCTCGTTCCGGCATTCGGTCGAGGCTTTCGCCTCGCGGATGACGAAGGCCAGCCGGCTGGCCGGCACGCCATTCTCCAGCGAGGCGCTGAGCAGGCGAAACAATTCCTGGGCCTTGCCGGTCGGGACGTCCTGCTCGTAGCGCTGGCTCCATTCCGCGACCTGGCCCTTGGCGCCGCGGAGCTGCGCTTTCAGGTTCTGGTTTTCGGCGTCGATGCTGTTCATCTGGTCTTTGAGTTCGGCGACTTCCTCCCGCAGGCTGCGGGTTTCGCGCTGAGCGAACACGGTGCCGGTCTCGTAAGCGAAGAACCCGAGGAGGACGAGCGCGATCGCGGCAGCGGCGAACTTGAGCAATGCGCCCCGCTGCTTACGGCGTTGTCGGCGACGTCCTTCTTTCAATCCAATGGCCATAACTGGCGCGCACTCTTTCCGATTCAGGGGCGATTGCAGGAAATTCGCTTCGTCGCCGGCCGCCCTGCCTATCCGGCAACAGTCGGTTAAGATTCTATGCTGCATCTTTCGGACGCGCAAGAAATTGGGAGATGACTGCGATGCACGTCCAGCAAGCTGAACCGTCGGGCCGCGAGCGGCGCCAGTACGACCGTTACCCCTGCCCGCACCAGGCCCAGGCATTCTATGCCAGCCAATGGCGCGATTGCGCGGTCGGCGATATTTCGGCTGGCGGGGCCAACATCCTGACCCAGGAACGGCCGGCGGTCGGCGATCAGGTGACGCTGTTCGTCGAGGACGTGGCCGAGATGCCCGGCGTCGTCGTGCGCCACACGGGCGACGGTTTCGCGCTGCGCTTCGACCTCTCGCCGCTGACCCGCCACTAGACCAAACCGACCTTAGGCGGAATCGCCTAAGGTTGGATAATTTGATCGCTATCGATAAGACAGAGCAAGCCGCGCCCAGTGCGTCCGCCTGGACGCGGCTTGCCTTGATGGCGTAAGAACGCGGCTTGCATTCGCTCCTCGGCGCATTGGCCGATGGGCGGGTTGATCCAGCCTCGAGCGTCCCGTCATGTCCGATCCCGAACCGAGCACGCCCGTCATCGCGCGCGGCCTGGGCAAGCGCTTTGGCGCCGTCACGGCCGTCGACGCGATCGACTTCACGGTCGAACGCGGCCAGGTCGCCGGCCTGCTCGGCGGCAATGGCGCGGGCAAGACGACGACGATGTCCATGCTGATGGGGATCGTGATCCCCTCCATGGGCGAAGCGCGGATCTTCGGCCATGACGTGGCGAAGCGGGACCCGCGCGCCCTCGCCCGCATCAATTTCTCCTCGCCCTATGTCGAAATGCCCGGACGCCTGACGGTGTTCGAGAACCTTGAAATTTACGCGCGCCTTTTCGGCGTCCGCCGGCCGGCGGACCGGATCAGGGCGCTCGCCCGCGATCTCGATCTCGAAAGCTTCATGCACCGGATGACGCGCACGCTCTCGGCCGGGCAGAAGTCCCGCTCGGCGCTGGCGAAATCCCTGATCAATGAGCCTGAACTGCTGCTGCTGGATGAGCCGACCGCCAGCCTGGATCCGGACACCGCCGACTGGATCCGCCGCTACCTGCAGGACTATCAGGCGCAAACCGGGGCGGCGATCCTGCTCGCGTCGCACAACATGCCGGAGGTCGAGCGCATGTGCGGCGACGTCCTGATCATGCGCGCCGGCCGCATCGTCGACCGCGGCGCCCCGGCCGCCCTGGTCGCCCGCCATGGCCGCAAGACGCTTGAGGAGGTCTTCCTCGACATTGCGCGCGGAACCTCGAACGGCGGGGGCGCCGCCTCATGAGCATCGAGCGGAACCTCTCGCCCGTCGGACGCATCGCCGCCCTGATGCTGCGCCACTATTACCTGTATCGCGGGTCCTGGCCGCGCATCATCGAACTCGGCTACTGGCCGCTGATGCAAATTTTCCTGTGGGGCTTCATTTCCCAGTATCTGCAACAGCACTCGACGCTGCTGGCGCAGGCGAGCGGCCTGTTCCTGGCGGGCGTGCTGCTGTGGGACGTGATGTTCCGGGGCCAGCTCGGCGTCTCGGTCTCGTTCCTGGAAGAGCTTTGGTCGCGCAATCTCGGCCAGATGTTCGTCTCCCCCCTTCGGCCGATCGAACTGGCGATCGCGCTGATGGCGGTCAGCCTGGCGCGGACGGTGATCGGCCTGCTGCCGGCGGCCCTCGCAGCATGGGCGCTCTATGCCTTCGCCGTAACGTCGATCGGGCCTGGCCTCATCGGGTTTTTCGCCATGCTGGTGCTGTTCAGTTGGGCGGTCGGCCTGGCGGTCTGCGCGATGCTGTTGCGCTTCGGGCTTGGCGCCGAAAGCCTCGCATGGGTCACTGTGTTCGCGCTCGCGCCGATCTCCGCAGTCTATTACCCCGTGTCGATCCTGCCGTCCTGGCTCCAGCCGGTCGCGCTCGCCCTGCCGTCGACCCACGTCTTCGAGGGCATGCGGTCCGTGATGATCGACGGCCGGTTCGACTGGGGCCATTTCGCCTGGGCGGCCGGGTTGAATGTCGGCCTGATCGCAGGCGCGCTCTGGTTGTTCATCCACGCCTTCAACAGCGCGCGCCGGGATGGCCGCGTCCTCCAGACCGGCGAATAAAAATTGCCGCAAACAAGGGTATGTTTGCGGCAATTCTTAAACAAAACGCCGCACTAAGGCGGCGTCAATTGTCGGACAGCGGATCAGTCGCCGCGGTATTGGCGTTCCGTCCGTTCGTGCATCTCTTGCGCTTCGATGCTCAGCGTCGCGATCGGCCGGGCTTCGAGACGCCGGACGCCGATCGGCGCCGAGGTCTTTTCGCAGTAGCCGTAGGAGCCGTCCTCGACCCGCCGCAATGCGTCGTTGATCTTGTTGATCAGCTTACGCGCGCGATCGCGAGTCCGAAGTTCAAGCGCCCGATCGGATTCGACAGAAGCCCGATCCGCGATGTCCGCAGCAGAAGAAGTGTGCTCTCTGAGAGTCGAAATTGTGCCGTTCGATTCTTTCAGAAGTTGCTCTCTCCAATCCAGTAGACGCTTTCGAAAATACTCTGTTTGCAACGGGTTCATGAACTCTTCCATGTCCGTTGGCTTATAGTCAGGCGGCAGCGTTATCGCCATCTCTGCATTCCCCCTAGCCGTGATGCGGGGCGCAGTATAATCGGGGCGACTGTCCCGTCAACGCAGCTTTGCGACCCTCCGACGCAGGGGTGAAAAGTCGGCGTGCGATGCGCATTTTGGCGCTGTCGGGCGCCGGGTTTGGCAGTCAGCGGATTCGCAAAAAACCAGGTCGATCTATAACCCGCGCTTGGCGAGTTCGACGGCGGCGCGCAGCTCGATCTCGGCGACGAGCTCGGCAAGGTCGGGATCCGCGACGCGCGACTGCTCGCGCTGCATGTCCGCCTGTAGCCGTCGCAGGGCGCTGACATCCAGTCGGCCTTCGAGCATGGCCAGACGCACGGCCTCAAGCCGCTTCAGCAGGCCATCGGCCCGCGCATAGGCTTCGCGCTTGCCTTCAAGCGCATCGCCGGCGGCCTGTACCGCAAGCAAGGCGGCGACGCTGCCGGGCCCGGCCGTCGCATCGGCCTGCGCCGTCGACACGGCGCCGCCCAGATGCTCCGCGAACTTGCCGGCGTTCGCCGGACCGCCTGAACGCTTCTGGGCGCCCGGACGGACGCCTCGCGCTCCGCTGCTGCTCGTGATTTTCATCGAACCCCCTGGTTCGCGCGCAGTGACGTTGAAAACGATTAACAAATCGACTTTCGCCGGACTCTCGTAAAGATGATGTTAACGACGTGGCGCATGCCCATCCTAGCCGGGCAAGACTTGCCGGGCCCCCGATCGCGACGCCGCGCTCCTGCGGGAAATCTCCCTTTAATCATACCATTAGGCCGTTGCACCTGGATGGCACGGCGTTCGCATAGGCTGGGCTGTCCTTTGGAGAGTTCGCCCAACAATGCATGCCATACCCGATATCGTCCGCCGCTTCGGCCTCATCCTCGCCGCCGCCCTTGTGCTTGTCGGCCTGGCGAGCGCCGCCGAAGCCCGTTCGCGCATCAAGGACATTGTCGATTTCGAAGGCGTGCGCGACAACCTGCTTGTCGGCTACGGCCTTGTCGTCGGCCTTGAGGGCACGGGCGACAATCTGGGCAGCGCGGTCTTCACCCGTGAAAGCGTCGTCGGCATGCTGGCGCGGCTTGGCGTCAATACCCGCGGCGCCAATCTGCAGACGAAGAACGTCGCCGCCGTGATGGTGACGGGCCTGTTGCCGCCATTCTCCCGCCAGGGCAGCCGGGTCGATGTTACGGTGAGCGCCCTTGGCGACGCGAAAAGCCTGCAAGGCGGCACCTTGCTCGTGACCCCGCTGATCGGCGCCGACGGCGAAGTTTATGCGGTCGGTCAGGGCGCGGTCGCCATCGGCGGCTTCAGCGCCGCCGGCCAGGGCGAAACCATCACCAAGGGCGTGCCGACCAGCGGCCGCATCGCTTCCGGCGCGATCGTCGAGCGGGAAGTGCCGTTCGAGCTCGCCGACCTGGAAACCTTCCGCCTGGCCTTGCGCAACCCGGACTTCACCACCGCGCGCCGGATCGCAGCCGCCGTGAACAAAAAGCTTGGTCCCGCAGCCGCGGAAGCGCTCGACCCCGGCACCGTAGCGATCAACATCGCGGCCGCCAATGCGCGCGGCATGAACATCGTCGCCGTGATGGGCGAAATCGAGCAGCTGGAGGTGACGCCCGACCTGCCGGCCCGCGTCGTGATCGACGAACAGACCGGCGTCATCGTCATGGGCGAGAAAGTGCGGATCAGCACGGTCGCCATCGCCCAGGGCAACCTGAACATCCGCGTGACCGAGACGCCCCAGGTTTCCCAGCCCAATCCCTTCGCCAACAACGGCCAGACCGCCATCGTGCCGCGCACCCAAATCGAGGTGCAGGAAGACACGGACCGCCAGCTCGGCATCCTCGACGACGGCGTCAGCTTGCAGGATCTGGTGAACGGCTTGAACGCCCTCGGCGTGGGTCCGCGCGACATGATGTCGATCCTTCAGGCGATCAAGGCGGCGGGCGCGCTCCACGCAGAAATTCAGGTGATGTGATGGATATCCTTGCCGTCAAGAATGCAGCCCAGGCCGGCGGCGCGAACGCCCTGCGGGCCCCCGTCGCGACCGGCGGCGGCAGCGCCTCCGCCCGCAAGGCGGCCGAAGCTTTCGAGGCCCAGTTCCTGGGACAGATGTTCCAGTTGGCGATGCGCGACCAGCCGGTCGATTCCGTCTTCGGCGGCGGCGCGGGCGAGCGGATGTTCCGCGACCTGCTGACCGACGCCTGGGCGGAAGACACGGCGAAATCCGGCGTGCTCGGCATCTCCGACGCCGTCATGAAGACCATTATCGCAGCACAGGAAGGCCAATAGTCATGAGCAATCGATCCTCCACCGGTCTCGTCAGCGAAATCGTTCTGGCGACGAGCCGGCTGATCAGCGCGCTCGAAGGCGAAGTCGAAGCCCTCCGCCGCGGCGACATCGCCTCGCTCGAGCGGACGCGGGGCGAGAAAGCCCGGCTGATCCGCAGCTATGAAGCAAAACTGCAGGCGCTGCAGGCGCAGCCGACCTTGCGCGCCAGCGTCGCCCCGGCGATCCAGGCCGACCTCGCCGATGCGACCCGCCGCCTGCAAGCCGCGATCGACCGGAATGTCGCGCAATTGCGCGCCGCGGCCGAAGCCAATCGCCGCCTGGTCGAAGCGCTGGCGAAAGCCGCCGCCGAAGCCAATGAGCGGCCAAGCTACGGTCCCGGCCGTCTGGGTCCGGCGGCGGCCCTGGCCGCCCGCGCCGGACGCCCCGGCCGCGCCGGAAGCGCTCACTACACGCCCGTCTCCGTCAGCCGCCAGCTTTAGTCATTAGCGCCGCCAGGCCGAAGGTCCGCCAAGCATGTCGATCAACTCCGCTTTAGGCACAGCCGTTACGGGACTCGCCGTCAATCAGCGCGGGCTTGAAATCGCGTCCCACAACATCGGGAACGCGAATACCGAAGGCTATAGCCGCAAGATCGCGCACCGGGAATCGATCTCCTCCTCTGGCACGGCCGGCGGCGTCCAGATCGCGAAGATCGAGCGGGCGGCCGAAACCTTCATCACCAATCAACTGCGCACCGAAGTCGCGTCATTCGGCCGGTCTGAGGTCAAGGATCGCTTCCTGACCAATACCCAGAACATGTTCGGCACGCTGGCGAGCGACAGCTCGATCGGGCAGCGCCTCGCTGATCTGACGGCCCGCATGGAGACGCTGGCGGTCGAGCCCGAAAGCTCGACCGGCGCCAACGCCATGGTCGACGCCGCAGTGCTGTTCGCCCGCGACCTGAACAACATTTCCGACGAGATCGTCCGCCTGCGTCGGCAGGCCGATCTTGAGATCGAGAACGCCGTCGATGCGATCAATGCCGATCTTGAGATCGTTGCGAAGCTCAACGAGCAGATCGCCTCGTTGCAAGGCAAGAACGCCGATTCAGGCGACCTCGAAGACCGGCGCGACCAGGCGCTCAAGCGGATCGCGACGGAAATCAACATCAAGACCTTCCAGCGCAGTTCCGGCGAGATCGTCATCTATACCGGCGATTCCCGGCCCTTGCTCGATGGCGACCCCATTCCCCTGCAGTATGAAAGCTCGTCGAACGGCATTCTCGGCACGACCTACGACGACCTGACCCTGGCCGACGGCGCCGTCATCCAGCGCGACATCCGCGACGGCCGCATCCGCGGCCTGCTCGATGTTCGCGATCAGGTGCTGCCCAACCTGCACAAGCAGATCGACGCCTTCGCCGAAAACGTGCGCGACATGGCCAACCTTGCACACAATCGCGGCATGGGGCTGCCGGGGGCGAACGCCCTGACCGGCGGGCGCGTGTTCGAGAACCCGGCGACCGATCTGATCACCGTCAGCAGCGACGTCCGTTTCGTCGTCACCGATGACGAGGGCATGACCGTCGCCGCGTTCGACCTGCCAGCCGGCTCCTACACCATCGACGGCGTCGCGGCCGCGATCGACGCCGGCCTCGGCGCCGACGGTTCAGCGGTCGTCGCGAACGGCCAACTTCGCCTGACGGCGGCGGCGTCGGACAACGCCGTCGGCCTGGTCGATCTGAACGGCGGCGCGGACGCCCAGATCAGCTTCGACGACGGCTCCGGCGCAGAAGCGTTCGCCGGCTTTTCGAATTTCTTCGGCCTGAACGATCTGTTCCAGACGCCTGGCGCGGTCGAAGGCGACGACCCGACGAATATCGCGGGCGCGCTCCAGGTGCGCGCGGATATCGTGGACGATCCGAAGCTTCTGGCCCGCGGCCGAGTCACCCTGGCCGCGACGACGCCGGTCGCGGGCGCGGACCGGGCCATCGCCGTCGGCGATGGGTCGGTCGTCGGCGAGCTTGCCGCGATCTTCAGCGCGGACCGCGCCATGCCGGCCGTCGGCGGGCTGCCCGCCATCACAAAGCCGATCCACGAATATGCCGCGGAGATCCTGGGCCTGAACAGCCAGCTCGCAGCCGACAGCGCGGAGCGACTGGCGTTCGAGGAGGCCCTGGTCGCCCAGTTCCAGACCCGCCTCTCCGATCGCACCGCGGTAAATGTCGATGAAGAACTGGCGAACATTCTGATTCTGCAAAACGCCTTCAGCGCATCGGCGCGCGTCATCACCACCGCGGACGAGATGATGCAGACCCTCATGCAGATGAAGCGATAGAAAGAAGGGACCGCCATGACCCGCGTCTCTGATACCGCCAGCCATGCGCTGATGCTGTCCGGCCTCAACCGGTCGCTGGACCGCACGCGCGATGTGCAGGTGCAGATATCGACCGGCAAGGTCGGACTGGAATATGCCGACATCGGGCGGCAGGCGCAGCGGCTTGTCTCGCTCGAAGGCGAACGCACGCGCGCCGACCTCTATATGCAAAACAACCGCACGGTCGATCTGCGCCTGCAGAAAATGGAATCCGTCATCGCCCAGGTGACGGAGATCGCCTCCGAAGCGAAGACGCTGTTCGTCAGTGCGGGCAATGCCAACAATGTCGCGGAAGTCGATATGGAAGGCCGCATGCAGGGCATGTTGCAGTCCATCGCCGGCTTGCTGAACTCGGAACTGAACGGCCGCAGCCTGTTTTCCGGCGCGCGCACGGACACGCCGCCCGTCGATCTGAACTTGCTGCCGGCCGACGGCGAATTCCTGACGACGGCGGACGCATTCTACTATCAAGGCGACGATCAGGTGCAGCGGCACCGGGCGAGCGACAGCTTGTCGATCGACTATGGCGTCAAGGCGAACGACCCCGGGTTCGAGAAGCTGATCCGCGGCCTGAAGATCGCCGAGACGGTAGATACATCCGACCCCGAGGCGGCGCGGCTCCGGATCGATCGGGCGCTCGGCCTGATCAACGAGGCGATGCAAAGACTGCCGGACGTGCGCGGCCGCGTCGGCGGGTCGCTGGCGGTGCTCGAGAAGGAAACCACCCGGCTCGAGGATTTTACGCTCGCGCTCGACGAAAGCGTCAGCGACATCGAGAACGTCGACCTTGCCGAGGCGATCTCGCGGCTGAGCGAAGAGCAAGCCCAGATGCAAGCGGCGCTCGCGGCCATGGCGCGGCTGCGCCAGGTCACGCTGACGTCGTTTCTTTAAAGGCTATCGACCGAAATTAACCGTTCCTGAGGACGGCGCACCTTACCACCGGAGGCGCAACTGTGAGCGCAATGCCAATGACAACCGCGATCCAAGCAGAAACGACCGAAGAACCGCGCCGGCGGATCAAAAGCCGGATCGGCGAGGTCGAAATCGTCGACAGCAACGTCCTGACGTTCCCGCGCGGCCTACTGGGCTTCGACGGCCGCAGCGAGTATGCCGTGCTCAATCTGCCCAATCCGGGCATGGAGCGGTTCAAGCTGCTGCAATCCCTGGACGATCCGGGCCTTGGCTTCATCGTGACCGAAGCGGCGTCCGCCGCCAACGAAATCGATCCCAACGACCTGCAGGACGCCTACAAGCAATGCGATGTTCGCCCGTGCGACGCGCTGACGCTGCTGATCGTTTCCGCGCGCCGGGAAGCCGAGGGCGTCGCGCTTTCGGCCAATCTCCGCGCGCCGATCGTCGTTGACGTGCCCCGCCGGATCGGCCGCCAGCACGTCATGTCGAACGGTCGTTACCCGATTCGGTTCGAGCTTTAATCGCTCTTAACCATACCGCGGCGACTGTAACGCACGTGCCGGCCCGCAGCCGCGCGGGAGATGATCGATGAGCAAAAATCAGGTCGGACCAATCGGCCGCCAACCGAACAAGCACGCCCGCAAACGCGACGCCCTGCACCAGAAGGATCGGCGCGCGGCGGCAGGCTTCCTGCAATCCGGCAAGTACGATCAGGCCGAACGACGCCTGGAAGCGCTGATCGGCGACGGCGATCAGAGCGCCGAGACGCTGCACCTGCTTGGCCTGGCGAAAGTCCACAAGGGCCGCCGCCAGGAAGGCTTGTCGATGATCGAACGGTCGATTCTGCAAGCTCCTGACGCGGCCTGGATGCGGGTCAATCGCGCCGCCGTCCACCAGGGCGCAGGCGAGCACGCCCGCGCCGTCAGCGACCTTGAGATCGCGGTCAAGCTCCAGCCCGACAGCGTCGAGGCGTGGAGTAATCTCGCAGCCAGCCATTCGATCCTGGGCGATCGCCAGGCGGCCGCCGAAGCGGCGCGCCGCGCCGTCGCCCTGGCCCCCGCCAACGCCAACGCGCTGACGGCCTACGGCAATACGCTGATGCAAACCGACGACTGCGCGACTGCGGTCGAAATGTATGAGCGCGCGCTCGCCATCGCGCCGAACAGTCTCTCGACCCGCCTCAGCCGCTATCGGGCGCTAGAACGACTGGGCAGCGCTGACCAATTGCCGGCGGAAACCGCCGAGATCGCCCGCCTGCTGGGCGCGCGCGTGGCCGATGCGGCGGCCCTCAAGGCGGACCCCGGCGCGTTCGATCGGGCGATCGCCGCATCGGTCGATAACGCCGCCGCGCCTGCGGCCATCATCGCGATGGCGCTCGCGACCCTCGGGCAATACGAAGACTCCCTGAACTATGCGGAAAAGGCCTGCAACCACGCGCCGAACGACGCCCATGCCTGGGCCTCCCAGGGCATCGCGCTCTTCCGGCTCGACCAGCCCGAAGCCGCGATCGAACCCTTTGAACGCACGCTGGAGCTCCGCCCCGGCTGGGCTGAAATCCGGGGCGCGCTTGGCAATGCGCTTTGGCAGGCCGAGCGCTTTGAAGACGCCGTCGCAGTTCTGGAGCGCGCCGTCGCCCAGGCCCCGGACGCCAGTTCCATCTGGGCGTCGCTTGGCGCGGCGCGGCGGGACCTTCGGGACGTCGCTGGCGCGGAAGCAGCCTATGCCAAGGCGCTGGAACTGGCTCCGACATCCGGCAAGGTCGCGCTCAGCATGGCGCTGACCCAGTTCAGGCTGAAAAAATTCACGGAAGGCGCCGCCACATATCGGCGCCGGTGGGAGACCGACGGTTTCGCCGATCAGGTGCGGCCGCACAAGCACACGCCCTGGGAAGGCTCTGACCTCGAAGGCAAGAAAATCCTGGTCTACGCCGAACAGGGCGTCGGCGACGAGGTCATGTATGCCAGCTTCCTGCAACGGTTGATCGACCAGGGCGCCGCGGTCTTCCTGGAAGCCAATGCCCGGATGGCGCGCCTGTTCCGCCGCTCTTTCCCCGCGATATCGATCGGGCAAAGCCAGAACCCGGCATTGCCGGCCTTCCGCAGCGACGACTTCGACTTTCAATGCGCGGGCGGCGACCTGATGCAGCTCGTCGCGCCGACCTACGAAGACCTGCGGCCGCGCGGGGCCTATCTGAAGCCCGATCCGGAGCAAGTCCAGGCGCTCCGCCGGAAATACCGCGCCGGCGGGACCGATCTCTTGGTCGGGATCGCCTGGCAAAGCGGCAACCCCGTGACCGGCCGCGCCCGGACCGCCGAACTGAATCTCTGGGCGCCGATCCTGGAACTGCCGGGCGTGCGGTTCGTCAATCTGCAATATGGCGACGTCGCCGAAGACATCATGCTGGCCGAGCAGACCTTCGGCGCGTCGATCCTCCAGGATCCGGACCTGGATGCGATGCGCGACCTCGACGGCTTCGCGGCCCAGGTCGCGGCCCTCGATCTCGTGGTCTCGATCGACAATTCCACGGTCCATTTCGCCGGCGCGCTTGGCGTCCCGACGCTGATGCTGCTGAACTACGAGCCCGACTGGCGCTGGTTCGGGGCGGATGCCGGCAATCCCTGGTACGAGTCCGTCGCCCATGTCCGCCAGGAAGAACCGGGCGTCTGGGGTCCGGTCATCGAAGCGGCGGCGACGGTCATCGAGACCATGGCGACGACGGGCCAGCCGCCTGTCGCGAGCGCGCCCCTGGCGCCGGCCATGGTCAATCGCGGCGCCAAGCCGACAGCCCTGCTGCTGAACGACACGGTCGCCTGGTATCACTGGGGCTGCACCGCGACGAGCCTGGCGCTCCGCCAGGGCATCCGGGACAAGGGCTATGCCCTGACCTCGGCCCCGATCCCCGCCGTCTATCAGGCCCGCCCGGCCCCGGTGCTGCGCGCCGATTTCGACGATGACGCATTCTTCGACGCCTTCATCGCCGCCGATCCCGCGCTGATGCGCCAGATGGCCGAAGCCGACCGCATCGTCGTAAACGGCGAAGGCACCCTGCATGGCCTCGCAGAGAATGTGCGCGGCTTGCTCTACCTGATCCATGTCGCGGCGACCCGACTGGGCAAACCGGTCCAGATCATCAACCATTCCTGCTATCCGGAAGACCGGGCCGCGATCACCGACGCGATCACCAACGGCCTCTACCGCAAGGTCTATCGATCAGTCGAGTATGCGGCGTTCCGCGAACATGTCTCGTTGAACCTGATGCAGAAGATCGGCGTCGAGGGCGCGCTCAGCTTCGACAGTCTGCCGCTCACGGCCAAACGCCTGCTGCCTGGCCTGCCGAAGCCAAGCGGCAAGCGGCTGGTGATCGCGGGCTCCGCCAGCGCCGACGACGGAACCGCGGCGGCGTTCGCCGAATATGCCCGCTGGGCGAGCGGCCAGGGCTGGTCCGTTACGCTGCTGAACGGCGCCCGCGCCTTCACGGCGGCCGACGAGACCCGCTTCCTCGAGGCTGTCGCCCGCTTCGGGATGCCGTCGGGCACGGAGCTCCGCGTCGCCCGGTCGCTGGAGGAGTGGATGGGAACGATCGCGAGCGCCAGCCTGGTCGCGACCGGCCGGTTCCACCACACCATCGCGGCCTTCAGCCTGGGCGCGCCCTTCGTCGCCGCGACGTCCAACACGCCGAAGACCAACGCCTTGCTGCAATTGCTGGAAAAGCCGGCGCCGCTGAACATCCGCGACCCCGCCCTTGCCCGCAATCTGATGACCGCACACGTGGCGGCGCTCGATACGATCGAAGCCCCGGCCCTGCATGCCGCCCGCCTGGATGCGGTCGAAACCCTGGCGATGGAGAACTTCGCCCGCCTTTGACGCCAAGCCGCGCATCGGCGATCATCCTCCGCAAATCCAAAAATCTTGCGGGAGAGAAGCCATGGAAGTCGGCGTATCCTTGAACATGCTGCAGCAGGAGGGGCGGTCCGACGCCTCGGTCATGCGGAACCATCTGGCGATCGGCGATCTGGCCGAGCCGTTGGGCTTCGACAGCATTTTCGCGCTCGAGCACCATTTCACCGGCTATTCGATGTCGCCGCAACCGACGCAGACGCTGGCCTATTTCGCCGGCCGCACCCGCCGCGTGAAGCTGGGCACGGCCGTCATCGTGCTGCCCTGGCACGACCCGGTGCGGGTCGCGGAAATGATCGCGCATCTGGATATCCTCTGCGGCGGCCGCTGCCTGTTCGGTTTCGGCCGCGGCGCCGCGCGCAGCGAATATGCAGGCTTCCGCGTGCCGATGGACGAAGCTCGTCCGCGCTTCGCCGAAGCCGCCGAGATCGTGATGAAAGCCCTCAAGAACGAGGTCTTCGAGCATGACGGGGAATTCTTCAAGATCCCGAAGATGTCGATCCGCCCGCGCCCGATCTCCAATCCGGAGACGCGCTTCTACGCCTCATCCGTCAGCCCGGAATCGGCGGAGCTGATCGCGAAGATGGGCTTCGGCATGCTGGTCATCATGCAGAACGAATGGTCGAAGGCCGCCCAGGACGTGGTGAAGTTCCGGGAGATGACCGCGGCCGTCGGCCATACGCCGCGCCCGCCCATCGTCTCGACCAATGTCGCCTGCGCCGAAAGCCGCGATGAGGCGGAGGAACTGGCGCTGCAGTACCTCGGCGCCAAATGGGACTCGATCGAGCGGCACTACAATTTTTCCGACGGCGGCCTCGCCAACGTCAAAGGCTACGAATCCTACGGCAAGATGGCCAAGACCTATTCCAAGATGAAGGACCCGGGCTTTCGCAAGACCGCGAACGAGTTCTATGTCTCGATCCAGGTCGTCGGCACGCCGAAGGACTGCATCGAGCAGATCGCGGAACTCCGCCGCCTGACCGGGACCGAGCATCTGGTCGGCGAATTCTCCTTCGGCGGCATGCCCCATGAGCGGGCGGAAAAGAACCTCCGCTTCTTCGCGGAGAAGGCCCTGCCGACCCTGAAGCACGACCCGGCGTTCTGCGTGCCGATCACGCCCGCAGGCGAACTCGATACCGGGCCGGAGAAACACGAAAATGTTTTCGCCCCAGCTTGAATAGAGGAGGCAGATAGTCATGGCCGTTCACATCAAGGAGCTGACCCCTGGCTTCGTCGGCGAAGTCTCAGGGGTCGACCTCACCAAGCCGCTGACGCCGGAAGAGGCCCAGGCGATCGACGCCGGCATGGACCGGCTCGCCGTGCTGGTCTTCCACGACCAGCCGGTGACCGACGAACAGCAGGTCGCGTTCAGCCTGAACTTCGGCCAGCTTGAGCGGCCGGACAACAAGTCGAACATCACCAAGGCCCAGGACCGCCGGCTCAGCCCCGATCTCGCGGACATCTCGAACCTCGACCGCGAGAACCGCCTGCATGGGCGCGACGACCGGCAACGGCTGTTCAACCTCGGCAATCGGCTCTGGCATTCCGACAGTTCGTTCCGCGCGACGCCGGCGAAATACTCGCTGCTCTCCGGCCGGATCGTGCCAGCGGAAGGCGGCGACACCGAATTCGCCGACATGCGCCAGGCCTATGACGCGCTCGACGCCAAGACCAAGGCCGAGGTCGAGCATCTGATCTGCGAGCATTCGCTGCTCTATTCACGTGGCGCGCTCGGCTTCGACGATGACCTGACGGAAGACGAAAAGCAGGGCTTCCGCCCGGTCCGGCAGAGCCTCGTCCGCGTGCATCCCAAGAGCGGACGGAAATCCCTGTATCTCTCCGCCCATGCCGGCCGGATCGTCGGCATGCCGACGCCGGAGGCGCGCATCTTCCTGCGGGAATTGAACGAGCAGGCGACCAAGCCGCCTTTCGTCTACGCCCACAAATGGCGCGCCGGCGATATCGTCATGTGGGACAACCGCCAGACCATGCACCGCGCCCGCCCCTTCGACGATGTCGGCCAGGTCCGCGACATGCGCCGCACCACTATCGCCGGCGAAGCGATGACCGCCGAACAGATCGCCGCCTGACCCGAGAAAAGGAGGCCGTCGCTTGGCCGATATCGAGTATTTCTACGCCGCCCACTCCGCCTACGCCTATATCGGCTCGGCGATGTTCCTCGATATCGCCAAGCGGGCCGGGCGCAGGATCGTCCACAAGCCCTACGACCTGACGCGCGGCCTGGAGGGCGTCGGTTCAAGCTCGACCCGGACCCGCCCGCCCCATGTCCGCGCCTATTATTTCGGCCGGGAGATCGACCGTTGGTCCGAGCATCGCAATGCGCCCGTGATGGGCGGCATGCCGACCCATCACCGGAACGACATCACGCTGCCGAACTGCCTCTTGATCGCCGCCAGCCAGACGCCGGACGGCGCCGACGCCCTCTCCCACGCGCTTCTGGAGGAGCACTGGCTGCGCGACGCCGACCTGGCTGACCGCGCCACGCTTGCTCGCCTGGCGGGAAGCGTCGGCCTGGACGCCGAGGCATTGCTCGACGCCGCCGTGTCGGCGCCCGTCCGCGCCCAGTATGAAGCGAACACAGCCGAGGCCATCGCCCGCTCGGTCTTCGGCTCGCCGACCTACTTCGTCGACGGCGACATGTTCTACGGCCAGGACCACCTGGAACTCGTCGAACGCGCCTGCCGCCAGCCGTACAAGGGAGCATGGCCGCCCAAGGCGGTGTGACGTGCGAGGAGCCGCCGCGCTCCCCGTCGCCAAGCCGCCCTTGAGGCCTTCGTGAACGCGACGCAGCGCAGGGTGAATATAATCACACGCAGGACTTGCATTTTTCGCAATCATGCCGAAATGGAACATATCATGAATATATGGAGCATGATATGCCGCCGCGCCATCCCTACAACCTACCGCCCAGCGTCATCGAAGGCGCGACCAGCTTCGCCGATAAATATGCGGCGCCCGTCGCCGCCGCCATGGCGGAGGAGGCGCGAGCGAAACGCCTGCAGGACCTTGCGAACGGCAAAATCGGTCGCGACCGGCTGCAGGACGCCGACGCCGAGAGCCTGATCGCTGGCGTCACGCGCCGGAACCTGCAGGAGCGCGCGAACCAGGCGCGCGCAATTTTCGGCGGAACGCCCTTCGAACGCAGCATCATGGCCACAATCCAAGCCGCCGCTTACGGCCCATTGCCAGCCGAGGACAAGGCAAAACACAGCGCCGCCATAGCCGCAGCGGTCATGCAAATGCGAACCGACGCGGCGGCATTCCGGAAGCAAACGGGCTTTGGCCGCAGTATCGTCAAACGGGGCATGGTGCAGCTATTGGATGACGACGATCGCCCAGTCACAAGCTTGGCGCCCGACACGGCCCAGAACCTCACCGAACCGCGCTTCCAACCAGCGCTTGCAGTTCTGAAAGCCGCCGCCCAGGGCAAAGCCATTCCCCTGGATGCGCTTACGGCAGCCATCCAAGCATCGGAGGGCGATGACCGCGCCATCGGCGACGGGATGCTATTCATGGAGCGCGCGGACCGCATCGCCGCCGCAGAACGCATCATCGCGACAATTACCCAACCAAATATTAGCCCAACCGCACGCACGCCGCTCCTTCAGGCTCTATTCAAAGCCTTGGCGGAAGAGGCTTATGCCCACCGACGCACCGCTCAGGCCGTTCTCGACGCGGCCCCCATCATCGGCAACATACGCTCTGGCGAGGCAGCCTACGAATCCGCCCAAGGCGTCGGCGACGCCCTCGCCGCCGGCGACTACGATTGAGCAACCTGTTGTCTGGAAATTCTGCGCGTGCGTTTTCAGGCATCCTGGCATTCCCACTTGATATAGGCCTTGGTGTCGGAGGCCCATTTTTCGTCGATCTCGACAAGGATGGCAGAGACGAGGCGCTCGAGGGCGTCTTCGCCGGGAAAGACCCTGACCTTGACGGTACGGCGTTTCAGCTCCTGCTGGACGGCGCGCTCCATGGGGTTGGAGGTGCGCATGCGGCGTCGGTGGTGCTCGGGCAGAGCGAAGACGGCGAGGCCCTCGGGCACGCTGTCCTCCATCCATGCGGCGAGTTTTGGTGCGGCATCGCGGTAGGTCGCGACCAATTCAGCCAGAGCGGTTTCGGCTTTGGCCAGCGAACCGGCATTCCAGACCGCGCGCAACTCGGCGCCGATGCGCTTTCGGATCGCGAGGCTCGGCGCGTGGTGGATCGCGTTCTGGGCGAGGTGGAACTGGCAGCGCTGCCATGTCGCGCCGCCTAGGACGGCCCTGCGGGCGGCGCGCAGGCCGGCGTGGTCGTCGGAGACGACGTATTCGACGCCGCGCATCCCGCGCGCCTGCAGGCTCTCCAGAAAAGCCCGCCAATGGACCTCCGCCTCGGAGAGGGCGACTGAGACGCCCAGCACCCGGCGGCGCTCGTCCGGGCCGATGCCGATCGCCGAGAGCACGGCGGCGTCGCGGACGACCCCGCCGAAGCGCATCTTCTCGTAGCGCGCATCGAGAATCAGATACCGGATCTCGCCGAGCGGCCGGGTGCGCCAGGCTTCCAATTCGTCATCCAGAAGCTTCGCCGCGCGGCTGACCTGCGAGGAAGACAGGCTCTCGATGCCGAACTCGCGCATCACCGCTTCGACTTCGCGGGTCGACACGCCCTTGATGTACATCTCCGCCACCGCCAGCATCACGGCTCGCACCGATCGGCGGCCGCGGTCCAGCGACTGGGGGTAAAAGGGATCGCCATCATGGTCGGCGGTCTTGGGAACCTGCACCGTGATCGTGCCAGCCGGCGTGTCGATGCGCTTCGGCTTGTAGCCGTTGGCATAGCCCTGGCGCTCGGCCGTGCGCTCGTAGGCGCCTGCGCGCAGGAATCGCTCGCGCTCGATCTGCATGGCCAACTCGAACGCACGGCCAAAGACCGTGGCAATGTCGCCGGCGCCATGCTCGATCAGATGCTCCAAGATGGCCTCGACCGCCGTATCCCTTCGTCCGTCCATTCGCGCTTCTCCATGGTTGGTTTCGTAACTCCATGGAATATCAGGATGGGCCGCCCTTGCCGGGGCATGCCCCGGCAAGGGCGCGCAGCGCCCGCGCAAGACGAATTTCCAGACGGCAGGTTACAGTACCGCGACTACGGCCGCGCCGCCAGCAAACTCGGCAACGCCGCCATCCATGCTGCAGACGCTGCCGGCGGCTTGGTGACGCCGATCATCGGCATGGCTAACCGCGCCGTCCGCGCAACAGTCGCCCGTGCCGCGCAAAACACCGCGAAAGATCTCCTGGAAGCAGGGCACGCGACGTTCGTCGGAAAAGAAGCCGCCGCGCAAGCCAGGGTGGAAAAAATGGCGAATAGACCGGGCGTCACTCAATTATCAGGAAAAGAACGTCAAAATTTCAATGATATATTATCTCGCCTCCCAAAATTTGTTAGAGAAAAGGTCAAATTTCACTTACAGGCGGCGATAGGTGATGCTGGAGAGTTCTATTTTGAAGATGTGCTTCGTCGCTGGAGCCCAAGCGCTCCAAGCGAGGCCCAAGCGAAGCGTATGCAGAGGGTGCCTCAGTCTAAAGCGGAGGGAGAAAGGATAGAAAAATCTCTTAGGCTAAGCCGAGGCGCGTCTAAAATAAAGCCAGACGCCTTGATCCCCGGAAAAAAATTTATTAACATAAAAGATAATAAAATCAAAATTTTGAATTCTGATCTCAGAGATAAACCATCCGCTGTTAATGTAAAAACTGGTGGTTATCCAATATCACAAAAACAAAATTACGATAAGCACGCTTCTGACGCTGATGTAAATGGCGATAATGAATATAATAACAAAACAATTAATATTTATGCGTTTATAGCTATTAATTCCGATGAATTTAAAAAATATATTTTGGAAGCAATGGAGTTAAAATACAAATACCTAGAACATGAAACAGGACTCACCGCTCATAAAATTAAATCACTGAAGAAAAATATCAATAATATTCTTTCCGTTGCGAATCTTGACGAATGGCTTCGTACATACTTTATAGAAAACTACTCCGTATCCATGATTCGATCAATTAAAAATGTCGATACAATCACAAAAGAAGATTGACGCCACTGAAATAATATGGCTCTGTTTCTAGGAAGTCTCTAGCATACGCAAAGCGCCTTCCTGTTTAGTTTTCTATAATACATTATGTTTCAAGGTGTTTCACTACAATTATAATATTGCAAATTATTTTTGCATATTATAAATAATCTAAAAGCAGAGATATTGCAAAAATTAAATCATTAAAATTATAAATCTACATGTTTATGAATGCTCTCATAAATATTGGTATACTTTTAATTATCTAATAAAAATAATAACTTATGAAACTACAAGGATATTTTCATCCTAAAATATTAATCCATTTTAATATCACTTCTTCTTTTTTCATCCTCTATATTTAATGTAGATTTCTTATTACTTTTTCTCCATGTTTTTACAGGTATGTAATGGTTCCTAAATGCAGCTATGGCACTGCTCTTATCATAACGATTAGCAGCGTTCGAAACAGCAGGTATTTTTAGCAATTTATTCAATATCTCTGTTGAATTACTTTTATTAATAATCGTCCTTAAAATCGGATTTGATTTTATTTGGTCGTCTATTACCTGCCAAACGGGGCTATACAAATGCTCAAATTCATCCAAAACGCACTCCCCTACATCATCTCCACTAAACGATATGTCTTTTGCATCGCCATAATACTTTCCGACACTCTGCCCTTTCATTAACCAGAAATAATAATCATGAACATACCATTGCTGGTCAATCTGACCATAGCCGCCCTCGTTGTCCAAGCCGCTTCCAAAGTGTGAGGGCACGCAAATTTCTTCTCCGCCTTCCATCGCGGTGTGGATAAGGAATGGTTCGGCATAGCGCCGCCAAACCGCGTAGGAAGCCTGCGCCGTCGCCGCGATATCGCCAGCGGCCAACCAGTTCGAGACCCTGGCTTCGAGGTTCGTTGTTTTGTGATCCCAGTTCAGCGGCAATGTCGCAAAGATCGGCGGCAGACGCGCAAATTCGCTCCAGTGTTCCGCTCTGCCGAAGCGGAGCGCCTTGAACTCCCGCCCGTGTTTCCTTGCCCACCGACACGCCCTCATACGAGCCGCCATGCGCTTCAGCCTTGGCCGCGGGCGCATCTGCAACTCCCTGTACTGATTGTCCTCGCCCTCATACTCCTCGTAGTAGGCGACGCCGAGCGATTGTAGGGAGGCATGGACCGGGCGGCCGAGCATTGAGCGGGTCGAGGTATAAGGCCGGCGGTCTTCATCCGGCCCGTAAACATCATACGCCGTGAATATCTCATCCAGCTTCGCCGACACGGACGGCGAATAGACATAGGCTCCAGACTCATAACCAGTAGCTGACGACGGCTGCGATGCAAACGGCTGCG
>CALAHN010000009.1 GCA_937891825.1 uncultured Alphaproteobacteria bacterium
AAGGATCGCAACCCATTGCAAGCCTTCATGATCTTTTGATTCAGGCTCTAAGAATAATTTTCCAAGTTATAATAAGCTGCGCAATGCCGTGGCTCATGCTGGGGAGATGGCTGGCCGACCCCAAAATCTAAAAAGGCACCAAAACAAAAATGGAATAACAGCGCAATATACATTCTTGGAAAGAAATTTTACAATGACACGAGAATCCGAATTATTTTCGATTTCGATGTCCAAAGAAACTTTAAAATATATGGTAGATATTATAACGCATATTTATAAATCTTTCTCAATAGAGGCCCCTGATTCCGATACTTCATTAACGTAAAATTACAAAGCCTGCCTCCTCAGCACTCGTAGTATACGAAAATTTCGGGACACGAGAGAAGTAACGAAATAACCACTCAAACCCAAGACCACCAGCCAACGCGCCGCAGCCAGCGAGTCTCACATCGGACAAGATCAGGCTCTCCCGACAATATTGGAGAGCCGCATCCAAAACCACCGGTCGAATTCATATCACGAATGTCGAAAATACATTATATCGCAAACCTATGTCGAAATCTGTTCATAAACATGCGGCCATGGCAGCCAATTAAAGAGCCTGGGCGCCGCCCGCGCAGACGACCGTAAATAAGCGCCCGGCGGCATGAGGGCGCCCGCGCCTACTCCACCGTAATCGTAATAATCTCGCTTTTGATTGGCGGGTTGTGGGGGATGTGGTTCATGTCGCCGAGCACCAGTTGCAGGCTGTGCTTGCCGGGCGGCAGGGCCAGCGTCGTTTCGGTCTGGCCGCCGCCGAAATGGACATGCTGCTCGTCGGCCGGGATGTTGGCTTCGAGCTCATCCTTGCCGTCGGGGCCGAGGCCGAGGTCCGGACGGTCGATGAACAGGTGATGATGGCCGGTGCCGGCTTTCTCGACGCCGGCGGGCGCGACGCCCATGCCGGTCAGGCCGAATTGCACCAGGACCGGACTTTTTACCGTCGCGCCGTCGGCCGGCGCGATGAAATAGACGGCGGCGCCAGCGGGCGCAGGCGTATCGCCGGCTTGGACGGGCGCCGCAAACAACGCCGCCCCCAATGCCAGGGCAGACCAGGTGAATAGACCGCGACCGATCATCGTATCCTCCATCCGTCTCGTTGCTCCGGCCGAAGATTAACCCGAACCTGCCGAATACGGAATGGCCGGCCTTACGCCGCTCGGTTCGCCTCCAGAAACGGCAGCAAGCAGGCGTTGAAGGCCGCCGGCGCCTCGACGTTAGAGAAATGCCGGTAGCCCTCGACCACATGCAGCGCCGCGCCGGGAATGCAGTCCGCCATGGCTTCGGCATGGCCGATCGTCGCGATCGGGTCGGCGGCGCTTGCGATAACTGCGGTCGACGTCCGAATGCCGGAGAGACGCGCCAGGTAGGCGAGTTCCGCGACCGCGGCCGCGCCGCCGACATAGCCCGCGATCGATGTCGCAAGGAAAACCTTGCGCACCGATCGATAGACGGGATCTTCCGCCGCCAGGAATTCGGGCGTGAACCAGAAGGTTTTGGTCATCTCCCAGATCGCCGCCATGCCGGACGCATGCGCGACCTTCTCCCGGCGCGCCAGATTCTCCCGGTACCAGGGGCCTGCGAGCGCCGCGGTATTGCAGAGGGCGAGCGACAGCAGCCGGTCGCCATGCGCCAGCGCCAGGCCCTGGCCGATCATGCCGCCCAGCGACAGACCGACCCAATGCGCTTTCCCAACGCCCGCCGCATCCATGATCCCGACCGCGTCGGCGACATACCGCTCCAACGTCGGGGCGGATGCGGGCGCCGCGCTATCGCCATGCCCTGGAAGGTCATACCTGAGGACGCGCCAACGCCCGGCGAGCGCCGCCACCTGCCAGTCCCACAGCCGATGACTGCCGCCCAGGGAATGCGCCAGCACCGCCACCGGCGCGTCGGCAGGCCCATCCATCCGCCAGTACAACGACTGGCCGTTCACAACAGATATCACGCGAGTCCCCCAGCCCTAGCGGCGCCGCTGGCTTGGCCGTCATCGTTTCGACGGATGTTTGGCCTGCCAGGACTTTTTCGCCCGCTTTTCTTGAACTCGAATTTTCACAGCCTATTGTATGGGTTAGTCAAACAAAATCTTCGTGAACCCTCATCGTCGGCCCCGCCGCGCCGGCGGCGCGGCGGCCGCCGGGTCGTCCGGCCAGGGATGCTTCGGGTAGCGGCCGCGCAAGTCCGCCCGGACGGCCGCGTAGCTTCCAGCCCAGAATCCCGGCAGGTCGCGGGTCGTCTGCGCCGGGCGCCGGGCGGGCGAGAGCAAGCGCAGCAACACCGGCTGTCCCGCCGCGACCGGATGGGTCCGGACGCCGAACAGGTCCTGCAGGATCGCATCGGCCGACGGGCCGTTCGGGTCCGCGTAGTCGATCTTGAGGCTGCGCCCGTTCGCGAGCGTCAGCGCTTCCGGCGCCGCTGCTTCGATCTGCGCCGTCGCGGTCCAGCCGGCGAGGGTCTTGATCGCCTGGGTCAGCGCGCCCGGCTGGATATCCGCCAAGCGGCGGGCGCCGCCAAGCGCGAGCGGCAGCCACGCCTCCAGCCGCGCCAGCAGCGCCGGTTCTGAGAGGTCCGGCACATCGGGCGCGATCAGGGCGACGAAGCGGGCGCGGGCGAGCCAGGCCTGGGCCGCGTCGGTCCAGGGCAGGAGATCCAGGCCGTGGACGCGGACGGCGTCGATCAAGGCGGCCTCGATCTCGTCCGGCTCGGCCGTCGCTGTCTGCTCGCCCAGGGTCAGCCGGCCGATGCGGCGTTCGACGCGGGCGCGGACGGACTGGCTCGCGATATCGTAGAACACCCGCCGCCGGGTTTCGATCCGCCGGTCGGCGAGCGCCAGGACCGCTTCGGCATCGAGCGGCGCCGCCGCCAGGATGCGCGCTTCCGCCGCCCGGCCGGTCGCGTCGGCGACGACCAGCCATTCGGCCGCCGCCAAGGGATCGGTTTCGTCGAGGAAAGCCTGCCGGCCGTTCGCCATCTGGAAACGCCCGTGGGCGCGACTTTTCGCGAGCCGATCCGGCCAGGCGAGCGCCAGGACAGCGCCGGCGCGCTCGGCGTCGACCGCTTCGCCGGCCCGCGCGCCGGCGGCTTTCGCCATGCGGTCAGCAAGGCCGCGCGCCGCCTGGGATCGCCCGCCTTTCTCCCGGAGCAACCGCGCGATCCGGGGACGGAGGTCGACCCCGCCGCCGCCGAGCCCGCGCTCCGCGACGACGGTCGCAGCGAGAGCGGCGAGCCGTCCCTCGCCCGCCGCCGCGGCTTGAACGATCATGTGGGCGAGCCGGGGCGGCGCCGCGATAGCGAGCAGGCGCCGGCCATGGGCAGTCACCCCGCCGCCGGCGATCGCGCCGAGGCTTTCGAGGTCGGCCACGGCGGCGGCGAAAGGACCGGCCGGCGGCGGGTCGAGCCAGGCGAGGCCGGCGCCGGACGCGGCGCCCCAGTCCGCCAGCGCCAGCGCCAAGCCGCCGAGATCGGCTTCCAGGATTTCGGGCCGGGGAAAGGCCGACAGCGCCCGCGTCCCGGCCTCGTCCCAAAGCCGGTAGCAGACGCCGGGGCCGACGCGCCCGGCCCGGCCGCGCCGCTGCTCGACGGCAGACAGCGTCGCCCGTTCCGTCACGAGCCGGGAGAGGCCGACATCGGGATCGAAGCGCGGCGCCCGGGCGAGGCCGGCGTCGATGACGATGCGGATATCCGGGATCGTCAAACTGGTCTCCGCGATCGCCGTCGCCAGCACGACCTTGCGGCCGGAGCGCAGGGGCGCCAGGGCGGTATCCTGGGCGCGCGGGTCGAGGCCGCCATGCAGCGGCAATACCGTCACAGCGCCCTCGAGGTCGAGCAGGCGTTCGGCCGTGCGCTCGATCTCCCCCCGTCCCGGCAGGAAGGCGAGGATGCCGCCCGTCTCCTCCCGGAGCGCCCGGCGGATCGCCGCCGCCATCGCATCCTCGATCCGGCGGTCCGTCGGGCGGCCTAGATACCGGGTCTCGACCGGAAACATCCGCCCCTCGGACCGCACGACCGGCGCGTCCCCCAGAAGGGCGGCGATGCGGGCGTCGTCCAGGGTCGCCGACATCGGCAACAGGCGGAGATCGGGCCGCAAATTCGCCTGGACGTCGAGCGCGAGCGCGAGGCTGAGATCGGCGTCGAGGCTGCGCTCATGGAATTCGTCGAACAGCACGGCCGCGACATCGGCCAGTTCGGGGTCGGCCAGGATCTGGCGGACGAAGACGCCCTCGGTCAGCGCTTCGATGCGGGTCGCCGGGCCGATGCGGCTTTCCATGCGGACGCGGTAGCCCACGGTCTCGCCTGGCTGTTCGCCAAGGCTCGCCGCCATGCGGCTCGCCGCCGCCCGCGCCGCCAGCCGCCTGGGCGCCAGCATCAGGATGCGCCGACCCTTGACCCAGGGCCGGTCCAGCAGGGCCAGGGGCGCGACCGTCGACTTGCCGGCGCCTGGGGGCGCCACGAGCACGGCGTTCGGACCGGCGTCGAGCGCGGCCGTCAGCTCGCCGAGGACGGCATGGATGGGAAGCTGCTCGCTCAGCCCGTGCGGCCGTGGGTCGGTCGGCTGCACATCAGTTGGCGGTGAACCCGGCGTCGACATAGAGCATCTGCCCCGAGACATAGCGTCCGGCCTCCGAGCACAGCATGACGAGCGCGCCATGCATGTCTTCCGTAACGCCATTCCGGCCAAGGAACGTGCGGTCGGCGTTGTTCTGCCAGCGCTTTGCGTCGGCGACGACGGGCTCGGTCAGTTCGGTCGGGAAGAACCCCGGACAGATGGCGTTCGCCGTGACGCCGTGCGGCCCCCAGTCCTTCGCCATGGCCCGCGTCAGCCCGGCGATGCCCGACTTGCAGGCGGCATAGGCCGTCGTCCCCGGCAAGGCGTGACTCGTGGTGATCGAGCCGATGTTGACGATCCGCCCCCAGCCCTTCGCCTTCATCGCCGGATAGAACTGCTGCGCCACATGCAGGGGCGCCATCAACTGCACCTGGATGACGGAGAGGAATTCCGCCGGCGACAGATCCTCCGCCGCCTTGCGGACGGTATTGCCCGCCACATTGACGACGATATCCGGGTCGCCGAAGGGCTTGCGCGCCGCCGCCGCCATCGCTGCCAGGCCCGCCAGATCGCCGACGTCGGCGACCACATAGGCGGCCTTGTCAGGCCCGAGCTCCTTGACCATGGCTTGCAGCCGGTCTTCGCGGCGCGCCGCCATGACGACCCGCGCGCCCGCATCGACAAGCGCGCCCGCGAACGAGCGGCCGATGCCGCTGGAGGCGCCGGTCACCAGCGCGACATGCCCGGTCAGGTCGAAGGCCTTGAGGCCGCGCGGCAGCGGCGGAGGCGCGATGTCAGCCATTCGGGCGCTACTCGGCCGCCTGGGCTTCGGAGATCGCCCGCCCGTCGACCCGGGTCTCGCCCTTGACGTTATCGACCGTGACATGGGTGTCGTACCAGGTCAGCGTCGGCGCGGCGCCGAACTTCTCGGTCAGCATGGCCTGACGCTCGGGCGTGAACCAGGCTTCCGCGGCCGCTCGGCTTTCCCAGAGATAAACCCCGCCCGTCCCGGCGTCGCCGTTCAGGTAGTCCTTGCGGATCAAACCCTTGGCGGCGAGGCCCCGGTAGGTCGGCGCGGTCGAGGTTCCGGACGCGATCGCTTCGGCTTCCGGGCGCTTGGCCAGCGGAAACTGGACGACGACAATGCAATTGGCCATTTGCGAGATTCTCCTTGATTGGGCGCCGGTCAGGCGCCGGGAACGAAGATCTGCCGGACGGTCTTCACGTCCTGCAGCTTGTCGAAGCCCGCGTTCAGGCCGTCGAAGCCGACGCGGCCGTCGATCAGGCGATCCACGGGCAAGCGGCCCTGCTGATAGAGGCTGATGAAGCGCGGAATATCGCGGACGGGCACGCAGGAGCCCATGTAACTGCCGCGGATCGACTTCTCCTGCGAGACCAGATCGCCCTGGTTGAACGAGAACTGCGCGGTCGAGGGCGACAGGCCGGCCGTCACGACCGAGCCGCCATACCGGGTGATCGCGTAGGCGGTGTTCATGGCCGGAATCGTGCCGGCGAGATCGATCGCATAATCGACGCCGCCATTGCTGATCTCACGCACCTGGGCGACCGCATCGGCGTCGCGGGCGTTGACGGTGTGGGTCGCGCCCAACTGCCGGGCGAGGCCGAGTTTCGAATCTTCAAGGTCGATGGCGATGATCTTGTCGGCGCCGCCAAGCTTCGCGCCCAGAATGCCGTTCAGGCCGACGCCGCCAAGGCCGATGATCGCGACCGAATCGCCCGGCAGGATGCGGGCGGTGTTGATGACCGCGCCGACGCCGGTCATGACTGCGCAGCCGAAGAGCGCGGCGTCCGCCAGCGGCAGCGACTTGTCGACGACGACGATGCTGCCCCGGTCCGCGACGGCATATTCAGCCATGCAGGACACGCCGGAGTGATGGGAGACGCGCTCGCCGCTCGCGGATTTGATGCGGCTGCCGCCGGACATCAGGTCGCCGGCGCCCTTGGTGGCGGCCGCGCGCTCGCAGACCTGCGGCCGGCCTTCGAGGCAACGGCGGCAGCGGCCGCAGGAGGCCGAAAACTGGAAGATGATATGGTCGCCGACCTTGACGTCGGTCACCGCCGCGCCGACCTCGACGACCTCGCCCGAGCCTTCGTGGCCCATGACCATCGGCACCGGGCGCGGCCGGTCGCCGTTGATGACCGAGAGATCGGAATGGCAAAGCCCGGCGCCGGCGATCTTGACGACGACATCGCTCGGATGCGGATCCTCAAGCTCTATCTCCTCGATCGAGAGCGGCATGGACTGCGCGAACGGGCGGGCCGCGCCGGATTTACGCAGAACGGCGGCTTTGCAGCGGATAGGCATGAACGTCTCCTCGGGAACACTGAATGGTTTTGCCGGGGAGAGTAAGCGGAGACTGGCGCTTAGGGAAGCGGTCAGCCCTTCGCGAGTTCGCGCCCGCGATCGCGGGCGGCGGTCATCGCCTTGGTCATGAGCGCGGTCAGGCCGTCCGGGGCCATCAGCACGCCAAGCGCCGCCGCCGTCGTGCCGCCGGGGCTGGTGACGTTCTTCCGCAGCGTGCCGGGATCCTCGGGGGCTTCGCGCGCGAGCGCGCCGGCGCCGGCGACGGTCTCCATCGCCGACTTCGCCGCAAGCTCGGGCGTCAGGCCAAGCGCCACGCCCGCCGCCGTCATCGCTTCGATCAGGTGGAAGACATAGGCCGGGCCGCTGCCGGAGAGCGCCGTCACCGCGTCCATCAGGCTTTCGTCCTCGATCCAGTCGACGGCGCCTGCGGCCTGCATCAAGGTCTGGCTGAGGGCGCGCTGATCGGCGGTGGCGGCGGCATTGGCGCAGAGCACGCTCATGCCGCGGCCGATGGCGGCCGGCGTGTTCGGCATGGCGCGGACGATGGCGGCCGACGGCCCGAAAGCGGCCTCAAAGAAGGCGATCGGGGTGCCGGCGGCGATGGAGAGCGTGACGGCCGTGCCTGCGAGCCCGGCATAGGGCGGCGCGACTTCGGCCATGCTCTGCGGCTTCACCGCCATGACGATGGCGTCCGGCTGGAAGTCGGCCGGCGCGTCCTGAAGCGCGTCGACGATGGTCACATCCGCCGCCCCCTTCAGGTGCGCCACGGCGGCGGCGGTCGGCTCGACGACGACGAACCGGCTGGCTGCCTGGCTTTTCCGCCAGCCCGCCAGCAAGGCGCCGCCCATTTTCCCGCAACCGACCAGAAGCACGCTTGTCATGGCTCAGGCCCTCCCGACAGGCTCCAGCAAGGCGGCGGCGACCGCGTCGGACGCCGACTTGCCGCCCCAGATCATATACTGGAACGCCGGATAGAACCGGTCGCATTCCGCGAGCGCCAGTTCGACCATATCCTCAAGCTGTTCGATGGTCGGGCCGGACTGGCCGCGCATCAAGCTGGAATGGCGAAACACCAGAAGATTGGATGTCGGGTCGATGGTGAAATGGCCGAGCGGCATCTGATCGTTGACCAGGGACAGCATTTCATAGAACGCGCCGCGCCGGTCCAGATTGATCCGGAGGTCGCAGGCGCAGGCGAACTGCAGCATCGCCAGATCGTCGCGCCAGCCGAACATCAAGCTGTAGTCAGCCCAACGCCCGCCGATATCCGCGACCAGTTCATCGGCGACGGCGCGCTCGAAGCTCCAGTCGTTCGCGACGAAAATTTCTTCGACCAGATCGAGCGGATGCGAAAAGTCCTGCTCCATGGCGTCGGCCCCCAACTTGGCAGCGAGCCGCCGAAACGGCTCAATCCTGCAATTGTCGCGGCATATTGACCGAGCACGACTCGCGGGCGCAAGAGAAGAATCGCACTTGAATCAGCTTTTTACGCGATTGTGTGAAGTTTTCTGTGGAGAAAACTGCCGCTGGCCGCCTAAAAGTCCTCAGGTCATGCCCTGATGCACAGGACTTCCATTCGGGCGCTGGCGCGCGCCGTGTGAACCACAGGCGCCCGCTGAAACGAGCCGTAGCCGTCCTATTTCTTCCCATAGCGCGGGATAGAATTTGTCCATAGTGAAATGCAAGGCTTTCCCAACGCGCGCTCGGCCGGGCGGCTGAGGCGAGTTTAAAACAAAACAGACCCATTCTATTTTAGCCACATTTCCGCAATCTGTTTTAGTCAGCCCTACGAAGGCGAATCGAGCCCTTTCCGCCTCGTATTAACAGTCTCCGAGAAACCCACCTTCCCCGGAAAGGAGGGGCACGTCGCCGACGATTTCCTCTTACCCTCGCGCAAGAAATCAATTTAGCGGCATACTAAGGCGAATTTGGCCGAAAATACCAATCGTGTCCTGACCAAGTGAGAGTACGCCGGTGGCGGCACCAAGGCGCAGGCCGTTCTCAAAATCAAAATTTGCGCCGATGCCAAAATTGGCCGAGAAGGCGTCGGCGTGCTCCTGCTCTGTCGCGGAGATTATCAGTTCCTTCTCGTCTCGGTACGTGTA
>CALAHN010000010.1 GCA_937891825.1 uncultured Alphaproteobacteria bacterium
ACGGCGCGCAGCTGGTGCCTCCGGCCGACACCGAGATCGAGACGGCGATCGCCGAGACGAAGCATCACCGGGCGGCCTTCATGCGCGCGACAATGCAAGCGGCACAAGAATTGGACATGCGCGTCTACGCCGTCGATTTGAACGCACAGCTCCATGATCTACGCGGTCAACAATCAGCGCTGCCGGAGATCTATGACCTAAAAGACTATAGCGCAGGACAGGCGTTGGGACGACGCCTTCGCAGTAAAGGTTCGCACGGCATCGCCTATGACAGCGTGCGCCGGGCAGGCGGATCCTGTGCGGCAGTATTCAAGCCGCCCGTCCTCTCCAACTGTCGGCAAGAACGGCATCTCTGCTACGTGTGGGACGGTAAGGATATTGGGCTAGCATATGAGAAGCGCGAGCTAGGATAGCGCCAAATCAGGGCTGCCCTATAGGTCCATAGCCCGCGTTGATTGAAGGGCATGGCCCGCGAGCGCGAGGGATCCGCAGATCAGGATTGGCGCATCGGCGGGGGCGTGCGCGGCCGCGGCATCGACCGCGGCCTCCAGGCTGTCATAGGGCGTCGCGGCGAGGCCAGCCGCTGCGGCCGCCGCCGCCAGGGCGGCTGCGGGGTAGGCGTCGACCGCCGGGATCGCGATGCAGGCGACCTCGGAGACGGCCGGCCGCAGCGCCGCCAGAAAGCCTGTCGCATCCTTCCGCCGGAGCATGCCGACGATCGCCGTCGGCCGCAGCGGCCAGGCCTTGATCGCGCCCGCAAGCGCCCGCGCGGCGGCTGGATTGTGGCCGCCGTCGATCCAGAGCGGGCGGCCCTTGGCGCGCGCCGCGAGCGGGCCGTCGGTCAAGCGCTGCAGGCGCCCCGGCCATTCGGCCTCGGTCAGCGCCGACGCCGCATGCGCGGCCGTCAGCTTGAAGCCGGGCAGGCGGTTCAGCGCCGCGAGCGCCAGGCTGGCGTTGCCGATCTGCCAGGGCCCGGCAAGCGCCGGCGCCGGGAGGCGGAACTGGCGAGCGCCGTCCGTGAACGTCATGCCGTCCGCCGTCGCCGCCGCATGCCATTCGACGCCGCCGAGAGCCATGGCGACGCCCGCGGCTTCCGCTGCTTCCCGGAGCGCCTGGAGCGCCGCCGGCGCCTGGGGCGCCGCGACAAGCGCCGCGCCGGGCTTGATGACGCCCGCCTTGGCCCGCGCGATGTCGCCAAGCGTCGGCCCCAGGAATTCCATATGGTCCATGTCGATCGGCGTGACCGCGACGACGGCCGGATGGGGAAACACGTTGGTCGCGTCGTCCCGCCCGCCGAGACAGACCTCGACCAGGGTCACGTCCGCCGGTTCTTCCGCGAACAGCAGAAAGGCGGTCGCCGCCAGGCATTCGTAAAACGTGATCGGTTGGCCGGCGTTGATGCGCTCGACCCGCTCCAGCGCCCCGATCAGGTCCGCCTCGTCCATTAGCCGGCCCCGGCGGCGGATGCATTCGCCGAACCGGATAAGCGGCGGCGAAGTGAAGACGTTCGTCGTCAGCCCCGCGGCTTCCAGCCCGGCCCGCAGAAAGGCGACGGTCGACCCCTTGCCGTTCGTCCCTGCCACATGGATGACGCGCGGCAATCGCCGCTCGGGCGAGCCAAGCGCCTGAAGGAGCCGCGAGACGCGGTCGAGGCCAAGCTCGATCGTCGCGCCGTGGAGGGTGTGGAGACGCTTGAATACGGCCGATTGCGCGACCGCCGGCGTCACGTCCTGGGCTCGGCCTTTGTCGCTTCGGCTTGTTTCGTTTCTGGCTGTTTCGGCTCGGTCGCTCGCGCCCGGGACGCTTTGCCGCCGGGCTTCAAGGCGACTCCCGCTTGCGCCGGCGCGGCCGCATCGGCTTTCGCTGTGTCCGCGACCAGCGCTGGCAGATTCGCCACGGCGCGCGTCGGCTGCATCAGCAAGCTGAGGACGCGGCCGAGCGTCGCTTTCATCTCGGCCCGCGTCACGACCATATCGATCATGCCATGGTCATAGAGGTATTCGGCGCGCTGAAAGCCTTCGGGGAGCGTCTGGCCGATGGTTTCCTTGATGACGCGCTGTCCGGCGAAGCCGATGCCAGCGCCCGGCTCCGCGATCGCAATATCGCCTAGCATGGCGAAGGAGGCCGATACGCCGCCCGTCGTCGGATCGGTCAGGACGACGATGTAGGGCAGGCCCGCATCCTTCAGCATGCCAAGCGCGGCGACCGTCCGCGGCATCTGCATCAGGGACAGGATGCCTTCCTGCATGCGCGCGCCGCCGGACGCGGTGATGGCGACGAACCCGGCCTTCCGCTCGATCGCGGCGCGGACGCTCGCGACGAACCCGGCGCCGACCGCCGCGCCCATCGACCCGCCCATGAAGGCGAAGTCCAGCACGGCGACGACCGCGGGCATGCCATCGATTCGGCCCGCGGCAGCCTTCAAGGCGTCGCCCGGTCCGTTCTTGTTGACGGCGTCCTTCAAGCGGTCGGTATAGCGCTTCTGGTCCCGGAATTTCAGCGGGTCGGCCGGGGTTTGCGGCATGGTCAGCACGTCGTGCCCGTCCGCGTCGAACAGCAGGTCGAAGCGCGCCTTGGCGCCGATCCGCATGTGATGGCTGCAGTTCGGACACACCATCTGGGCGCGGTCGAGGTCCTGATGAAAGATCATCTGGCCGCAGGCGGGACACTGGCGCCAGAGATCGCTCTGGGTCGGCGTCCGCCGGACGAGTTGCTGAATGCGCGGACGAACGTAGTTCTCGATCCAGCTCATGCTTTCGCCCTCACAGCGTCGCTCATCGTCCGCGCCAGGGCCAGGACGTCCTCGACGAGGCCAGGCCTGGCCTTGCCGTCCGCATCGAGGTTCGACGCAATCCGCTCGACGATCGCGGAGCCGACGACAGCCGCATCGGCGACGCGCGAGACCGAGCCCGCCAGTTCCAGCGTCCGGATGCCGAACCCGACCGCGAGCGGCAGATCCGTGTGCCGGCGCAAGCGAGCGGCCGCGGCCGCGATCGAGTCGAGGGACGGCGTCCGCGTGCCGGTAATGCCAGCGATCGAAACGTAATAGATGAAACCGGAGGCATGCTTCAACACCTTCGGCAGGCGCACATCGTCCGTGGTCGGCGCAATCAGGCGCACGATATCGATGCCGACGGCCTGGATCGGCTCGCGCAGTTCGGCCTCTTCCTCGGGCGGCAGATCGACGGTGATCAGGCCATCGACGCCTGCCGCTGCAGCAGCTTCGGCGAAGGCGGCGCAGCCCATGCGGTAGATCGGATTGAAGTAGCCCATCAAGACGATTGGCGTCATCTGGTCCTGCTTGCGGAAATCTGCGATCAGGCCAAGCGTCTTGCGCAAGCTGGCGCCGGCTTTCAGCGCGCGGAGCCCGCCCGCCTGGATGGACGGGCCGTCAGCCGCCGGATCGGTGAACGGCACGCCGACTTCAATGATGTCGGCCCCCGCGCCCGGCAGCCCCGCCAGGAGGGCGGCGAATGTCGCCGGGTCCGGGTCGCAGGACGTCAGGAAGGGCACGAAACCGCCGCGGCCTTCGGTTTTGAGCGCCTTGAAGCGCGCTTCGAGACGGCTCATGTCTTGATGCCCAGGCGTTCGGCGACGGCGTAAACGTCCTTGTCGCCCCGACCGCACATATTCATGATGACCAGATGGTCGGCCGGAAGATCGCCGGCCCAGCGGATCAGGAACGCCAGCGCATGGGCAGGCTCGAGCGCCGGGATGATCCCTTCGAGCGTCGCGCAAAGCTGGAATGCCGCAAGCGCCTGATCGTCGGTCGCGTTGACGTAGTTCACCCGCCCCTGATCGGCGAGCCAGGAATGCTCCGGCCCGATGCCGGGATAGTCGAGCCCGGCCGAGATCGAATGGGCTTCCAGGATCTGGCCGTCGTCATCCTGCAAGAGGTATGTGCGATTGCCGTGCAGCACGCCGGGCGAGCCGCCGCCGATGGCCGCCGCATGCTCGCCGGTCTCGACGCCGCGCCCCGCCGCCTCGACGCCGTACATCGCGACCGACGGTTCGTCCAGGAACGGGTGGAACAGGCCGATGGCGTTGGAGCCGCCGCCGATGCAGGCGACGAGGGAGTCGGGCAGACGGCCTTCCGCCGCCATCATCTGCTCCCGGGCTTCCCGGCCGATGACCGACTGGAAGTCCCGCACCATTTCCGGATAGGGGTGCGGGCCGGCGGCGGTGCCGATGACGTAATAGGTGTCGTGGACGTTCGCGACCCAGTCCCGGAGGCCTTCGTTCATGGCGTCCTTCAGGGTCTGCGCGCCTGACGTCACCGGCCGGACCTCCGCGCCCAGGAGTTTCATCCGCGCGACGTTCGGCGCCTGCCGGGCGACGTCGGTCGCGCCCATGTAGACGACGCAAGGCAGGTCGAACAGCGCGCAGAACGTGGCGGTCGCGACGCCATGCTGGCCGGCCCCGGTTTCCGCGATGATCCGCGTCTTGCCCATGCGCTTCGCCAGCAGCACCTGGCCCAGCACGTTGTTGGCCTTGTGGCTGCCGGTATGGTTCAACTCATCGCGCTTGAAGTAGATCTTCGCGCCGCCGAGATGCCGGGTCAGCCGCTCCGCGAAATAGAGCGGGCTCGGCCGGCCGACATAATGCGCCAGATAATAATCCATCTGCCGCTGGAATTCGGGGTCCTGGCGGGCGGCATAGTAGGCCTTCTCCACTTCCAGGATCAGCGGCATCAGGGTTTCCGCGACATAGCGGCCGCCGAACAGGCCGAAGCGGCCATATTCGTCCGGGCCGCCGCGGAAGGAATTCGCGCCCACTGGGTTCATCGGACTGGGGTTCTCTCGAAAAAGGGGAATCCGGATCGATCTCGCGCCGGACAATAGCCCCAGGACCCGGATTTTCCAACCGTCAGGCGGCGTCCGCCGCCTTGAGAAATGCCGCGATCCGCGCCGGGTCCTTCTCGCCGCGCGTCCGCTCGACGCCGGACGAGACATCGACCGCCGTCGCGCCGGTCATGTGGATCGCTTCGACCACATTCTCCGGCGTCAATCCGCCGGACAGCATCCATGGTCCGACGGGCTGCGCGGCCGCCAGC
Source organism: uncultured Alphaproteobacteria bacterium (assembly GCA_937891825.1). Classification (GTDB taxonomy): domain Bacteria; phylum Pseudomonadota; class Alphaproteobacteria; order Bin95; family Bin95; genus VMCJ01. The sequence goes on from CALAHN010000010.1 coordinate 5,054, forward strand.
AGCGACCAGTCGAACGCCCGGGCGTTGCCGCCCGGCAGCGCGCCTTCCGTCGCCGGCGGCTTGGCGTCGAACAGCAGCATGTCGGCGCAGTCCCGCCAGGCATTCGCCGCCGTCAGGTCGAGGGCGGTCGCGATCGGCGTCGCCTTGATCACGGGCAGGCCGAAGCGAGCCCGGATCTGGCGCGTCCGCTCCGTCGTTTCGTCGCCGTGCAATTGCAGGATATCCAGCGGCGTCGCCGCCAGGATCGTCGCGATCTCGATATCCGAGGCGTTGACGATCAGGCCGACGCGCTTCGCCAGCCCCGCCGCCGCCGCCGCGAGCGGCTCAGCCGCTATGGGCGCGATCGCGCGCGGCGATGGCGGATAGAACACGAAGCCGACATAAGCCGCGCCGCCGGCAAGGGCGGCGGCGAGGCCGGCTTCGTCCTTCAAACCGCAGATTTTAACATCGATGCGGGCCATCAGAGGTGTTTATCCCCTTCGTCATCGGGCGTCGGCAAGCGCCGGACGCCCGGCGTCAAGCGCCAGAATGCGCTGATCAACCCAAGGAATAGTAAACTGAACGGCGACAAAATCAGCGGCGCCCGCCATGCAGCCATTAACGCCAACGTCCCGGCGATCGTCATGATTACCGTAATCTGCATCGCGGCCTCGCTCGTGTCGAAGATGCCGACCGCCACCCCGACGGCGATAAGACCGATGCCGGCGCCGACGCCGAACCACCGATCGAAGCGACGACCGTACACATCGTCATAAAGCGCTCTATCACGCCAATTTAGCCGCGCCATGGCAACCTGGGCCTCACCGACGTCCGCCGCACGGCAGACCTATCGGATAGTTATGAATGGGCAAGCGTTGACGCTTGGTAACCCTTGGGCTCGGACAGGCTTTGCGCCGGGCAAGGATTGTGCCTCACGCCAACCTGCCGCACCCGCCGTTCGGGACGCTCCGCCGCTCGTCGTCGCCGCCGGAAACAGGCGCTTCAGGCCGCAACTTCCCGGCTTGTGGATTGCGTCTCGCTGCTTTGGGCCGCCTTGAGCGCGGCTTTCAGGCGATCGATCTCGACCGCCGCATCCCGGCCGTCCCGCATTGCCTGGCGCAGTTGCCGGCGCGCCTGACCGGCCTTCATCCAGCCGCCGAACCATCCCAGCACGAACCCGATGACGACCGCCCCCAGAATGGGCGCGAACAAGGGCACAGCGACCCGAATATCCAGCGGCCAGAGACCGAGCGCGACGATGTCGCGGTTCGCCATGGAAAAGAACACCGCCAGCGCCAACAGCGCCAGCATCAGGATCAGGCCAATGGCGCGCATCGTACATCCTTCGAGTCTGGGCGCGTCTGGCGCGCCGACACATTCAAGACCAGGCGCGCGTCGCGCGCCGACACTTCAGGGCCAGTCGCGCCGACGAACGGACTGGCGCCGCAGCTTTCGCCCGGCTCCCAAGGTCTAGGCCAATACCGGCGCGGGGAGCAATCCCACAGGCGGAATATCAGCGCCCGCCGTCCGCCGCGACTTCAGCAATCGTCGTCGTCGTCGTCGCCATCGTGGCCGTCGTTCAGCCGGTCGCGCAGTTCTTTCCCGGTTTTGAAGTAGGGCGCGTTCTTCACGCCGACCGGGACCGTTTCGCCGGTCCGTGGATTGCGACCCTGGCGCGCATCCCGCCGCTTCACGGAAAACGCCCCGAAGCCGCGCAGTTCCACCCGGTCGCCATCCGCCAAAGCGTCGGAAATGGAGCCGAACACGGTCGCGACGACGCGCTCCGCGTCCCGCGCCAACAGGTGCGGGTTTCGATGCACCAATTGGGCGATCAGTTGCGATCTGGTCATTCCATTGAACCTCCCCGCCGCCTGCAAAAGCTCAGCTTAACGCAAGCCATCCCCCGGCGCCAATGGCCGCCAAAGCGCCAGCAGGCCGCTCATCGCGATCTCCCGAACGCCGGACGGCCGGCCGACGACATAGGCCAGCGCGTCGCTGAGAAAGCCGCCGCGCTCCAATTCGGGCTCCGGCGTAATATCCGCCGTCGGCAGCGTCTCCGCGATCGCCTTCTCGGCGGCGAGCCACTGGCGCGCCGCGGCTTCGTCCCCAAGTTGATCGATCAGGTTGAGATCGAGCGCGGTCTGCCCGGTCACGACCCGGCCGTCACGGATAATCGCCGTCTGGGACGGGCTCAAGTTCCGGCGATCCGTCACCATCGCCAGGAACATCAGGAACAGCTTGTCGACCATGTCCTGCGCTTGCTCGCGCGCCGCGGGCGGCGATTCCTCAAAGGGCGAGGGCAGAGCTTTCAGGTCGCCGCTGCGCCAGACATCCATGTCGACGCCGACCTGATCCATCAAACGGCTGATCCGGGGCGACTGGAAGATCACGCCGACCGAGGCGGTGATCGACCCCCGGCTGGCGAGCACACGGTCGGCGGCGACGGCGGCCATATAGCCGCCGGACGCCGCCACATCGTCGATCACGGCCACCACGGGCTTGTTGGCCGCAACCGCCCGAACCTGCTGGTGCAAGGCGTCGCTGCCGACAAAGGTGCCGCCGGGGCTGTTGATCAACAGCACCAGCGCCTTGACGTCTGCATCCTCCGCGACCGCCTTCAAGGCGTCCCTGCGGTCGTCGTCGCTGACGATCACGCCCGTGACCTTTAGCACGGCCACGCGCGGACCGTCCGTCGGAAAGGCGTCGGACAGGCCGAGCGCCTTCACCCAGGCGAGAACGGCGAACGCCGCCGCCAACGCCGCGACGGATCGCCAGACGACGACCCGCCGCGTCAGGCGACGGCGATCCGCGACCGCTTCAGGCGGCAACGCCACCGGGACCGCCTAGTTGTCGTCTTGCTGGCGGTTCCGGAGCGCAGCGCCCAGGATATCGCCCAGGCTTGCGCCCGAGTCGGACGATCCGAACTGCGCCATCGCTTCCTTTTCCTCGGCGATTTCGTTCGCCTTGATCGAAAGCGTGATCCGCCGGTTGTTGCGATCGATCTGCATGACCATGGCGTCGATCCGCTCGCCGACGGCGAACCGCTCCGGCCGCTGATCGCCGCGTTGGCGGGCCAGATCCGAGCGACGGATCGAGCCGGTCAGGTCATTGCCGAGGTCGAGCTCGATGCCGCCGTCATGGACCTTGGTGACCGTGCCGGTGACGACCGCGCCGCGCCGCATGCTGTCGCCTTCGCCGACCGCCGCTTCGAACGGATCTTCAGCCAACTGCTTGATGCCAAGGCTGATGCGCTCCTTCTCGGGATCCACATCGAGGACCTTCGCCTGCACGGTCTGGCCGCGCTCGTAGTCCTTGATCGCTTCGTCGCCGGACCGGTCCCAATCCAGATCGGACAGGTGGACCATGCCGTCGATTTCGCCGGGCAGGCCAAGGAACAGGCCGAACTCGGTGATGTTGCGGACTTCGCCTTCGACGCCGCTGCCGATCGGGTGGCTCTCCAGGAAGACTTCCCAGGGATTGCGCTGCGTCTGCTTGATGCCAAGGCTGATGCGGCGCTTTTCGGGATCGACGTCCAGAACGCGCACTTCGACTTCCTGGCTGGTCGAAACGATCTTGCCGGGATGCACGTTCTTCTTGGTCCAGCTCATCTCGGAGACATGGACCAGGCCTTCGACGCCCGGCTCCAGTTCCACAAATGCGCCGTAGTCGGTGATGTTGGTGACGCGGCCGGTATATTGGGCGCCCGGCGGGTATTTCGCCTGCACGCCTTCCCACGGATCGGCCTGCAACTGCTTCATGCCAAGGCTGATGCGCTGGGTTTCCGGGTTGAAGCGGATGACCTGCACCGTGACGCTCTGCCCGATCTGGAGCGCGTCGGACGGATGGTTGACCCGGCGCCAGGCGATATCGGTGACATGGAGCAAGCCGTCGACGCCGCCCAGATCGATGAACGCGCCGTAATCGGTGATGTTCTTGACGACGCCCTGCAGGATCTGGCCTTCCGCCAGATTGGCGATCAGCTCGCTGCGCGCTTCGGCGCGGCTTTCTTCCAGCACGGCCCGGCGGGAGACGACGATATTGCCGCGCGCCCGGTCCATCTTCAGGATCTGGAACGGCTGCGGCGTGCCCATCAGGGGGCCGATGTCGCGCACGGGGCGAATGTCGACCTGGCTGCCCGGCAGGAACGCCACGGCGCCGGAAAGATCGACCGTGAAGCCGCCCTTGACGCGGCCGAAGATGATGCCCTTGACGCGGGCGCTTTCGTTGAAAGCGTCTTCCAGGTTCTGCCAGGCTTCTTCGCGGCGCGCCTTGTCGCGGGAGAGCACGGCTTCGCCATTGCGATCTTCGAGACGTTCGACATAGACGTCGACGAGGTCGCCGACCTTCAATTCCGACGGACGGCCCGGCGCGGCGAATTCCTTCAGCGGCACGCGGCCTTCGGCCTTCAGGCCGACGTCGATCAGGGCGGTATCGCCTTCGATGGCGATGATCACGCCTTTCTGGACGGTGCCCTCAAAACCCGACATCTCTGTCAGGGAGTCTTCAAGCATGCTGGCGAAATCTTCGCCCATTGAACTGGTGTTAGCGGCCATCTGTCGAACTATCTCCTCAAACGGCGCGAACGCGCGGCGCCATTTGAATGGGCTATATGCCGACGACGCGCGGGCAAACCTTGCGGCCCCGCCATCGGCATGGGTTAAGTTGATGTGAGCGTTCCGGCGCGGCCCCGCCTCCAGCCGCGACTCGGGGATACGGAACCTCGGCGCCCTCCTGAAGCGCCCCGAAACGATGCGCCGGAAAAGCGCGTCGTCAGGCCCGGCCAGCCTCGACTCAATCCTGGGCGCTGCCGCCCCCGACCTTTCGGCCGACTGCCTGGACGGCGAGTTCGAACACCTGATCGGCGTTCAAGTCGTCCGTATTCAGCAGGATCGCGTCTGCCGCTGGCTGCAGCGGCGCCACGTCGCGGCCGCTGTCCCGTTCGTCGCGCGCCATGAGGTCACGCAGAACGGCCGCGTATATACCCGCTTCGCCGCGCGCCTGCAACTCCGCCGCACGGCGCCTGGCCCGGACCTCCGCCGAGGCCAGCAGAAACAGCTTCGCCGTCGCGTCCGGACAGATCACCGTGCCGATATCCCTGCCGTCCAGCACGGCGCCCGGCGGGGTGGCCGCGAAGCGGCGCTGGAAGTCGAGCAAGGCCGCGCGCACGCCCGGGATCGCCGCGACCTTGGAGGCCGCGCTCGCCGCCGCCTCGCCGCGGAGGTCCGTCCGCGCGAGGTCCGCCAGCGTCAGCGCTTCGGCCGCCGCCGTCGCCGCCGCCGCGTCGGCCGGGTCCGCGCCCAGGTCCGCGGTCCGGGCTCCGACGGCCCGGTAGATCAGGCCGGTATCCAGGTAGGCCAGGCCGAAATGCGCCGCCAGCCGCCGCGCCAGCGTGCCCTTGCCGGACGCCGCCGGACCGTCGATCGCAATGATCACGACGCTGCCTCGAACGTGACGCCCAGACCTTCCATCAGGCCGATGAAGCTTGGGAAACTGGTGGCGATCGGCGCGGCGTCGTCGATGACGATCGGCTGCTCGGCGATCAGGCCGAGCGCCAGGAACGACATGGCGATCCGGTGGTCGAGCTCCGCCGAGACCGTGACCCCGCCCCGGACGCTGGCCGCCCCGGTCACGGTCAGCGCGTCGGGCGCTTCCTCGACCGCGACTCCGGCCGCCGCGAGCCCCTTGGCCATGGCGGCGATGCGGTCGGTTTCCTTGACGCGCAATTCATGAATGCCCGGCATGTGGGTGACGCCGCTGGCCGTGGCGGCGGCGACGGCGAGGATGGGATACTCGTCGATCATGCTGGCCGCGCGCGCCGCCGGCACGACGACGCCAGTCAGCGCCGAGCCCCGGACGCGCAGATCGCCGACCGGCTCGCCGCCGCTCTCCCGCCGGTTCAGGATCTCGATCCGGGCGCCCATCTCGAGCAGGGTTTCGATCAGCCCGGCGCGGGCCGGATTCAGGCCGACATGGTCCAGCCGCACGTCCGAGCCTGGCGTGATGACGGCCGCGACCATGGGGAAGGCCGCCGAAGACGGATCGGCCGGTACGTCGATGTCAATGGCGGTCAATTCCGGCTGGCCGGCGAGCGCGACGCGCCACCCGCCGTCGGGGCCGGGGCCGGAGACGATCTCCGCCCCCATGCGCGCCAGCATGCGTTCGGTATGGTCGCGGCTCATGGCCGGTTCCGTCACGACCGTCAGGCCCGGCGCCGCGAGGCCGGCCAGCAGGATCGCCGACTTCACCTGGGCCGACGCCACCGGCGAGGCATAATCCAGGGGCGCGACTTCCAGGGCGCCCTGAATGGCGAGCGGCAGGCGCCCGCCGGCGCGGGCGACGAACCGGGCGCCCATGCGGGACAAAGGGTCGATCACCCGCGCCATCGGACGTTTCCGCAAGGATGCGTCGCCGGTCATGAAAGCCGTGATCCGGGCGCCGGCGATCGCGCCCGCGAGCAAGCGCGCCGCCGTGCCGGAATTGCCCATGTCGAGCACATCGGCCGGTTCATGCCAGCCATGGAGGCCGACGCCGTCGACGGTCCAGACCGGGCCGTCCGGCCCGTCCTCGCGGGCAACGCCGGCGCCGAGCGCCCGGAGCGCCGCCGCCATCGCCAGCACGTCCTCGCCTTCCAGCAGCCCCGTCACCCGCGCCCGGCCGACCGCCAGCGCGTTCAGGAGCAGGGCGCGATGGGAGATCGACTTGTCCCCCGGCGGCCGCGCGGCGCCGGCGAGCGGCTGGGTCTGCCGGCGGACGGACAAGGGCCCGTGGAGGGTGCGAAGGGACTGCGACATCGGGGAAGGCGTCTCCGGCGGACAGGGGAAATTCGGCGGCGCCAGGAGGCGCTCGCGCTTTTTCTTTGACAGGTCGCAACCTTTCTGGCAATTCCGCGACCCTTGCGCATGGGAGCGTAGCCTGAAGCGCCCCGGAGCCCCCTTACAACGGAGACCGTCCGCATGGATTTGTCAGCTCGCGGCAAGAAGCGGCGTTGCCTGGAATGCGACGAGGCATTCTATGACCTGAATCGGGACCCGGCCCCCTGCCCGTATTGCGGCCATGCCCACCCGATCGAGGCCTTCACCATCAGCCGCCGCCCGGCCACGCCGGCCCCGGCCAAAGCGAAGATCAAGATCGTCACCGACGACGATGACGATATCGACGTCGAGACCGACGACGAGGACGTTCTCGTCGACGACGATGACGACGATGCGATCATCGGCGACGACGACGATCTGGAAGACGATGACGACGCCCCGATTCCGAAGGTCAGCAAGAAGGGCGGCGTCGACGATTAGGCGCATGCGGCGGGCGGCGCGAAAAAAACGTCCTTGCGCTTCGCCGCCGACGACGCTAATTCATCCGTTCCTCGCGGCAGGGCATTGCGCCCGCCCGCGAGCGGTGGGGCCATAGCTCAGTTGGGAGAGCGCTTGAATGGCATTCAAGAGGTCAGCGGTTCGACCCCGCTTGGCTCCACCAATTCTTCCCTGACGATCGCCAAGCCGCCAGCCCGGCCTGACTGATCCCGCTCCTTGGGCCGCGGATCGCTTATGCGGCCGTCCCTATTCCAGCTTCGCCACGTCCTGGCCCAACCGCGTCATCAGCGCCGGGGATTGTTCGCCGGTCGGCTCGATGCCGATATCGGCCTGGTAGGCGCGAATCGCCTCGACCGTCGGGCCGAGATCGTCGAAGCCGCCGTCGATCGGGCCGTCATAGTGGCCGAGCGACTTCAGATAGCGCCGCGTCATCACCGTGACGAAATACTCCTCCCGCTTCGACCAGTCCCAGAAGTCCGGCTTGATCTCCGCCGCCCGCGCCAGGTCCGCCCGGGCTTCGGGGATGCGGCCGAGCAGCCAGTATGTGAGCGCGCGGCTGTCATAGGCCTGGAACTCCTCCGGCCCGGCGGCGATCGCGGCGTCGCAGTCCGGCAGCGCGGCTTCCGGGTCGGGCGTCAGGGCCAGGATCCAGCAGCGGGCGTTCAGAGCTTCGGCGTTGTCCGGCGCCAGCGCCACCAGCCGGTCCGCCGCCGCCTTGGCCGCATCCATGCGCACGACTTCGGTGAACGCCACGGAGGCGCTGTCGAGCGCCATGCGGTCCTCCGGCGCCAGGGCCACGGCGCGTTCGGCGTCGGCGGCGGCGCGCTGGAATTCGCCGTCGGCAAGGTAAATCCGGGCGCGGACCATGTAGGCCGCCGCCATCTCGGGATCGAGCTTCAACGCCGAGCGGGCGTCCGCCAGCGCTTCCTGCTTCCGGTCGAGCGCCAGATAGGCATAGGCCCGGACCAGCCGCGCCTGCGCGTAGCCCGGCGCGACCGCGATCGCTTCGTCGAGATCGCCCAGGGCGAAGGCCGGCGCCGACTGGCGCAGATAAGCTTCGGCCCTGAGCATGTAGCCGCCGGGATTGCGCCGATCCATGTCGATCGCCTGGCTGGCGTCGCGGAGGGCGCCGTCGATCTCCCCCAGTTCCAGCAGCGTCGAGCCGCGCGACAGATAGGCCGGGCCGAAGGTCGGCATCAGTCGGATGGCGGTTTCGACGAAGGGCAGGGCCGCCATGGCGTCCCCCGATTCCCGGAGCGCTTCGGAGAGCCCGAGGCTGCCGAGCGCCCGCGCCGGATCCGCGATCGTCGGCCGGGCCAGCAGGTCCCTGCAGACATCCAGACGTTTCGCCGTCGGCATGGCGGCGAAGGCGCAGGCGGCGGCGAGCGCGCCTTGCTCCGCCGCGGCGGCATCCCGGTCGCGGTCGCTGTCGGTCGGACCGGCCGCCAGGGCGGGCGGCGCCGCGACGACCGCGGCTAGAAGCAAGGCGGCCGCCAGCTGGCTGATGCGACGCATCGACATTCCCATTCCCTCCTGAGCGCCGGCGCGCTCATTCTTCCTGCAAGATTAGGCCGGGCCGGCTCGCCGACAATCTGTCAGCCCTCAGGATAGCAGATCGCCCGGGATTTGGGCGGCGGTATGATGGGCCCGGCGCCGGACGGTCTTGCGGCTGGGACAAATGACTGGCTTGACCGGGCGGGGCGAACGGGAAACGCTTCAAGTCGGAAACCCTGTTGCAAGGACACCACCGCCATGGCGCTCGCCGACCCCGCGTTTCTGACCGCCGCAGCCCAGGGCCGCGCCTTCCAGGACGGCTCCCTCACTCCGAGCGCCGTCGTCGAGGCGCAACTGGCGCGCATCGACCGGCATGGCGCGAAGCTGCACGCCTTCACGGAGGTCTATGCCGAGGACGCCCGCGCCGCCGCCGCCGCCGCGACCGACGCCATCCGCCGGGGCTGGCGCATCGGGCCGCTGCACGGCGTCACCATCGCCCTGAAGGACCTGATCGAGATCGAGGGCCGGGAGACGAAGGGCGGCACGAAGGCCAACGCCGGTCGGATATCGGCCTACACGGCGACCATCGCCAGGCGCGCGCTCGAGGCCGGGATGATCGTCATCGGCAAGACCCACACGGTCGAGTTCGCCATGGGCGGCTGGGGCACCAACACCTTGCTCGGCACGCCCTGGAATCCATGGGACGCCGTGACGCACCGGGCGCCGGGCGGCTCCAGCTCCGGGTCGGGCGTCGCGGTCGCCGCCGGGCTCGCGACGACGGCGATCGGCACGGATACGGGCGGCAGCGTGCGCCTGCCGGCGGCCTGGTGCGGCCATGTCGGCCTCAAGACCTCTCTCGGCCGGTTCAGCGTCCACGGCGTGCTGCCGCTGGCGGAGAGCCTGGACACCCCCGGCCCGATGACGCGCTCGGTCGAGGACGCGAGCTTGCTCTATGCCGCGCTCGCCGGTCCCGACGCCAACGATCCCCTGACGTACCGGCCGCCCTATACAGCGCCCGAGGCGACCTTGAAGCTCGGCCTCGCCGGCATGCGCATCGCCGCCATGCCCGACCGGGACCGCGAGAGCGTCGATCCGGAAGTGCTCGCGGCCTACGACCTCGCCCTCAAGACCATCGCGGCCGCCGGCGCGCAGGTGGCTCAGATCGACCTGCCGGTCGGAATCGCGTCAATGGCGGGCCCGCTCGGCGACATCATCTATGCCGAGGGCTATGCCCATTATGCGCATCTGATCGACGATCCGAACGCGCCCCTGGACAAGGACGTGCGGCCGCGGCTCAGCGCCGGCCGGGGAACATCGTCGAGCGATTACATTCTGGCCAAGCGCGCGCAACGCAAGATCAAGATGGATTTTCATGCGGCGCTCGCCGGCTATGACGCGCTGCTGACTCCGTCTGTCGCGACGCCGGCGCCGATCGTCGCCGAGATCGACCAGTCGAAGACGCCGGCGCTCTTTACCCGGGTCGTCAATATGGCGGAGATGTGCGCCTGTTCCGTGCCGACGGGCTTCTCCAACGGCGGCCTGCCGCTCTCGGCCCAGTTCGTCGCGGCCGATGGCCAGGAAGCGGCCGCGCTCCGCGCCGCCTGGGGCTACGAGCAGGCGCGGGGCTTCACAGTCGGCATACCGGAGGGCTTCAAATGAGCCGCGAGATCAAGCTGGTCGCATTCCTGCAGGCCCAGAACTGCACGACCATCCCCGCCGCATGGCGCCATCCCGACGCCCGCGCCGATTTCACCTCCGCCGCCTATTACCAGCACATCGGCAAGGTGCTGGAGCACGGCAAGTTCGACATCGGCTTCTTCGATGACCGCCTCGCCATGCCGGACATGTATCTCGGCGACCATGCCCATGTGATCGAGCATGGCATCCGGGCCGTGAAGATGGACCCGACAGCCGTGCTGATGGCCATGGCGATGGGCACGGAGCGGCTCGGCCTCGGCGCCACATACTCCACGACATACCACCAGCCCTTCCATGTGGCGCGCCTGTTCCAGACCATCGACCTGATGAGCAATGGGCGCGCGGCCTGGAATGTCGTGACCTCGGTCAACGACAACGAGGCCCGAAACATGGGCCGGGACAAGGTGATCGATCACGACGTCCGCTACGACCGGGCGGACGATTTCATGGCGGCCGTGCTCGGCCACTGGGATAGCTGGGACGAGGACGCGATCGTCCTGGACAAGCAGCACGGCGTGTTCGCGAAGCCCGGCAGCGTGCGCCGGCTGGACCATGACGGCCCCTTCTACAAGACCCGCGGCCCCTTCACCGTGCCGCGCTCCGCCCAGGGCCGGCCGGTGCTGATCCAAGCGGGCGCCAGCGGCCGCGGCCAGACTTTCGCCGCCCGTTGGGGCGAACTCCTGTTCACCGCCTTCCCGACCTTCGAGATCGCCAGGCGCAGCTACGATTCGCTGAAAGCCGCCTGCGCCGCCGGCGGCCGCGACCCGGACCACATGAAGATCGCGGCGCTGGGCTTCCCGATCGCCGCCGCGACCAAAGCCGAAGCGGAGGACAAGCGCGCCTTCTACGACACCCTGCCGAACGACACCGACTCGCTCTCCCTGCTCTCGGAAGCCCTGAATTACGACTTCGGCGCCAAGGGCATGGACGAGCCTTTTACCGACGCGGACATGGCCGGGCTTTCCGGCATTCAGGCGCTCCGGGACCGGGTGGTGCAGCAAGGCGTCAAGAACCCGACACCGCGCGACTTCATGCAATTGACCGGCCGCGGCCGCCTGAACCACGCCTGGGTCGGCGGCCCGAAGGAGATCGCCGACATCATGGAGGAATGGTTCACGGCGCCCGCCTGCGACGGCTTCGTCATCGGCCCCTCCTGGCTCCCCGGCTCCTTCGAGGATTTCGTGACCCACGTGGTGCCGGAGCTGCAACGGCGCGGCATCTACCGGAAGGACTACACGGGGACCACCTTGCGCGATCATCTGGGCCTGCCGAAAGCGACCTTGGGCGACTGGAAATAACCGCCTTCCGCGTCAGGCGCTGATTCGGCGTCGGTCCAAAGCCCCTGACCAATCGCCAAGCCCAGTTCATGCTTGCTTTCACCGACGGCGAGTTCGGCGAAGCTATCCGCCTGGTCCCCACAAAGGCCTGCCCTGGCCCCGACGCCCGAGCAGCCAAGGCCCGTCTACGGCAGGGGTTTCCATTGGGACCGCTCGCAAAAATGTGTTATATTCCTGCTATGACTCAATCACTTCCCATGCGCGATCGTCTCGAAACAGCCGCCCGGCATAAGCGCGGCGCTGAGGCCGAGCATTTGCAGGCGCTCGAGGGCAATCCTCTCTCCGCCGACGAGAAGGAAATGTTCGCGATGTTCGAGCGCGAAGGTTGGTCCTTCGAACGGCGCCGTGACCATATCAACGCCCTCTTCGCCAATCAGCCGGGCGTTCGCGCTGCCGAATGAGCGATCCGGTCTACTGTTATCCGCCGGATTTCATCGTCCTTCGAAACAAACTCGATATTCGAGACCCCGATACGCTCGATAAGGCCGAGCGGCTCCATGTCCGGAACCGGGCCGAGCAAGGTATTCCCACAGGGAATTTCGATCTCGCCCATCTGAAGGCAATCCACGGCCATCTCTTCCAGGATGTCTACGACTGGGCCGGCCAGGTCCGGACCGTCGAGATCAGCAAAGACGGGAGCCAGTTCCAGACCGTCCGTTTCATCGAGACCGGTATGGCCGACATCCATAAACGCATCGTCGTCGCCAGGTGCTTTCGCGGGCTCGGCGGGGACGAGTTTGCGAAGCAGGTCGGGCTGGTCATGGGCGATGTCAACTACGTCCATCCCTTCCGGGAAGGCAACGGCCGCACGCAGCTCCAGTACCTGAAGCAGCTCGCAGGCGAGGCAGGACACAGCCTCGACCTCGAAAAAATCGATCGTGCACGGTGGATGGACGCTTCACGCCAAGCCCAGGCCGCCGACTATGCGCCCATGAGCCAGTCTATCCGCGAAGCGCTTTCTGCTGAACGAGATCGGGCGAAAGGCCGGGGGCACGATCGCGGCGGCGAACGGGAACGATAGGCCCCATTGTGTGAAATGTTTTACAGTATTCACACACGTCATGGCATACACGATGCCGCTGGGTGGGGGCATCCACCGCATCAGTTCACGTCTGAGTTTTGTCACTCTGGAGCATCTGCGATGACGGCATCGACCTCGATCTCAACCAACCATTCCGGATTTACGAATCCCTTTATGGCCATGATGGTGTCAACCGGGCGCGCCTCCAGGCAATACTTCTTGCGGGCTTCGATCGCCGCTTTCCAATTATCGATGTCGGTCAAGATCACCCTGGTGCGCACGATGTCCTTTAGAGCCTGAATCAAAAGATCATGAAGGCTTGCAATGGGTTGCGATCCTTC
>CALAHN010000011.1 GCA_937891825.1 uncultured Alphaproteobacteria bacterium
TTAAAGGCGGACTTGTTGGAACGGGTACTGCAAAGCCCGCCGGTGTTCTTCGAGCAACTGATCGTCGACCTGATGCGCGCAATGGGGTACGGCGGCGAGGATGGCGGACAGCGGATCGGCGGCAGTCACGACGGCGGCGTCGATGGCGTGATTTCAGAAGATGCCCTTGGCCTGAGCCAGATTTACGTACAAGCAAAACGATACCACCCGGACCGGACAATAAGTCGGGAGACCGTCCAGGCATTCGTGGGTTCGCTCGTTGGGTTTGGCGCGACCAAAGGCGTTTTTGTGACAACGAGCAGCTTCTCGGACCCCGCTGTCAAATATGTTGAATTGAACACCCAGCAACGGGTGGTGCTGATCGATGGCGAACGCCTGACGGGATTGATGGTTGCACATGGTGTTGGCGCGCGCGTCGCGCAAACCGTGTCGATCATGCGTGTCGATTTGGATTATTTTGAAGGCGAAGATTTTTAACTCGACGCTGCAATGGAGGGCTCCCGCCCATGACCCCGAAGCTTGGTTATCTGCTGCCGACCCGTGAAGCGGTCATGGAAGGGCGGCCGGAGGCGGCGCCCTTGTTGGCGCTGGCGGAAAAGGCCGAGGGGCTCGGCTACGATTCCGTCTGGATCGGCGACAGCGTGCTCGCCCGGCCGCGCCATGAGCCGTTGACGCTGCTGGCCGCCGTGGCCGGGCGCACGCGGCGGGTCAAGCTGGGGACGGCGGTGTTGTTGCCGGCCCTGCGCAATCCCGTCGTGCTCGCCCATCAGGCGGCGACCCTGGATCAGGCGAGCGACGGCCGCGTCATCCTTGGCGTCGGCATCGCGACCGACGTGCCGAATATCCGGGCCGAGTTCGAAGCGTGCGGCGTGCCTTTCGACAAGCGTGTCGGGACGATGCTGGAAGGTCTGCGGCTGGCCCGCGCCCTCTGGTCCGGCGAACCGGTCGACTGGGACGGGCGCTGGCGCGTCAAGGGAGGCGTGCTTGGGCCGACGCCCGTCCAGAAGGGCGGTCCGCCGATCTGGATCGGCGGGTCGGTCGAAGCAGCGCTTCAGCGGGTCGGCCGCGAATTCGACGGCTGGTTCCCGAACGGTCCCGATCCCGCCGGATGGGCGGCGCAGCGCGGGCGCCTCGACGGCTATGCCAGGGAAGCGGGGCGCGATCCGGCGGCGATCACGGGAGCGATCTATCTGACGCTCGCCATCGATGAGAACGCGGGCCGCGCGTCCGAGCGGATGGACGCCTTCCTCGCCAGCTATTACGGCGTCCGCCCCGATGTGATGCGCAAGCGGCAGGTCTGTTATGCCGGCCCGGCGGCGCAAGCGGCGGAATGGCTGAAAGGCTATGCCGACGCAGGCGTCCAGCATATGTGCCTGCGCTTCGCCGGCGACCATGACGCCAGCCTGGAAGCGTTCGCCAAGGTGCGCAGCAGCCTCGGCTGGTGACGGCGGCGCGGAGGCGGGAAGCCCATGCGGGCGGCAGGCGATTTTCCGTTGGCGCTGGCGCTGCTTCGGGGCGTTTGCCGGTGCTTCGGGCTGTTCGGCTCCCGGCGGTTCGGCGAACTCTGCATGACGCTCGCCGGGCTTTGGGCGATGCTGACGCCGTTGCTGCTGTGGGTCGCGTGGACGCGGGAAATTTTTCTCTTCGTGCTGCTCTCGGGGTTTTGCGGATGCGTCGTCTATTGCGTCCTGGCGCGCCTGATCGAGCCCCCGCGCGGCGCGTCCCCCGGTTCGGGTTCATGATCGAGGGACCGGGTCAGCCCTAGCCAGCGCCATCACGTTCGTATATTGTTCCACCTGTGTCGCTTGAAACAGCAAGCGCGCGCATGGACCTATGGTCTCGCTTCATGTAGAGTGTCAGCGAAGTAAGAACACAATATCTAGCGGGTCGGTGGGGCATTGTTGTCCCCAGGCTGTGGATGGAGCAATGGAAATGGACGGTGCGGGGCGGATTTCTGCCGATGCCGGGGCGAATGCGGCTCTGGATAAGGCTATGGATATCGAGCGGACAACGCCCGGCTTGCATGCGCTTGGCGGTGAGATCGGCCGCGATGTTTTCCAGAACGAACGCGGCGTTACGGTGCGCGTCGACCGCAGCCGCGACGCGCTGTTGACCCCGTTCGGCAAGGCGACGCTGGCGGACCGCTATCTGCTGCCGGAGGAGTCGTTCCAGGACCTGTTCGCCCGCGTCGCCGGCCATTTCGCCGACGATTCGGCCCATGCCCAGCGGCTCTACGATTATATTTCCCGGCTCTGGTTCATGCCGGCGACGCCGGTCCTCTCGAATGGCGGCGCCCAGCGCGGCCTGCCGATTTCCTGCTTCCTGAATGAGGCGAGCGACAGCCTGGAAGGCATTCTCGGCCTCTGGAATGAAAATGTCTGGCTCGCGGCCAGGGGCGGCGGCATCGGCAGCTACTGGGGCAATCTCCGCTCGATCGGCGAGCAGGTCGGCCAGAACGGCAAGACCTCGGGCGTCGTGCCGTTCATCCGGGTGATGGACAGCCTGACGCTGGCGATCAGCCAGGGCAGCTTGCGCCGGGGGTCGGCGGCCGTATATCTGCCGGTCTGGCATCCGGAGATTGAGGAGTTCGTCGAAATCCGCCGGCCGACCGGCGGCGACCCGAACCGCAAGGCGCTCAACCTGCATCACGGCATTCTGGTGTCGGACGCCTTCATGCGCGCTGTCGAGGCCGACGCCCAATGGACCCTGGTCAGCCCCAAGACCGGCGCGCCCTTGCGCACGATTTCCGCCCGCGGCCTCTGGATCCGCATCCTGACGGCGCGGATCGAGACGGGCGAGCCTTATGTGATCTATTCCGACACGGTCAATCGCAGCATGCCCCAGCATCAGAAGCTGGCGGGCCTGTCCGTGAAGACCTCCAACCTCTGCAGCGAGATCACCCTGCCGACGGGCGTCGACCATCTCGGCCAGGACCGGACGGCGGTCTGCTGCCTGTCCTCCATCAACCTCGAGACCTATGAGGAATGGAAGGATCAGGCGGGCTTCGTCGAAGACATCATGCGCTTTCTCGACAATGTGCTGCAGGATTTCATCGATAACGCGCCGGACGACTTCAAGAAAGCCCGCTATGCGGCCATGCGGGAGCGGAGCGTCGGCCTGGGCGTCATGGGCTTCCATTCCTTCCTGCAGCAGAAGCGCCTGCCGTTCGAAAGCGCCATGGCGAAGTCCTGGAATCTGAAGATCTTCAAGAAGCTCCGCGAAGAAGCCGATGCGGCGTCGGTGAAGCTGGCCGAGGAACGGGGCGCGTGCCCGGACGCCGCCGACTACGGCGTCAAGGAGCGGTTCTCCCACAAGATGGCGATTGCGCCGACGGCCTCGATCTCGATCATCTGCGGCGGCGCTTCGCCGGGGATTGAGCCGAACGCGGCTAACGCCTTCACCCACAAGACATTGTCCGGCTCGTTCGGCGTGCGCAATCGCTATCTGGTAGCGCTGCTCGAGACCTATGGCCGGAACGACCCGGACACCTGGTCCTCGATCACGACCCATGAAGGCTCGGTCCAGCACCTGGATTTCCTGAGCCAGGACGACAAGGATATCTTCAAGACCGCGTTCGAACTGGACCAGCGCTGGGTCATCGAACTGGCGGCGGACCGGACGCCCTTTATCTGCCAGTCCCAGTCCGTGAACCTGTTCCTGGCCGCCGACATCCACAAGCGCGATCTTCACCAATTGCATTATCAAGCTTGGAAGAAGGGCATGAAATCCCTGTATTATCTCAGGTCGAAGTCGATCCAGCGGGCCGATATCGTGACCCATGTCGGCCGGGCGCCCATTCTGGAATCGGTCGAAGGCGGCGATCTCGATTACGAAGAATGCCTGGCCTGCCAGTAAGCGGGCGCCGCATGGCGATGCCCCATGCCTAACATGATGATATCTGGATAAAACTATGCCCTTGCTCGACGCCAAAGCGACCTACAAGCCCTTCGATTATCCCTGGGCCTATGAAGCCTGGCAGACCCAGCAGCGCCTGCACTGGCTGCCGGAAGAGGTGCCGCTGGCGGACGATGTGCGCGACTGGGGCCAGAAGCTGACCGAGTCCGAGCGCAACCTGCTGACCCAGATCTTCCGCTTCTTCACCCAGGCCGACGTCGAGGTGAACAACTGCTACATGAAGCACTATTCCCAGGTGTTCGAGCCGACGGAAGTGCAGATGATGCTGGCGGCGTTCTCCAATACGGAAACGATCCATATCGCAGCCTACAGCCACCTGCTCGACACCATCGGCATGCCCGAGGTCGAGTATTCCGCCTTCCTCCACTACAAGGAGATGAAGGACAAGTACGACTACATGCAGGAATTCGGCGTCAAGACGCCGTCCGATATCGCGATGACGCTCGCCGTGTTCGGCGGCTTCACGGAAGGCCTGCAGCTCTTCGCCAGCTTCGCGATGCTGTTGAACTTCCCGCGCTTCAACAAGATGAAGGGCATGGGGCAGATCGTGGCCTGGTCGGCCAGGGACGAGACGCTGCACGCCAACTCGATCATCCGCCTGTTCCGCACGTTCGTGCGCGAATACCCGGAAGCCGGGCGCGGCCTGGAGCCGAAGATCCGTCAGGCGCTGGCGACCATCGTCGCCCACGAGGACGCCTTCATCGACCTGGCCTTCCGGCTCGGCGCCATCGAGGGATTGAGGCCCGAGGACGTCAAATCCTACATCCGCTATATCGGCGACATTCGCCTGGGCCAGCTTGGCTTCCAGCCGGCCTTCGACATCCAGCGCAATCCCTTGCCCTGGATGGACGAAATGCTGAACGGCCTGGAGCACGCGAACTTCTTCGAGAACCGCGCGACCGAATATTCCAAGGCCGCCACCCGCGGCACCTGGGACGAAGCCTTCGCCTGACAGCCGCTGTGGCAGGCGCCCGCCGGCGCCGCCGCCTTAGATCAAACCAACCTTAGGCGGAATCGCCTAAGGTTGGATAATTTGATCGCTA
>CALAHN010000012.1 GCA_937891825.1 uncultured Alphaproteobacteria bacterium
ACGGTGAATCACAACCTGCTGATATCGCTCAAACACTTTTCGGTCAGGCTCTGAGCACCGATCCGCCGACATCCCTGGCGACGACGATTTCGATTTCGCCGACTGTCGCCTTGGTTTCTGCCAAATAGGCGAAGAGCAAGGATGCTTCATCGGTCGGGCGCGTAACCGAGAGCGTGCCGAATGCAGCTTTGCCGGCGCCGCCGTTGTTAAAGCTACTCGAAGTCGAAATATCGTAACTGAAGTCCTCGATCTCATGCCAGACGGTTTCGCGGCCGCCCTGGTTGGCTTCGCCGGGCGCGACGTA
This sequence comes from uncultured Alphaproteobacteria bacterium, assembly GCA_937891825.1. Taxonomy (GTDB): domain Bacteria; phylum Pseudomonadota; class Alphaproteobacteria; order Bin95; family Bin95; genus VMCJ01. Next base: position 305 of record CALAHN010000012.1, read on the forward strand.
GCGCATGTAAATGCGCACGTCCGCGGCGCTTCCTACCGCGCCGTCAAAGCGGACAGCTTGGAAATCTGCCTCATCGGCGCCGCCCAGACCGTCCGTAAACGCCGGCGCCTCGGCGGAGTTCCCATCGCCGAGGTCGAACGGTTGGGCGGTCGTCCTTTCGGTCAGGAACGTACTGGCCGTGGCATCGGCGCGCGCGACGCTCCAATCCAGGCCCGCGACAGCCATCTCAAATCCGTGCGACGCCGCCGTCGTGCTGACAGACGGACTGCCGCTTGACAGCAAGGCGACCTCGAACTTCAGGGTGGAGGCGATGAACTGGCGATCGCCGGTCGACTGCACCGCGATGACGGTCACCTGGTCAAACTCCTTGCCTACGGCAAGGTTAATCTCCAGGTCGGTCACATCCAGCGTGGAAGCGAGATCGAATGCGACCGTTTTGATCGTCCCCAGCGCGCCTGTCGATTCAGCGCCAAGCTGGAGGCGGGTGATCTCCCGGAAACCGTTGTCCTCCAGGTATTTCGTGCCGAGGGCTGCATTGCTGTCCGGTGTCGGCAAGGTAGGGAAAGCGTTGAACGAAATGAAATAGTCGGTCGCCATGGGGCGCTCCTGGCGTTGCGTGCGCGCATCCATTTTGACTGGAACGCCATTGCTTCCCGGCAGCGCCCTTCTGCCGAGATCGCCAAGGGCGGAGGCCACACGGACCGGAGGCGCCAAGGATGCGCCCGTGTGCGAAAAGTATTATATCGCTTACTCTCGCGTTAAGCGATGGCTGCCAGCCGCCCGAATGGGCGCGCCATGCTCCCCGTCTGGAGCGGCGCGCCTCCGTTGTGTCAGGCGGCGATCTGCTCGGCTGTCGGCCCGTCGCCGACGACGGTCGTGCGCCGCATATCGCGCGGCTCATGCTCGGGGAAGGGGCGGGCGCGGTGCATGGTCCGACGATTGTCCCACATCACCAGATCGTGCAGGCGCCATTTGTGGGAATAGACGAATTCCCGCTGGGTCGCGTGCTCGGTCAGGTCCTTCAGCAGCAGCATCGCCTCCGGCTGGGGCACGCCTTCGATTTCGCCCGCATGGGACGAAAGGAACAGCGATTTCCGCCCCGTCGACGGATGGGTCCGCACCAGGCGCTGGCGGACGGGCGCCATGCGAATGCGCTCCTCCTCGTCGAACAGTTCGAAGCCGACGGACTTCCGGGAGAAGATCTGCGAGTGCGCGCAGATCATGTCCTCGATCTCCGCCTTCGTCTGATTGTCCAGCGCTTCATAGGCCGTGCGCATGTCAGCGAATTCCGTATTGCCGCCGGTCGACGGCACGGCGCGGGCGTGCAGCAGGGAATATTTTGACGGCACCGGCTTGAACGAACTGTCGGAATGCCAGAGCCGGTTGCCGATGGCGAACAGGCGGCGGCGATCTTCGCGGCCGTAAACCTTGTTCTCCTTGTCGAGATTGGAAACGTCGGCGAACTGGGTCGGCAGGCGATATTCGTCCGGTTTGCGGAGTCCGGCGCCGATGGAATGCTCCAACTCGCCCAGGCTTTCGGTGAAGGCAAGTTGCTGCGCGTCGTCGATATCCTGGTTGTGGAACACCAGCACTGCGTACGCGTCCATGCCGGCATGTATCGCTTCAATGTCGCTTTGGGTCAGCGGCTTGGTCATGTCGATGCCATCGACTTCGCCTGCAAAACATGGGCCGACCTGACGAATGGAGACAGTCATGAGCTTTCCCTCCGTATGTTTTGCCTGAAATCCTAAGCCTCATTCGGGCCTCTTGAACAGAGGCGTCCGCGCGGGCTCCCTGCAGATTCCTGCGCCGGGGCGGTTCAGCCGGCCGCGCCCACGATAGCCCGCAAGCGCTCGAGCACGCCCTCCGGCACGTCGATGACGCCCGCCGCCAGCCGTTCGCGGCGGACGGCGGCGGAGCGGTCGAACGGCATGCGGACCGGCGGTCCGCCCGGAACGGGGCGCGCGGCGCGCACGGCCTCGGCATAGGCGGCGACCTGGGCGCGGAAATCGACCTCCGGCCCCATCAGGTCCGGGCGCATGGCGACGATCAGAAAGCCGAAGCCCGCGAGGTCGGGCGGCTGCGGCGCCGAGCCCGCCATGACCCCCAGCAATTGCACCACATGGCCGAGGCCGGAGCCCTTGTGCCCGCCCCAGGCCGCGAACGCGCCGCCAAGCGCTGCGGCTGGATCGGTCGTCGGCTGGCCGGCGGCGTCGAACGCGATGCCCTCGGCCAGAGGCTGGCCCAGGCGCTTCGCCAGCACCACCTCCGCATGCATGATCGAGGACGTGCCGATATCCCAGATGATCGGGTCGCCCTGGCTTGGGAAGCCGAAGCAGATCGGGTTGGTCCCGAAGCGCCCGTCGACGGCGCCGTGGGGCGCCACCCAGGGCGAGGCGTTCGAGGCGATCATCGTGACCAAGCCCTCGGCCGCCGCCATTTCGGCAAAGACGGACAGCATGCCCGTGTACCAGGTGTCATCCGCCCCAACCATGGCGATGCCGCTTGCCTGGCATTTCCGGATGGCGATCTCCGTCGCCTTGTAGGCGACGACATAGCCCAGATTGTCATGGCCCTTGAGGCGCGCCGAGACCGGCGTCTCATGGGCGACCTCGATCGCGCGCTTCGGCGTCCCCGTCCGGTCCAGCCGCTCGACGATGCTGACAAGGCGCGGCAGGCCGCCATAGTGCAGGCCGCGCAGCTCGCAATCGATCAAATGGTCGGCGATCAGGCCGGCATATTCGGGCGAGCTGTCGTAGGCTTGCATCACTTTCGACGCGAGCGCCCGGGCGTCCTCAACGGAAATCTTCATGGCCGAACTGGCTCCTTGCATGCATGCATCAGAAAAAGACCGGCGGCGGCGTCCCGAGCAGGACCTGGCCGACGGCCTCGAAATGGGCGCTCCGCGACTGAATTTGCTGGGAGACGGTATGGATATCGCGGAAGCGGCGTTCGAACGGCGCGCCCGGAAAGATCGCCGACACGCCAGCCGCCCGGTGGGTCCAGTCCGCGACCTCGACGCCAGCCTGAATGGCGTTGCTGCAGGCGAGGCGGACATGCGCCCGGCTTTCGACATCGATCGCGCCGGCATCGCCGGCGGTCGCGTGAATGGCGCTCAGGACATGGGCGAGATAGGCATGGGCGCTGGCGAGCCGTGCTTCGGCGCGGGCATACTCGGCTTGGACCAGGCTGTCGTCGGCCAGGCGCGGCCGCCCGCGCGGCGCCTTCCGGCTCGCGAGATCGGCAAAGGCTTCCTGCATGGCGGCCGCCAGACCAAGCGCGACGCCAGCGACGCCGACCGCATAGAGGCCTTGCATCGGGAAGGCGTAGAGCGGGCCGGGGTCGCGCCGGGCTTCGGGCGTCTCACGGGTCGCGCTGAAGGCTTCGGGCACGAACACATCCCGGACGCGGTAGCTTTCCGACGCCGTGCCTTTCAGGCCGAGCGGGCGCCAATCGCCCAGGCGCTTGGCGGCCTCTACCGGAAACAGGACAGTGCGCGTCGTCGGCCGGCCGGCGGCGTTCAGGCGGATGGCGCCGTCCGCCTCGCGGACCTGGCCGTGGGCGCCCATCCAGGTCGCCTGCCGGCAGCCGCTGGCGAACGGCCATGTTCCCTCCACCAGATATCCGCCCTCGACCGCTTGCAAGGTCTGGCCGTCGGGCGGCCCCCAAGCGACGACGGCGCGCGGGTCGCCGAAGATCGTCAAGGCGCTTGCGGGCGGGAGGTGGGGCGCGATCAGAACAGCGCTGTTCGCGACGAACATGTTCCAGGCGACGGAGCCGTCATGGCGGGCGATTTCCCGGATCGCGGCCAGATATTCCGCCGGATGGCATTCCTCGCCGCCAAGCGCGCGCGGCAGGAAGAGATGAAACAGGCGGGCGCGATGCAGCGCCGCCATCAGGTCGTCAGGAAACCGCTGGCTGGCTTCGATGCTGTCAGCCGCTGCCTCGATCATTGGCCCGAGCGCCGCCGCGCGGGCGAGCGGGGCGACGGTGCGGGCATGATCCATGGCGCCGCTCCTGCCTACCCGGCGACGTCCTTGAAGCGCCGCAGGATATCGATCTGCGTCTCGACATCGGGCGTCGGGAACATCGGGTAGAGCATCACCTGATCGACGCCGAGGCTTTTCCACGTCGCGGCGTCGGCGCCCCAGGCGTCCGGGTCCATCGTGTCGGCGCGCAGCCAGATCTCGACCGGCGCGTCGGCTGGGTCGCGGCCGAACGTCTTCAGATGGCTCCGGAACTGGTCGAGCTTGGCCCTGCCGATCTCGTTCGGCGGCATGATCGGCATCCAGCCGTCGCCGAGCCTGGCGGCGCGCTTGATGACCGCGTCCGACGAGCCGCCAAGCCAGATCGGGATCGAGCGGCGCGCCGGCGGCGGCATGATGTTCACTTCGTTCAGCGTATGGAACTTGCCCTGATACGTGACAAGCTCGCCCGACCAGAGCTGCCGCAGGACGCCGATCTGCTCGGCCTGCTTGGCGCCGCGGGTTTTCCATTCGGCGTCGAGCGCTTCGTATTCGACATGGTTCCAGCCGACGCCGATGCCGAGACGGAGCCGCCCGCCCGAAAGGATATCCGCTTCCGCCGCCTGCTTCGCGACGACGCCGGTCTGCCGTTGCGGCAGGATCAGGACGCCGCTCGACAATCCGATGGTCCGCGTGCAGGCGGCAAGAAAGCCCAGGGTCACGAAGGTTTCGTGGAAGGGCTCGCTGGCGGGGTAGTTCGGCATCCAGCCATCGCGGGGCGACGCGCCGTAGACGTGATCCGGCACTTCGATCATGGCGAAGCCCAGGTCTTCGGCGGCCGCAGCCCAGGCCTTGATCCTGGCAGGATCGTTGCCGATGAAACGGGTCGGGAATTGTGCGTTCAATTGCATGGGCGGTCTCCTCAAGAGAGAAGCCTACGCCCGCCTTGGCCGTTCTTCCAAGAGGATGCGATTGACGGCCTCCGGCGCTTCGAACGCCACCCAGTGGCCGGCGCCGGGGATCACGGTAAAGCCCTCGAAGCTCGGCAGGCTTTCGAACAGGCGCTGGCGGTCGCCCAGGAACCGGCCCGCGGTCGCGTCCTTTTCGCCCCAGATGCCCTGGATCGGAACCCGCAATCGCTTGAGCGCCTTAGCGAGGCTGTCGCCATGGGGGATCTTGCCGCTACGAATGCGGGCGCGCTGGGTGTTCCGGATTTGCAGCTCCAGCGCCAGGTCGTCTATCCTCGACGGATCGCCGAACATCATGACGTCGAGATTGTTGCGATGCACCGCGCGAAGCTCGGCCTCGGTCATGTCGCGGCGGGGCGAGAGCATCGGCCGGCGCACATCGACCTGGAGGCCAAGGGCGTTCGACCCAAGCACGTAGAACCGGTCGAGCCGATCCTCCAGCAACAGCGCAGCCTGGCCGCCGACGATGCCGCCAAAGGAAAAGCCCGCAAGCTCGAACCGTTCGCCGGGCGCGAGCGCCTGGGTCAGCGTCGCCGCGACGATGGCGCCCATGGTCTCCGCGGTGATCGGCTCCGGCGGGGCGTCGGACGACCCCAGGCCCGGCAGGTCGACCGCCAGAACCTTCCGCCGTTCGGCGAGGACGGGAATATTGCGCGCCCAGTGGGACCAGGAGCCGAAGCTGCCGTGAGTCAGCACGAGCGTGTCGCCATGAGCCTCGCCCCAGACCCGGCAGATGGTCTTGCCGTGGGCATGGGTAGTTTCAATCCGCCGGGCGGATGCTTCGATCCGGTCGATATCGGGCATGGCTCTCAGTTTCCCAGCAGGAACGCGGCGCCGCTGGTCTCCGACGTGCGTCGGAGTTCCTCTAGCAGGGTGTCGGATACCGGCACGCCCGCGACGACCCGCTGTTCGCGCGCGATGCGCTCCGGCTCGCCGGCCACCAGCACGGGCTTGGCGGGGTCGGCCGGCGGCACAGCCTTCAGCGTGTCGATCAGGCTGTCCATGTCGGTCTTGAAGTCCGCGCCGTCGTCGCGGAAGAAATCGGGATCGAGCGCCAGAAAGAAACTGCCGATCATGTGGTGCTTGCCGGTCTTGCCGGTCTTCAGGTCATGGGCGCCGAACCAGGAGCCGGTCAGCACGCTGGACAGGATGTCGACCATGATGGCGAGGCCGTAGCCCTTGTGGCTGCCACGCTCGCGGTCGCCGCCGAGCGGCGTCATGCGGCGCGGGCGGGCGTCGAACGCCGCCTGGGCGTCGGTTTCGACGCCGCCGTCCGCCGTCAGCGCCCAACCTTCGGGCAAGGGCTTGCCCATCCGGCGCGCGATATCGAGCTTGCCGACGGCGACGGTGCTGGTCGCCATGTCCAGCACGAAGGGCGGCCGGTCTCCGGCCGGCACGGCGCAGGCGATCGGGTTGGTGGAGTACATCGGCTCCTTCGCGAAGGTCGGCACGATTGACCGCTGGGAGGTGCCGGTCATGCTCATGCCGATCAGGCCCTGTTCGGCGGCCATGGTCGCGTAGACGCCGGCGGCGCCGTAATGGTTCGAGCGTTTGACGAGGCCCATGCCGACGCCCATCGTCCTGGCCTTCTCGATCGCCATCGACATGGCGAGCGCGCCGGGGGCGTGCCCAAGGCCGTGGCCTGCGTCGATCACGCAGAAGGCCGGCAGGTCGGTCTCGACCGTCGGCTCCGCCGCCGGGAACACCTGGCCCGCCAGGCGGCGCGTTTCATAGTGGGGCAGCATGCCGATGCCATGGCTGTCGATGCCGCGGAGGTCGGCTTCGATCATCAGGCCGGACATCAACTGCCGCCGCGCTTCCGGCAAGCCCCAGGCCGCAAGCACGGCTTCGATCTGACGGCGCAGAAGATCGGCTTGGAAGAGACGCATGCGATCGGGACCTTCGTTGGAGAGCGAGCGGCGGCCCGGCCAGACGCGGCGGCCGGTCGCTTTCAGATATACTGAAGCGAGCCGCGCGACGCGAGAGGCAGGCGGTTCGCGATCAGCCGGCAATCTCCTTGCCGAACGCCAGCAATGTCTCCACGAAGCGATCGGGCTTTTCGATGGGCAGCATGTGGCCCGCATCGGGGAAATCGACGCGGCGGGCATGCTTCAGGCCGGCGAACAGCTCGTCGACGATCGCCGGATCGAAGAACACCCGGTCCTGCAGGCCGGTGATCGAGAGCACCGGGCATTCGAGCTTCGACCAGTCGATCTCCCAGGAGGTCCGGACCATCCAGGTGATGAGATTGAACGCGCCGGACTGGGGGTCGAGGGGCGTGTAGTCCGGCGTGTCCACAAGAAAGGCCGACCGGTTGGCCGCCTGAAAGTCCTCGCCCATAAGCAGGTGGAAATACAGGTCCTTCAGCAGGTTGGGGCCGCCGACCTGATTGGCGCGCATGGTCGCGGCGTTCATCCACTCGACGCGCGGCGTCATCCGGCGCAGGGTGTTGATGAGGACGAGGCCGGATATCTCCGCGCCGGCGAGGGCCGCCCGGGCGGCGTAGAGCCCGCCGATCGACAAGCCGACGAGGATCGGCTTTTCGGGCGCGATGCGCTCGATCATCCGCCGGAGGTCGGCGACGATCAGATCGGCGTCAAGCGCCTGTCCGGGCTTGAAGCGGCTCTGGGTCTGGCCGCGGAAATCGTACAGCAGAACGCCATGGCCGGCCGCGAGCAATGCCGGCTTGATGGCGCCTGCCCAAAGGCCGGTATCGCCCGTGATCGGGTTGATGAAGAGAAAACTGCGGGCGCCGGGCCCTGCGGGCGGCGTCCAGTCGTAATAGAGCGCGTCGTCTGGACCGATCTCCAGGAATGCCATGGCCGCTTCCTTCGTGCTGCGGCCGCGCCCGACGTGTTCGTCGTCCGATGGCCGTTCCGAGTGTCAGCGGCCAGCCTATCCGGCTTTGGGCGATTTAGCCAAAGGGCTGCTTGAATCAGGCGACGTCCGACCGCGCCATCATATCGTCCAGGCGGGCGACGCGCACATACATCTTCTGGCTTTTGTCCAGGAGTTCCCGCATCCGTTCCGGCAGCGCCTCATCGAGCGCGCCGTCTTCGTCCATGCAGGCTTCCCGGCCGCCAAGGCGGTTCTCCGGCCTCATCGGATCGATGAAATCGAGATCGCCCGATGCGGCGGCTTTCTGTAACAGCAGCCAGGCCATGACATTGGTAAGGCGGGCCGTCATCCGCGTCGCTTCAAGGCTTTGACGAACGCGCGCGCTCGGCGATAATCCCAGCCTGTCCGAACGCTCTTCATACAGGATATAGGAGCGGACTTCTTCGAGGAGCGTCAACGCTTCGTCAAACGTGCGATCGATGAAGCGCTTCGGTCCGAAAATTGTAGCTTCCGCCATGACAAATCCAATCCTTTGCGCCGGTCTACTATACGCCCAGCTTCCTCCCAAAAGCGGCCGCTGTCTCATTCGTTAAAATAATACTAACAGCGGCTTCTATCGCATGCGACGGCGAAAACGGGTTAATCCGGCGTTAACCATGAATCGCCGCCTGCAGGCGTTGCGATTGCCGAATTCGCCGCGCAGCCGCTATCGTGGGCGATCCCCTGAAACGATGCAGGTCGCTATCCATGTCAGCTTCCGCCTGGGTTCGCTCCGCCGTTGGCCTCGTCGCCGCCCTTTGCCTTGCGTCGAATGCGGTCGCCGACAACGGTCCGGCGCTGCCGTTTGACCGGATCGCCATGCAGAAGACCATGACGCCGGTCACGATCGACGGCAGGTCCTACAAGCTGGAAACCCTGATTTTTCGCGCCGACGACGCGCGGCCGCGGCCGCTTGCCGTCATCTCCCACGGCAATCCCCGGGACGCTGACGACCGGCAATCCCTCAGTCTGAATTTTCTGGCGCCCGTCGCCCAGGATATGGCGCGGCGAGGGTATGTCGCGGCGGTCTTCGCGCGCCGCGGTTTCGCCGGTTCGGAGGGACGGTATGTGGAGGGCAACGGTCCCTGCGACGAACCGGATTATGTGCGTGCGGGCAAGCGCGCGGCCGAGGATTACCGAGCCATGATCGTCGCATTACGCGCGCGCGCCGATGTCGATGGCGGGACGACCGTCGCCATCGGCCAATCGGGCGGCGGCTTCGCAACCCTGGCGCTTGGCAAAGGCGGGGCGCCTGGCCTGAAGGGCCTCATCAATTTCGCGGGCGGCCGGGGCTCCACACAGGATTTCCGGAATTGCGACGAGCCGAAGCTGGCCGCCGCGTTCGGAGCGTGGGGGGCCGCGAGCGCCCCGCCGTCCCTCTGGCTCTACTCCAGCGCCGACCGTTACTTCTGGCCAGATTTGGTCGACCGCATGCACCGGGCCTATACCGGCGCGGGCGGCCGGGCGATGCGGCCGGCCATCGGCGCTTTGAAGCATTTCGAAGATGGTCACAAGCTGATCGAGCGCGGCAATCTGCCGATCTGGCGGCCGCTGATCGACCGGTTCCTCGACGCGAACGGGCTGCCGAACTGGACGGCGGCGCCGCCTGACCCTGTGCTGCTCGACGATCCGGGCCCGCCCTACCTTTCCGATCGCGGCAAGGAACGCTGGCGGCGATTCCTGGGCTCCGGCTTGCACAAGGCCTTCGTCGTCTATCAGGACGGCCGGGGCTTCGGGTGGGCTTCGGGCCGCGAGTCGCAAGCAGCCGCCATCGCTGACGCCATGGCCTTCTGCGAAGGCAGCCGGCGGGACCGCGAGTGCAAGCCCTACGCGGTGAACGACGCCCGCGTCCGCTGAAGCCTCAAAATCCAGGTCAAACCGCCTGGACGTCGATCACGCCTTTCAGCGATTTGACCGCCTGGGCGGTCGCGGGCGAAAGCGCGATCCGGCGTTTCAGGTCGACGTGCACGTCCCGCATCGGATCGATTTCCAGCATGATCCGGACCGTCGCCCGGCCCGGCCTTTCGTCTTTCAGAATGCTGGAGATGTGGGCGAGAGCCGCCGGATCGTCGACATGGACGACCAGCTCGCGGCCAACCTCCGCCGCCGCTTCCTCAAGATCGCGGACGTTGACGATGCCGACGCGGAGGCCGCCGTCGCCGAGCCGCGCTTCGACGCCGAGCAGCAGCGGCTTGCCCGAGTCCAGCAACTCGCGGCTGACGGCCAGCACCTCGGAAAAGGCCGTCGCCTCGATCATTCCGGTCGCGTCCGAGAGTTGCACGAAGGCATAGCGCATGCCGCGCGCCGAAGTGCGTTCCTGGCGGCCAAGCTGGGTCGCCGCGATTCGGCAATTGGCTTCGGCCTGGCGATTGTAGCCGCCCCGATCGCCGCCGCCGCTCGATCCCGCCGGCGGCCTCCGGATCAGGTCGGCGATCGTCGTGACGCCAAGCCGCTTCATCTGCGGCGCGAAGGCGTCGAGCGGATGCGCGGACAAGTACATGCCGATCGCCTCAAGCTCATGGCCCAGCTTCTCGGCATCCTCCCAGGGCGGCGGCGACGGCAGGCGGAGGCTCGGCGCGACGTCGCCGCCGCCGAACAGGCTCGATTGATTGCTGGTCCGCTCCTCGGCCGCGGCCTGCGCGGCGCGGGCGACGGTTTCGGCCCCGGCGAAGACGCGCGCCCGGTCCGGCTCCAGGCTGTCGAACGCCCCGGCGCGCGCCAGCGTTTCGATCTGGCGCTTGTTGACCCGGCTCGTGTCGAGCTTGGCCGCCATGTCGGCGATGCTCTTGAACGGCCCGTCGGCGCGGGCGGCCACCAGGGCCGCCGCCGCCGGCTTGCCGACATTGCGGATCGCGCCAAGCGCATAGCGCACGCTGAGCGTCCCATCCTCGGTCATTTCCACGGTGAAGACAGCGCCGGAGGCATTGACGTCCGGCGGCAGCAAGGGCGCGCCCAGGCGGTCCAGCTCGCGCCGGAACAAGCTGAGCTTGTCGGTATTGTGCATGTCGTGGGTCATCGAGGCCGCGACGAACTCGACCGGATAATTCGCCTTCAGATAGGCGGTTTGATAGGCGACCAGCGCATAGGCCGCCGCATGGCTCTTGTTGAAGCCGTAGCCCGCGAACTTGTCGACAAGATCGAAGATCTCGCTCGCCTTCGCCTCCCCGACGCCGCGTTCGACGGCGCCCTTGACGAAGATCTCGCGCTGCGCCGCCATCTCCGACTTGATTTTCTTGCCCATGGCGCGCCGCAACAGGTCAGCGCCGCCCAGGCTGTAGCCCGACAGCACCCTGGCGATCTCCATCACCTGTTCCTGATAGATGATGATGCCGTAGGTTTCTTCCAGAACCGGCTGCAGGGATGGGTCGGGGTATGTGACCGTCTCGGAGCCGTGCTTGCGCGCGATATAGCTCGGGATATTGTCCATCGGTCCCGGCCGGTAGAGCGCCACGACCGCGATAATATCCTCGAAGCGGTTGGGCTTCAGGCGTTTCAGCATGTCCCGCATGCCGGAACCTTCAAGCTGAAAGACGCCGGCCGTGTGGCCGCTCGCCAGGAGGTCGAAGGTCTTGCGGTCGTCGAGAGGCAGCTTATCGAGATCGAGATCGATGCCGCGCTGCTTCAGGAGGGCGATGGCGTCGGTCAGAACAGTCAGGGTCTTCAGGCCGAGGAAGTCGAATTTGACGAGGCCCGCCGTCTCGACCCACTTCATGTTGAACTGGGTCACCGGCATGTCGGACTTCGGGTCGCGGTAGAGTGGCACAAGCTCCTCGAGCGGCCGGTCGCCGATAACGACGCCGGCGGCATGGGTGGAGGTGTTCCGATATAGCCCCTCGAGCTTCAGGGCCGTGTTCAGCAGCGTCGCGATCTGTTCGTCGGTCCGGCGCATTTCCTGCAAGGCCGGCTCGCCCTCGATGGCCTGGCCGAGCGTCACCGGGTTCGCCGGGTTATTCGGCACCAGCTTGCAGATGCGGTCGACCTGGCCGTAGGGCATGCCGAGCACGCGGCCCACATCCCGCAGCACGGCGCGGGCTTGCAGCTTGCCGAAGGTGATGATCTGCGCAACGCGGTCGCGCCCGTACTTCTGCTGGACATGGGCGATCACCTCATCCCGCCGATCCTGGCAGAAGTCGATGTCGAAGTCCGGCATGGAGACGCGCTCCGGGTTCAGGAACCGCTCGAACAGCAAGCCGAAGCGCAGGGGGTCGAGATCGGTGATCGTGAGCGCCCAGGCGACGACGGAGCCCGCGCCCGAGCCGCGCCCCGGCCCCACGGGAATGTCCCGGGCCTTCGCCCATTGGATGAATTCGGCGACGATCAGGAAGTATCCCGGAAAGCCCATCTGGTTGATGACGCCAAGCTCGTAGTCGAGCCGCTCCCGATAGGGCGCCGCGGCCGCGTCGTCCGCCGCCAGGGCGATCAGGCGCGCGTCCAACCCTGCTTCCGCCTGGGCGCGGAGTTCGCCTGCTTCGTCGCGTCCGCCGTCGGTCTCGAAGCTCGGCAGAATGGGTTTCCGCGGTTCCGGCATGACCGCGCAGCGCTGGGCGACGACCAGGGTGTTGGCGATCGCTTCCGGCAGGTCCGCGAACAGGGCCTGCATCTCGGCCGGCGACTTGAAGCGGTATTCCGGCGTCGAGCGGCGGCGATCCTCGTCCTCGATGCGCCGGCCGTCGGCGATGGCGAGCAGGGCGTCATGGGCGACATGCATGTCGGCCGCGGCGAAGCGCACGTCGTTGGTCGCGACCAGCGGCAGATCGAGCCGGTAGGCGAGGTCGAGCAATTGCGGCTCGACGATGGCTTCCTCCGGTCGGTCGAAGCGCTGGATTTCGATATAGAGGCGGCCCGGAAACAGGCGTTGCAGCGCTTCCAACCGGCGGAGCGCCCGATCCGCCTGACCGTTCAGCAGCATGCGGTCGATGGCGCCGCCGGGGCCGCCCGTCAGCGCGATCAGGCCTTCGGTCAGGCCCTCGAGACTGGCGAGCGCCACTTCGGGATCGTGCTCCGCGGCGCTCTCCAGATAGGCCCTGGACATCAGCTTCATCAGGTTGGCGTAGCCCGCTTCATTCTGCGCGAGCAGGACGAGGTCGTCGGCCTCCGGCCGCCGCATGGCGCCTTCCATCTCGCTCGCGTCGCGGGCGAGCGGCAGGATCGCGCCGGTGATCGGCTGCACCCCGGCGCCGCTGGCCTTCGATGCAAACTCCAGCGCGCCGAAGAGGTTGCGCTTGTCGACGACGCCGACGGCCGGCATCCGGTGCTCCTGCGCCAGCGCCACGATCTCGGGCGCATGCATGGCGCCGTCGAGCAGCGAATAGGCGGAACGGACGCGGAGATGCACAAACGCGGCGTGCGGCATGGCGGCGGGCTCCCGAGCGCGAATCCGAAACGGAAGCCCTAACGTACCGCGTCCCGCCCCCCGCGCTTTGTGGATATCTTTGGCCGGATTTGCAAACGGCGGCGGGCGTCATAGGCTGCATGTCGAACCGGGAAATTGGGGACGACCGAGCCATGCAGATCATCGACGCGCAAATCCATCTCTGGGGCAAGGGCCTGCCAAGCAACATGGCGCACCGCCAGGTGACATCCTTCACAGCCGAGGAAGCGATCGGGATGATGGATGAAGCTGGCGTCGATGGCGCCGTCATCCATCCGCCAAGCTGGGACAAGGATTCGACCCAGATGGCGCTCGACGCCGTCCAGCGCTATCCGGGCCGCTTCGCGATCATGGATTCGCCGCCGCTGGACCGGCCGAATTCCAGGGCCCTGATCGAAGGCCTGCGCGACAGGCCGGGCATGCTGGGCATCCGCTATACCGTCCTCGCGGGCCATGAGCGGGAGATGCTCGACAAGGGCGAGCTGGAATGGCTCTGGCCGGTCGCGGAGCGCGCGGGCGTGCCGGTCGCGTTCCTGGCGACCGACAGCTTGAAGACCTTCGGCGATATCGCCGCGCGGCATCCCGGATTGAAGATCACCATCGACCATCTCGGCGGCCGCGGCGGCAACACGACGCTCAAGGACGCCGCCGCCATGACCCACATGCCGGAACTGCTGGCGCTGGCGAAATATCCCAATGTCGCGGTCAAGGCGACCGGCGCGCCCGGCTATTCCAGCGAGCCCTATCCATTCCCGAAGATGCACACATACCTGCAGCAGATCTACGAGACCTTCGGTCCGGAGCGGATATTCTGGGGCACGGACATCACCAAGATGCCGTGTTCGTGGACGGACTGCATCCTGATGTTCACCGAAGGCATGCCCTGGCTGAACAAGGCCGACCTGCCGCTGATCATGGGCGAGGCGATCTGCAAGTGGTGGGGCTGGCGGCGCGCGAGCTGACCAGCGAGGCCGCCGCCTACTTCAGCAGGAATTCCTTGTAGCCGCCTGCGGCCACGGCTTCGCACTTCGCCCGGTATTTCAGCACGCCGCCGTTATAGCCGAGCACCCGCAGCACCTGCCGTCCGTCGACATTGCGATTGACGCCGGTCTGCCAGGAAGCGACCTTGCTGGAGAGCAAGCCTTCCGATGCTTTCTCCACGTGCACGGCCCAGTCCGCCGCGGCTTCCGGGCGCGGCTCAGCATGGGTCAGGCCATGCTCGCGCATATACTTGATCATGCCCGTCACCCAATCGACGATTTCCTCGATGTTCCGCGGAATATTGCCGCGCGCCGTATGCGGCCCGAGGATCATGAACAGGTTCGGATAGCCGACAGTCTGGACGCCGAGCAGCGTCTTCGGCATGTCAGCCCACTCATCCTTCAGGCGCCGCCCGCCCGAGCCGCAAATATCGATGCGGTCATAGGGGCCGGTGACGCCGTCGAAGCCGGTCGCGTAGATCAGGATATCGAAGTCATAGGCGTTATCGCGGGTCTTGACGCCGGTCGGCGTGATCCGCTCGATCGGGTCGTCATTGATGTCGACCAACAGGACGTTGTCCTGATTATAGACCTCGTAATAGCCGCTCTCGAGCGGCAGGCGGCGGGTGCCGAAGCCGTGATTTTTCGGTATCAGCTTGGTCGCGACGTCCTGGTCCTTCACCCGCTCGCGGATTTTCCGGGCCATGAAGTCGCTCGCCAGCTTGTTGGCTTCAGGGTCGGTCAGGACGTCCTTGAAATTCCCGACCCAGATGCCGAAGCCCGGCTCCGAGTACAGCTTTTCCCAGAAAGCCTCCCGCTCCTCGGGCGTCACGTCCATCGCTTTTCTGGGGTCGGTATCGTGGATGAAGCAGGTCTGGGTATTGCGGCAGCGTTCGAAGATCTCGGCGTAGCTGGCCTTGATCCGGCGCTGCTCTTCCTCGGTGATCCTGGCGTTGTGCAAGGGCGAGGCCCAGTTCGGCGTGCGTTGAAACACGGTCAGATGCCCGACCTTGGGCGCGATCGTCTGGATCGTCTGGATGGCCGTCGCGCCGGTGCCGATGATGCCGACGCGCTTGCCGGCGAAATCCACCGGTTCATGGGGCCAGCGGGCGGTGTGGAAAGCCGGACCCTTGAAGCTGTCGCGGTCTGGGATGTTCGGCAGGGTGAAGGCCGAGAGGGGGCCGAGGCCGGTGATCAGCAAGGGCGCCCGATAACGCTCCCCGTTGGCGAGCGTGATCGTCCAGCGGCTGTCGGCATCGTCGAACAGCGCCTGAACGACAGTCGCGTTGAAGGTCATGTCGCGCCGGAAGTCGAACTTGTCCGCGACATATTCCAGATAGCGCAACGTGTCCGGCTGGGCGGCGAAATGTTCCGGCCAGCTCCATTCCTGCAAGACCTCCTCGGAGAATGCGAAGCCGTAGGACCAGCTTTCGGAATCGAAGCGCGCCCCCGGATAACGGTTCCAGTACCAGGTGCCGCCAAGGTCGGACCCGGCCTCGAACACCCGGACCTTCATGCCAAGCTCGCGTAGCCGGTAAAGCTGATACATGCCGGAGATGCCGCCCCCGACGATCAGCGCGTCATAGCCGTCGATCGGCTCCTGCTTGGGGGCGGACTGTGCAACGGCGGCCATCTTCGTCGGGACCTTCTCACGCATGGGTTAGCGCCAGGCGATCTCGAAGCTCGCCCGGCGGTTCTGATCGGAACCGGCTTCCGCGACGGGATGCGCCGCGCCGCGGCCGACCGCGCGAATACGCTCGCTGCCGATGCCGCGGTCGATCAAGGCTTGCCGCACGGCGTTCGCCCGGTCTTGCGAAAGCGCGCCGGCCCGCCGTTCCCGCGCATCGGCATAGCCGACGATCAGGATCGGCATGTCGAGGTTCCATCCTCTGATTACCTGGGCGACCGCGTCAAGCCGCACCGCGGCCGTGCGCAGGTCGGCAAAACCCACGCCGCTGTCGAACTGGATCGGATGCTGGGCGAGCCATAGCGCGACGCGGCTGATCGGGTCGACGCCGTCATTGCCGCCGCGCCGGCCTTCCAGCGCCGCGACCCGCGCGGCGAGCGCCGCGTCCGGCTGCGCCTGCTGCACGGCAGGGGCCGCGTTTCCGGCCATGTTCGGCCCTTGACGTGCGGGCGCCCCCGCCGGATCGATCCAGGCGCGATACCCGGCAAACGCCAGCCATCCGATGAGCCCGACAGCGAGCAGGCCGAGCACGATCCGTCCGGCGATCGGCCGGTAGAGCGGTTGAGCGGCTTGCAGCGGCTGGAGGTCGTCCGCCGCGACCGCAAGCTCATCCGACAAGGTCGCGAGATCGGCGGGGGCGAGGGCGCCGTCATAGCGCTCGATCCGTTCCGCCCACCGCCGTTCCAGCCGCCGGTGAACCGCAGCCAGGGCCGCTGGAAGATCGTCCGGGGTCCGGCCCCAGGAACACACCGCGAGCACCGTCTGCGGGCTGACGGAAAGGTGCAGCCGGCCCTGGCCGAACGGCAGATCGGCGACCGCGTCGGTCTGGACGCCGGCGAAGGTCGAGGCAAGCGCGGCGTCGACGGCGGTCAGAAGCGCATCCTGGTCGGCGCCAGCCTCGCGCGTCCGGCTTTCGGCGATCGTCAATCCGGTCGGACGATGGAACAGCGTCGCCTGATCGGCGGTAAAGCGCCGGGACCGCTCGGTCAGGACCTGGCGGACCGGGCGGCCGCTCCGCCAGGCGCTCGCCCGGGCGCTCCAGAGCGTCGGCGAGAGCAGGCGGTCGAAGGGCCACGCCAGCGCGTCCAGGCCGCCGCCCAAGGTATCCGCCACTCCGGCGCGGACCATGCGGCCGGCCGCTGGCTGGATCGCGGCGACGGCATCCTGGCGCGATCGCCGGATTTCGTCCCGCACCGTATCCAGGATCAGCGGGGCCAGCATCGCCGCCACGCGCTCGCGATCTTCCGCCGTCGTCTGCTGGAGGACGTCCGCGAGCACGCGCCGGATGCTGTCGGTCAGGGCAAGATCGTCGCCGACACGGTGATGCAGCGCCGCCGTGCGTTCCCGCACGCGGTCGAGCAGCTCCAGCTCAGGCGCGAATAAAAGACGCTTTAGCTCGGCTGTCTCGTCGGGTTCATTTCTTGACCGGCTGGCCATCGGACTTGCCGGACTTTGGGGCCGCCGCCGCGCCAGCGCCGCTGGTCAGACGCATGCCCAATTCCATCAGGTAGCCGCCAAGCTCATCCCGGCTGGTCTTGTCGGCGTCGAGGCTGGCGGCGGTCGTTTCCAGGTCGGACTTCATTTCAGCGATGCGGGCGAGCGTCTGCCGGCTCTGGGCTTCGATGTCGTCGCGCATCGAACGCTCGGCCGCGCTCAGGCGTTCGCCAAGCTGAGCGCTGGTCTGGTCCGCTTCCTTGCGGAATCCGGTCAGCGCATCGTCGAGCCGCTGGCTCAGTTTCTTCATTTCGTCGACGATCTTGGTCTCCATCTCGGAGAGGCGCCGATCCATGCCGCGCTTTGATTCCTCAAGCTTTTCGTCAAGCGCGCGAACCTCGCGCTCGATGTGCTTTTCCAGAATGCCGAAACGCTGGTCGGCCTTGCGCTGCTGCGCGCCGAAGAGGATTTCGCGCACCTTGTCGATGCTGTCGCCGTTCTCGTCAACCAACTGTTCGCCGTCCTCGGCCATAGCTGCATACTCCCTATTGGGTCCCGCGCGGCGCGGCGGCGGCTTGGCGGCCGGTCGCGCCCCGAAATTTGTGGACGCTTATACCGCAGAACCGCGCGCATGAAATCCGTTTCGCGCCAGACTGCGCGCAAATGTTCCGGCAAGTCGCTTAAAACGCTTCAAACTCCACCCGCCGGTTCGGGCTGTCGTCGCCCGCGTCGGCGCTCAGCAGGCGTTCGGCCCCGCGGCCGACGGACACCATTTTCGCCGCCGGCACGCCAAGCTGCAACAGCGCGTCGAGCGCCCAGTCCGACCGCCGCTTCGACGTGATCCGGTTCGCCTCCACCGTGCCGTCGCTATCGGCGAAGCCGATGATCCTGAGGCGGACATTCTGCGGCATGGCGAGGGCGATTTCCGCGACCCGCTGCAGCACCTCGTTCGCGCTCTCGCGGTCGGCAGGCTGCGTGCTTTCGGCAAAGCGGATCGTATAGCGCGCCAATTGCGCCTGCGCTGTCTGGTGCGGGCTCGCGGCGCGCGGCTGGGCTTCTTTCGCGATCCGGTCGATCCTCTGATCCAACATGGCGATCGCCTCGCCAGCCCGCTCTTCCAACCCCTCCAGCCGGGCGATGACATCCGAACCTGACGGACCGGCGCTGGCGGAAACTTCCGGCGCATTTGCGGCCGGCGTCGCGGCGGGGGCAGCGGCAAGCTGCATCTCCAGGCCGGCGATCGTCGTCGCCATCGCCGCCGATTGCGCATTGAGCGCCTGAAGCGACTGGTCAAGCTCCGCGATGGCTGCGTCGCGGTCAGCCGACGCCTCAGCCGCTTCCAGCGCCGTCACCCGCGCGCCGAGCGCCGCGACGAGCGCCAGTCGCTCGTTCGTCGCAGCCTCGATCCGGCTTTCGTTCGCTTCGATCTCCGCCTTGAGGGCCATCAGCCCCGCTGCCGCCTGGGCGCCGGACTGCTCGGCGAGCGCAGCCACTCGTTCGTCGAGGGCGGCGATGCGCCCCGATGTATCGTCGAGCGCACGGAGCGCGGCCGCGCGGGCGTCGCCAGCTTCTGTAATCCGTTCCTGCAGCGCCGCTTGCGCCGCCGTCAGGGTCTGTAGCGTTTCCTGGGCGCGGGCGATCTCGCGCGCGGCGGCGGCGGCCGCATCCGGCAGGTCCGCGAGCCCTTCAAGCGCCTGCTCCGTCGCCTGCAGCCGTTCCGTTCCAGCGGCGATGCTGGTCTGAACGGCCGTCACCGCTGCGGCGATATCCAGAACCCGGCTGTCGGCGGCGGCCAGACTGGCGGCGAGGGCGTCCGACTGCGAGTTGCCGGCCGCTGCCTGCGCCGCAAGCGCGTCGCGCTCGGCGCGCGCCGTCAGGGTCACGCTCTTGAGATCGGCGCCGAGTTCGGCAAGGGCCGCGTCGAGCCTGTCGATTTGCCTGCCGGCGGCGTCGATGCCGGCGATGGCCGCGGCCAGCCGCCCATCCCGCTCGGCGCCCTGACGGTCGACTGCGGTCAGCCGCTCATCCCGCTCGGCCCCCTGTCGGTCGATTGCGGCCAGCCGCTCATCGCGCTCGGAGCCCTGTCGGTCGATTGCGGTCAGCCGGTCATCCCGCTCGGCCCCCTGTCGGTCAATTGCGGCCAGCCGCTCATTCCGCTCGGCGCCTTGCCGTTCCACCGCGGCCAGGTCCTGGCGAACCGCAGCTGTCGCTTCGCGTGTTTGGGCGACGTCGGCCGCCAGGCGGTCCCTGGCTGAACTTGCGGCAAGCTGCTCGGCTTCCAGCGCCAAACGGGCGCCCTCAAGGTCGGCCTTGAGGGCGACGAGCGCCTGCTGCTGGGCGAGCGTCCGGTCGGCCTGGGCGGCCAGTCCGTCCTCGATGTCCTGGATCAGGAAGGCGGCTTCGGCGACCGCCGCCGAGAGCGGCGCCATTTCCGATTGCACGCGCGGCAGCAGCACGGCCGCGACTGCGTCGGCGCTTTGGACGGCGGGCGTCGGCAGCGCGTTCAACTGCAGCGCCGCCCTTAGATCGTTCTGCCTGGCGTAGGCGACCATCCGCCCCGCCAGATCCTGGCGCACGGCTGCGTTGGGCGTCAGTCCGCGCACGCGCAATTCGCCGTCATTCACTGTCGCGACCACCTGGAAGCCGGCCAATTCCGGAATGTCGGCGACGATCGCCTGGGCCTGGCGCTCGATCCGGTCTGCCTGATACGCCTCATGGCCGAAGTAGCCGGCGGCGGCCGCCATGGCGATCAGGGCAAGCGCCGTGACCATGCGGCCGGCGACGGGCGGCGGCCGGCGCGCCAGATGGATCGCGTCGGTCAACCGCGCCAGGCGGGCCTCGAAGCCGTCGCGGACCGGGCCGATCGCATCCGGGTCGGTGGTCGGATCGTCGCGAAGCGGCTTCGCCTCGGCGTCCAGGAACTGGTCGAAGACCGCGCCGATCCGCGTTTCGAAGTCCGGAGGGATCGGGCCGCCCGGCTGCACGGCCAGCAGGATCGCGGGCGACGTGCGGGCGAAGATTTCGACGCCGCCGACCGTCAGCCGCCGGAGATCGCCTTCAGCCGATGGATGCAGGGCATTGCGGGCGATTGTCAGCAGCGCGTTCAGGACGCCGGCCCGACGATCCCGCGCCGCTGCGCCCTCGTCGTCGAAACCGCTTTCGGCGAGCACCGCGCCGCTGGCGCGATCGGCAACTAGATAGGCGGCGATATGGAAGCCCGGCTTGATGCGCTGCAACGCTTCGGCGCTGGAGCAGCCCGTGATGAGGGCGATGCCGCGCGCCCGCCAGCGGAGCGGCGAAAACGCCCCGACGATCGCCCGATCGACGCCGCGCACGACTTTGGCCGCGGCATGGCCGACGGAGGCGCTGAGGACGCGGCCGGCGAGCGGCCCCAGGGCGTCGACCATCGGGCCGCGGCGGCCGGCGGCCTCCAGTTTCAAGGATGAGGCGATGAGCGGCGCCAGCGCCTCGACCACCCGGTCGTGATCCCGGGCGTCGGCTTTCCGGAGCACTTCGACCAGCACGTCTTCCATGCTGCGGCTCAGCGCCGGCGCATCGCCGACGCGGGCTTCCAGCCGGTCGGCCTTCGCCTTGAGATCGGCCAGGAGCCGGAGCTCACGCGCAAACAGGAGCTGCTTCAGCTCCTCCTCGCTCGCGCTGCCGCTCGGTCCTGGCTTGTCCGCCATCGTCATTCCTCGGGCCGGGAAGCGGCGGAGTGTATAGGCAGCGTCATGGCGCGCCAATGGGGCGCCGAATTTCGTGAAAAAACCGCATTCTCGCGCGGCCGGCGCCACGCCCGCCCGCAAAAGTCCGCCGCGACAGTCCAGCGCGAAAGGATAGCGGACATGGCATGGATCGAAGCGGCCTTGGGGCGATGCTTTGCGCTCGCCTGCATCCTGGCGGCGTTCATGGCTGGCGCGGCGCTCGCCGGCGCCGGCGCGGCGCGCTACGGCATCGCCCCGACGCTGCCGGCCATGGCGACGGAAGCAGCCGCGCCGCCGGACGACGACGCATTCTCGGCGCGCGTCCGGCAGTCGCTTGCGTCAGCACATGATACGTCAGCGCATGATCGCCAGAAGGACCTCGCTCGCCGCGTCGGCTTCGATCGCCAGACGCTCCGGGCCGGTGACCTTCAGGCCGTCGCGTTCGCCCAGGGCCAGGCCGTTCACGGCGACGCCGCCCTTGGCGACAACGAGATACGCGGACTCCTCGGCCGATAGCTCGACCTCGGCCGTGTCGCCCGCATTAAAGCGCCCGGCATGCAGCGCCGAATCGCTGTTGATGGCGATGGCGCCCGCCGCCTGATCGGCCTCAAATCCCGAAGCCAGCGCCGTGAAGCCGGCGCCCGGCTGGCGTTCCGGAAAGGCGCGGGTTTTCCACCACGGCTTGCCGCCATTCGTGCGCGGGATGAACCAGATCTGGAACAGCTTTGTGGCGACGGTTTCGCGGTTGAACTCGCCGTGGACGATGCCGTCGCCGGCCGACATCACCTGGATGTCGCCGGCTTCGGTCCGGCCCGCATTGCCCAGGCTGTCCTCGTGGCTGATGGCGCCTTCGCGGACATAGGTGACGATCTCCATATCCCGGTGGGGGTGGAGATCGAAGCCTTTGCCCGGCGCGATCCGGTCGTCGTTCCAGACGCGGAGGGCGCCGAGGCCCATGCGGCTGCGATCCGTATAGCGGCCGAAGCTGAAATAGTGACGGGCGTCGAGCCAGCCGAAATCGGCATGGCCGAGGCTATCGAACGGGATGCGTTCCAACATCGCTTGGCTCCTGAAAGTATCGGGTCCAGTGGAGATGGTCCCGAAGGCCTTCCGATCAAGCGCGCGCAAGGCAGCTATGCGCGGCGCGCCGGCTCGGCCTCGGCGCTGGCGTCGGCGCTCGCGCTCTCTGCCTTCCAGGACTGGACGACCGGCAGCACTTCCTTGGCGTAAAGCCGCAAGCTCCCTTCCGAGACTTCAATCGGCGTGCCGCCGAAACGGAAGGATGTCGCAAGCTCGAAGTCGCCGAGCAGGCGCCGCCGGTCCTCCAACATGCGCAGCACCTGATCGGGCGTGCCCCAGACGGACGCCTGCATGAAGCCGTCGATGATGCCCTCGATCCCGACTTCCTTCGCGACCGCGACCTTGGCCGCATAGGAATCGTAGCCTTTGACCTTGGCGAAATGGTCGCCGAGCAGTTCGTAATGCTCGAAATTGCTCATCACGAACGGCCCCATGTGTTTGCGGGCCAGTTCGTGGGCGCCGTCCATCGTCGGCGTGCAGACGCAAAAATCGGCGATCAGCGGCGGCGGGCCTCTCCGGCCGTGCATCTCTTGGAACAGCGCGCGGTGGCGCAGAATCGCCGGCAGGCGCGAAGGCCAGGGACGGTCCGCGAACATCACCATGCGCGCGCCGATCCTGGCGGCGGAGACGACGCTGTCGTCGCTGGAGGCGACGGCATAGAGCCGGTCCCGGATCGGGAAGCGCGGGCGCGGCCGGATCTCGACGCGCGGCTGCTTGTAGTGGGGGCCGTCGCCTTCCATCCAGCCGGTTTCGAGCGCCTCGACGATCATCGCGGCGGCTTCATCGAAGCGCGAGCGGGATTCGTCCATGTCCGTCCGGAACGCCTCGAACTCCCGGCGCGCCAGGCCGCGGCCGATGCCGAAGCGGAAGCGGCCATTGGTGAAATGGTCCAGCATCGAGACCTTTTCGGCGATCCGGAGGGGATCGTTCCAGGGCAGGATCACGGCGGCCGTGCCGACATCGATATCCGGCCGCTGCGCCGCCAGATAGGCCATGAGCTGCATGTTGTCCGGGCAGAACGAATAATCGTGATGATGATGCTCGACCGCCCAAAGCGCATCGAACCCGAGATCGGCCGCAAGCAACGCCAGCTTGATCTCCTCGTCATACACTTGCCGATCGGATACGCCCGTCCACCCATATGCGGAACAGATCATCTGCAGGCCGACATCCATATGGTCTCTCCCGAAGGCTGGGCCGTCAGATGGAGCAGGAAAAGCCGCCATCGACGTTTATGGTTTCGCCCGTAGTGTAGGCCGCGAGCGGCGAGGCGAGGAAGAGGGCGACGCCGGCGATGTCTTCCGGCTTGCCCCAGCGGCCAAGCGGGGTGCGGCGGAGGATTTCGTCGTTGATCGCCGGGCGCGTCTGGGACACTTCGGTCATCTTGGTCTCGATCCAGCCGGGCGCGATCGCATTGACCCGGATGCCGTCCTTCGCCCAGGCGACCGCCAGCGTCTTGGTCAACTGGACGACGCCGGCCTTGCTCGCGCCGTAGGCGGGGTTGCCGGCGGACGCGAAAAAGCTGGTGAGCGAGGCGATATTGACGATCGATCCGCCGGTCGCCGCCAGGCCCGGTTTGAGCAGGTTGGAGAGCGTCAACGTCGCCGTCAGGTTGACGTCCATCACCTTGCGGAAGGTCTCGGCCTCGAATTCCCGTCGCTTGTAGACGACCATGCCGGCGTTGTTCACCAGCACGTCCAACTGACCGATCTTGCGGGCGAGCGCCTGGATCGCCGCGTCGTCGCCGAGGTCGAGCTGATGATAGGCCATGCCCGCGATGTCGCTGTCATAATCCTTGGCTTCACGGGTGCCGGTGATCGCGACCTCGGCCCCGGCTTCCCTGAACGCACGGGCGATGCCATTGCCGATGCCGTTCGACCCGCCGGTCACGAGCACGCGCTTGTCGCTGAAATCCAGGGGATTGATGGTCATTTCGGTCAAGCTCCAGACATGAAAACGCCGTCCGCGATTACCTCGCGGACGGCGCAGTTTAGGCGATGACGAGGCCCCGCGTCAGGCGGCGTTCATCATGTTCCGCAGAACGTAGGGCAGGATGCCGCCGTTCTTGTAGTAATCGACTTCGTCTTCGGTATCGATCCGGCACATCAGGGTCACGTCTTCCTGGGAGCCGTCCGCCCGATGGATTGTGCATTGCACGTCCATACGCGGGGTGATGCCGCCGGCGATGCCCTTGATGTCGAAGACTTCGGAGCCGTTCAGCTTCAAGGTCGTCCGGTTCTGGCCGTTCTTGAACTCAAGCGGCAGGACGCCCATGCCAACGAGGTTCGAGCGGTGGATACGCTCGAAGCTTTCGACGATGACCGCCTTGACGCCGAGGAGGCGCGTGCCCTTCGCCGCCCAGTCGCGGCTGGAGCCCGTGCCGTACTCCTTGCCGCCGATGATGATCAGCGGCACGCCGTCCGCCTTGTAGCGCTGGGCCGCGTCGTAGATGCTCATGATCTCGCCGGACGGCAGGTGCTTGGTGACGCCGCCTTCCGTGCCGGGAGCGGTCTCGTTCTTGATGCGGATATTGCCGAAGGTGCCGCGCATCATGACCTGATGGTTGCCGCGTCGCGCGCCGAAGGAGTTGAAGTCGATCGGGCGGACCTGACGCTCCATCAGGTATTCGCCGGCCGGGCTCTCGCGCTTGATCGAGCTGGCGGGCGAGATGTGGTCGGTCGTGATGCTGTCGCCAAGCTGCGCCAGCGGCCGCGCGCCCTGGATGTCGGAGAAGCCGCCGACTTCCATGGTCATGCCTTCGAAGTAGGGCGGATTCTGCACATAGGTCGAGCCTTCGGACCACTTGTAGGTTTCGCTCTTCGGCACACGGATGCCCTGCCACTGTTCCGGACCGAGGAACACGTTGGAATAGCGGTCCTTGAACATCGCCGGCGTCAGCGAGCTTTCGAGCAAGCTGGCGACTTCCTTCGCCGTCGGCCAGATGTCCTTCAGGTAGACGTCCTTGCCGTTCTGGTCCTGACCGAGCGGATCCTTGATCAGATCGACTTTCATCGAGCCGGCGATCGCATAGGCGATGACGAGCGGCGGCGAGGCCAGGTAGTTGGCGCGGACCTGGGGATGCACGCGGCCTTCGAAATTGCGGTTCGAGGAGACGACCGCGCCGACCAGCACGTCGCCTTCGTCGATCGCGTTCGCGATCGGGTCGGAGAACGGGCCGGAATTGCCGATGCAGGTGGTGCAGCCGAAGGCGACGATATCGAAGCCAAGATCGTCGAGGTGGTTTTGCAGCCCGGCGGCTTCCAGATAGTCCTGCACGACCTGGGAGCCGGGCGCGAAGGAGGTCTTGACCCAGGGCTTCGGCTTCAGGCCAAGCGCGTTCGCCTTCTGGGCGAGCAGGCCGGCCGTCAGCAGGAGCGGCGGGTTCGAGGTATTGGTGCAGCTTGTGATCGCGGCGAGCGTAACGTGGCCCGGCTCGATCGAATAGTCGGTTCCTGCGACCGCGGTCGCCTTGCCGCCGCCCAGTTCGATTTCGACTTTCTTGAACGCTTCGGCGGCGTTCGAGAGCAGCACCCGGTCCTGGGGACGCTTCGGCCCGGCGAGCGCCGGCTCGACCGTGCTCATGTCGAGTTCGAGGGTGTCGGTGAAGATCGGATCGGGCGAGCTTGAATCGCGCCACATGCCCTGAGCCTTCGCATAAGCTTCGACCAGGGCGATGCGGTCAGCGTCGCGGCCGGTGAAGGTCAGGTAGCGGATGGCTTCGGCGTCGATCGGGAAGAAGCCGCAGGTCGCGCCGTATTCCGGCGCCATGTTGGCGATGGTCGCGCGGTCGGCGAGCGGCAGCTCGTCCAGGCCGGGGCCGTAGAACTCGACGAATTTGCCGACGACGCCTTTCTTGCGGAGCAATTCCACGACGCGCAGCACGAGGTCGGTCGCGGTCGTGCCTTCCTTCATCTTGTTGGTCAACTTGAAGCCGACGACTTCCGGGATCAGCATGGAGACCGGCTGGCCGAGCATGCCGGCCTCGGCCTCAATGCCGCCCACGCCCCAGCCCAGCACCGCGAGGCCGTTGACCATGGTCGTGTGGCTGTCGGTGCCGACCAGCGTATCCGGGTAGGCGACTTCCTTGCCGTCGATCGTCGCGGTCCAGACGACCTGCGCCAGATATTCCAGGTTGACCTGATGGCAGATGCCCGTGCCCGGCGGCACGACGCGGAAATTGCGGAAGGCGTTCTGGCCCCAGCGCAGGAACTCATAGCGTTCCTGGTTGCGCTCGAACTCCAGGGAGACGTTCTTGCCGAAGGCGCTGGCGTCGCCAGCGTGATCGACCATGACCGAATGGTCGATCACGAGATCGACCGGGGAGAGCGGGTTGATCTTCTGCGGGTCGCCGCCCAGGCCGACGATGGCGTCGCGCATGGCCGCCAGATCGACGACGGCGGGCACGCCGGTGAAGTCCTGCATCAGCACGCGGGCAGGACGGTAGGCGATTTCCGCGGGGGCCCGGCGGTTCTCCAGCCATACCTTGAACTGCTTGATGTCGTCGACATAAACGCTGCGGCTGTCTTCATGGCGCAGCAGGTTCTCCAGGAGAACCTTCAAGGAATAGGGCAGGCGGGAAACGTCGCCGACGGCAGGCGCGGCCGCCTCCAGGCTGAAATAGTCGTATGATTTGCCCGCAGCCGTAAGGCTGCGGCGCGTTTTCAGTGTGTCGTGACCGACGGTCGACATGTGAGACGTCCCCCAATGGATGCGAAAGGCGAATACCCGCCGCCGCCGCTCCGCGCACGTCGCAGTCTGGGCAGGGAAAAACAATGTGATCTCTACACCTTTTTAGGCGCCCATCCAAGCGAAAGGATGCTGGACCTCGGGCGGGCGATGCCGGATATTCAAAGGGACCTGTCGAGGAGGAACGCCATGGCCGGGAACCCCGCGCCCGGATATCTGCGTAAGCCGGATCACGTCGTGGCGATCGCGCCCTACCCGGGGCGGATCGCGGTGTCGCTCGGCGGCGCGGTCATCGCCGACAGCGCGCGCGCGCTCGCTGTCTCTGAAACCGGGTATGGCGTCGCCTATTATATCCCGATGGCGGACGTGCGCATGGACCTGGCCGCCTTGACCGAGCACTCGACCCATTGCCCCTTCAAGGGCAATGCAAGCTATTACGCATTCGCGGTGGACGGCAGGCGCGTCGAGAACGCCGCCTGGTCCTATGCCGAGCCCTATGACGAGGCCGGGGCGCTGAAGGGCCATCTGGCGTTCTACACAAATCGCGTCGATGCGGTTTCGGTCGCCTAGCGCATGATGCATCCAGGCGGACGCGCGGCCCATGCTTTATCGTATTGAAAACGATCAACTTATCCCGCATATGGCGATCCCGCTCAATGCGGGTGCAATCTAGGCGGCCCGGTCGCCAATGCCCTCTTGGCTCAGCTTGCCGGCGCCGGCCGAGGACCGCTCGCTTTGGCTCGTCGCGGGCGACGCCGCGGCCGAAGCCGCCGCCCTGCGCCTGGCGGAAGCCTGGGACGGACGCTTCGGCCGCCTCCTGTTTTATTTGACGACGGCTGCCGACCGGGGCAGGCCGGCGGCCCCGCCGCTCCGACGTGCCGCGGCGCCGCTCCTGCTGCGGCCAGTGCTGTGGCTGGCGCTCCGCCGGCTCCGGACGCGCGCGGTGATCGCAATCGGCCCGTCGATGGGCATTGGGCGGGCGCTGGCTGCGGCCGCGCCGGGGATGGGCGTCGCTGTCCTTGGGTGGGACGGCGTCGGCGATCCGCCAGAGGCGCTGGCCGCCGCCGTTCTGCAGGCCGCCCGGGAGAACCCGCGCGGCCGCCGCGCCGGCGGTCTGACGATCCGGGCGGCGCGGCGGGCGGTCGCGTCCGGCTTGCCATTTGGACTGGATCGCCTTCGAGTCCGAAAACTCGCGGACCTCCAGGCGCTTCACGAAGCGCTCGGCTGGCCGGAGACGATTGTCTGTATCGGCAGCGGCCCGTCCTCGAACGACGACCGGTGCGTCGCCGCCGCAGCCGGGGCGGCGACAGCGATCTTCCGCGTCAAGCATCGCTGGCTCGCCGAGGGCCGCGTCCGCCGCGCCGATGTCGCGTTCAGCGGCACGGCCGAGACCGCCTATCGCCTGCCGCGCGCCATCGTGCTGATCCAGGACCGGGAAACCGCCGCCCGCTTCGTGCTGGAGCGGGCCTGGCGCGGCGGCTTCAGGCCGTCAGTCTATGGCGTCGTCGAAGACCTGCTGCCGGATTTTCAAAGCGCCGTCGGCGACGGCGCGCGCCTGACCAATGGCGCCGCCATGCTGGCGATCGCCGCGGCACTGCAGCCGAAGCGGCTGTTTGTCGGCGGCGTCGACCTGTACCGTCACCCGGCGGGGGCCTATCCCGGCGGCCCGGCGGTCGCCAACGCCTATGCGCCCGCCCACGACGCCGAAACGGAAACGGCGTTCGCGCTTGCGGTCCTCCAAGCCTATCGGGCGCGGGGCGGGACGCTTGAAGCGATCGGCCCGCTCGGAGATCTTCTGGCGGACCGGCAGGGCAAGTGAGGAAGCGTTTATGAGCATCGTCGTCATCGGCAGCGTCACCTGGGACGTCGCCGCCTTTGCGAGCCGGCTGCCGAAACCCGGCGAGACGCTGATCGGCGACCGGTACGCCGTCGGGCTTGGCGGCAAAGGCGCCAACCAGGCGGCCGCCGCGGCGCGGCTTGGCCAGCCGGCGCGCTTCTTCGGCCGGGTCGGCGACGACGGTTTCGGTGCGTCCGTCCGCCAAGCCCTCGCCGACCATGGCGTCGATCCCGGCGATCTTGCGATCGATCTGGCGGCGACGGCGCTTGGGGTGATCCTGATCGGCCAGAACGGCCAGAACGCGATCATCCAGGCGCCCGGCGCCAACCGGAGCTTGACGGCGGCGGATGTCGCGCGCGCCGCGCCCGCCATCGGGCAGGCCAGGGCTGTCCTGATGCAGCTTGAGGTTCCGTTGGAGGTCTCCCTGGCTGCGGCGAGCCTCGCGCGGCAGTCGGGCGCGCTCGCGATCTTCGATCCGGCCCCGGCCCCCCAGGACGGGCTCGCCGGGTCCGTGCTGATGGCCTTCGATATCGTGACGCCGAACGAGGTCGAGGCCGAGACATACTGCGGCTTTCGCCCGACCGATGTCGAAAGCGGCCGCGCGGCGGCCCGGCGCCTGGTCGAACTCGGCGCGCCGGCCGCAATCGTCACCCTGGGGGCGGGCGGCGCCGCCTGGGCGAGCGACATGGCCCGCGACGGCGCGTGCGAAGGCTTTCAACCGGCCTTCAAGGTTGCCGCCATCGATGCCGTCGGCGCGGGCGATTGCTTCAATGGCGCGCTCGCAGTCGCGCTGACGGAAGGCCAGCCGTTCGCCGCCGCGATCCGCTTCGCCGCCGCCGCCGCGGCGCTCTCCACGACGCGCCCGACCGCCGCCGCCTCGATGCCGGACCGGGCCGAGACCGACGCTCTCTTGCGCGCCTGACGGGGCGCCGCGCCAGCCATCCTGAGTATAGGAAGCCGCATTTGGCCCGGAAACTGAGCTTGACCTTCGACAACGGTCCCGATCCCGCCGTCACGCCCCAGGTGCTGGCGGACCTGGCGGCGCGCGGCTTGCCCGCGACCTTCTTCCCGGTCGGCGAGCGCCTGGCCGAACCGGGCGGCAGCGCGACGCTGGATCAGGTCGCGGCGGCCGGCCATGCCATCGGCAACCACACCTTCAGTCATCCACGGCCGTTCGGCGCCCTGACGCCGGCCGCCGCCATCGCCGAAATTCAGCGCACCGAGGCGTTGCTGGCGGGGCGGCAGTCGCCGGGGCGGCTGTTTCGCCCGTCCGCCGGGGGCGGCCTGCTGCAGCCGGGCGTGCTGAACCAGGGGATCGTCGACTATCTCGTGGCCGAGCGCTTCAGCCTGGTTCTCTGGAGCCTGGTCGTCGAGGATTGGGCCAGGCCCGATGGCAGTTGGGTCGAGATCGCCCTGACGGGCCTCAAGCGCGACGCCTGGACCAACCTGGTGCTGCACGACATTCCGAACGGCGCCATGGACCATCTCGGCCGGTTTCTGGACCTGGCCCTGGCCGAAGGCGTCGAAGTGGCCGCGGACCTTCCGCCGGCGACGGTTCCGATCCATGAAGGCCGGATCCGGGGGCCGGTACAGAATTTGCTCGCCGGCTGATCGGCGCGCCCTGGCGGCGCTGCTGTTCGGATTTCCGCCGGCGGGCCGGGACGGCCGCTTTCACTTCGATGTCGCCTTGAGCGCGCCCGTCACGGGCAATTTTATCGTGCGCTATCGCGGTTGGCTGCAGCCAACCGGCCCGGACGATGCTCTCGTCACGTGATCTATAGCCCGAGGACGCGCTTTGCGATGATGTCGCGCTGCACCTCGTTCGTGCCGCCATAGATCGAGGCGGCGCGGCGGAGCAGGTGCTCGGTCATGGCGCCGCGGCCGTGGTCGGGGCCGACGAACTCGTTGGCGTCGAGGCGGAGGCTCTCCCGTTCATAGGGTTGGACATAATTGCCGAGGGCGAAGACCAGCAGCTCGTTCAGGCCCTGCTCGATTTCGGTCCCGGCGATCTTGAGCATCGAGGCTTCGGCGCCGATCTTCTTGCCGGCGGCTTCGCGGCCCAGCATGCGGAGATTGGTGTTCTCCAGGGCCGTCAGCTTCGTCGCGTATTCCATCAGCCGGGCGCGGAAAGCGGGATCGTCCCAAAGCGCGCCGCCGTCGTCGCTGCGTTCGGCCCGCGCCACGCCGACGATCTTTTCGATCTTGCGGCGGGACTTGCCGACGCCGGCGATGCCCGTCCGCTCGTTGCCGAGCAGGAACTTGGCATAGGTCCAGCCTTTGTTTTCCTCGCCGATCCGATTGGCGACGGGCACGCGGACGTCGGTGAAAAACACCTCGTTCAGGTAATGGCCGCCGTCGATGGAGATGATCGGGCGGACGTCGACGCCCGGCGTCTTCATGTCGATCAACAGGAAGCTGATGCCTTCCTGGCGCTTCTTCGCCGGGTCGCTGTCGGTGCGCACCAGGGCGAAGATCCAGTCGGCGTGATGGGCGTGGCTGGTCCAGATCTTCTGGCCGTTGACGACATAGTCGTCGCCGTCGCGCACGGCCCTGGTTTTCAGGCTGGCAAGGTCGGAGCCGGCGCCCGGCTCGGAATAGCCCTGGCACCAGGTGATTTCGCCGGAGAGGATCGGCTTGAGGTGCTGGGCTTTCTGTTCCGGCGTGCCGAAGGTGAAGATAACCGGGCCGACCAGGCCGATGCCGAAGCTGCTGAGGCGTGGCGCATAGGCGCGCTGATATTCTTCCTCATAGATATGCTTCTGGGTCGGGGTCCATCCCGTGCCGCCATATTCGACCGGCCAGCGCGGCGCGATCCAGCCTTGCTCATAGAGGGCCCGGTGCCAGGCCCTGGTGTCCTCCTTCTTCACATAGGAGGGCGCAAGCTGGGCCTGGCGCTTGAAATGTTCGGGCAGCTTGGCCTTGAAGAAGGCGCGGACTTCGTCGCGGAACGCTTCATCGGCAGGGTTGAAGGCGGCATCCATTGCGTACGGTCTCCTGACGGGCGGTAGTGCGGGCGTTGGGGCGTTCGTCGCGGCGGCCGCTCAGCGGCCCTTGAACACTGGTTTCCGCTTTTCCAGTTGGGCGGTGCGCGCTTCGAGGGCGTCCTCGGTCCTGGACAATTCGTAGGTGAAGTTCTGCTCGAAGCGATAGCCGTCGCGCTGCGGCATCAACTGCACGAGGTTGCAGCTATTCTTGGCATACTTGATCCCGAGCGGGCTCTTCGAGGCGATGCGTTCCGCCATCGCCACGGCCTGGGGCACAAGCTCCTCTCGCGGCCAGACCGAATCCAGGATGCCCAGGCGATAGAGCTCGCTCGCCGGCAGCCGGTCGCCGGTGAACATCATGCGGCGGACGAAGGATTTGGGGAACAGCTCGCTCAGCATCGCGGCGCCGCCGGCCAGGCCGACGTCGATCTCGGGCATGCCGAAGACCGCGTTCTCCGACGCCATCATGATATCGCAGGCCGCCATCAGCCCCATCCCGGCGCCGAGCGCCGCGCCGTTGACGGCCGCGATCACCGGCTTCGTGCATTCCTTGATGGCGTTGCCGGTTTCCCGAACGCCGCGATTGTGCCGCCAGTAGGCGCCGGGCTGGCTGACGTCCGGCCGGTCCTTGAGGTCGGCGCCGGCGCAGAAGACCTTGCCCTCGGCGGTCAGCACGAGGCAGCGGATATCGTCGCGGTCCGTCGCGGCATCGAAGATTTCGGTCAGGCGGTCGCGGAGCGCGGCGTTGACCGCGTTCACCGGCGGCCGATTGATCGTGATCACGCCGACAAAATTATTGATTTCGAAGCGGACCATCTCGCTTTCAGACATCGTAGTTTCCCTTGGAACGATTTTGACCATCAGTTGACCGGCTTCGCGGCCGAAGCGCAAGCGGCGATCCTGACGGGGGCCTGCCGCCGTCGCCGGGACCTCGCGGTCCTAAAGCGTCAGCGCCGACATGCCCGAAGTCTGGCGCGCTTCGAGCGCCATATGGGCCTCCCGCGCCTGTTCCAGCGGCCATTGCTGCAGGACCGGGACCTTGACCTGGCCCGTCGCGACCCAGCCAATCAGGTCCGAGGCGCGCTCCATCAGTTCGTGGCGCGAGCGGGTGTACCAGGCGAGGCCGGCGCTCGTGACATACAAGGAGCCGCGCGGGTTCAGTTCGAAGATGTTGAAGGGCGGGGTCGGCCCTGAAGCCGTCCCGAAGGACACAAGCGTTCCCCGAACCGCGAGGCTGTCCAGCGACGCCGCGAAGGTATCCCTGCCGACGGCGTCATAGACGACCGGCACGCCTTCGCCGCCGGTCAGCGCCCGGACCCGGCGCGCCACATCCTCATGGCTGTAGTCGATGACGTGATCGCAGCCATGCTCGGCCGCCAGTCGGCCCTTGGCGTCGGACCCGACGGTCCCGATCACGCGGGCGCCGATCAGCTTGGCCATCTGGGTCAGCAGCAAGCCGACGCCGCCCGCCGCGGCATGCACGAGGATCGTCTGCCCTGGCCGCACGGGGAATGCGGATTTGACCAAGTAGTGCGCCGTCAGGCCCTTCAGCGTCATGCCGGCCGCCGTCACGTCGTCAATTTCCGCCGGCAGCAGGATCAGCGCGTCGGCTGGGACCAGCGCAAAGTCGGCGTAGGCGCCCGGCGTCGCGCCATGGCCGCCCATGACGTAGGCGACCCTGTCGCCCGGACGGACGGCCGTCACCCCGGGGCCGACGGCCTCGACGACGCCGGCGCCCTCCATGCCCAGGGTCGCGGGCAGGGCCGGCAATGGATAGCGCCCGGCGCGCTGGTGCAAATCGATGAAATTGACGCCGGCCGCGCGGTTTTGCACCAATGCCTGACCGGCGCCCGGGCGTTCCGCGTCGACCCGGTCGAGCGTCAGCGCATCGGGCCCGCCGGTCGAATGAATTCTGATCGCGCGCGACATGGCCTCTCCCCGGATTGCGGATCGATCGCCGGAACGATCGAACGACGGCGTCTTGATAGCGCCTTTCCCGTATTCGGGAATAGGGTTAGCGTTATTGCAGCGCCAGTCAGCAAGTGGAAGTCCCGAGCGGGATTCCTCGAAGAGCCAGAAGGTCCGTGGCGGCGCGACACCGGGATTGGAAGGAAACCCCAATGCTAAAGCGATTTACGACCGTCGCCGCCTTCGTGGCGGCTTTAGGAACATTTGGCGCGCTCGCCGCGGCCAATGCCGCCGACTACCCGAGCGTGACCTTCAAGCACGCCACCGGCTTTCCCAAAGCGCTCTACATGGAACAGCCTGCCGAGTTCTTCGCGGATCGTCTGGCCGAACGGTCCGGCGGCAAGATGAAAGTGCAGCTCTTCTATTCCGGCTCCCTGGGAAAATCGAACGAAATCCTGGACCTGGTGTCCAGCGGCGCCGTCGACATGGGCTCCCTGGTGCAAGGCTATTTCACCTCGGCCCTGCCGTTCGCCGCGATGACCAACAGCTTGCCCATGACCTTCTTCGATCCGGCCCAGGCGATGTATGCCGCGATCGAGGCGGAAAAGACCAACACGTCCCAGATCGACGAATTCCGGCGCAACAAGATCAAGCCGCTCGTCTATCGCTACCTGCCGAACTACAAGCTGATCTGCACCAAGCCGGTCCGCACCATGGCGGACCTGCGGCAGCTCAAGATCCGCACCTTCGGCAATTTCATGCCGAAGATGTTCGCGGCGATCGACGTGACCCCGGTCAATGTCCTGCCGACCGACAACTACGAAGCCCTGAAGCGCGGCTCGATGGATTGCTCCTATCTGACGAACGCCAACTTCATCGCCTACAAGCTGCATGAAGTCGCGCCCTATATCATCGACGTGAAGTTCGGCGGCATTAACGCCTATTTCCTCGCGATGAGCTTGGACAAGTTCGAAAGCCTGTCGCCGGACGCCCAGAAGCTTCTGGTCGAAGTCGGCCAGGAAGCGACGAAGTTCGCCGCCGATCAGACCGAGCGGATCGAAGCCGAGGCGCTTGCGACGATGCTGACCCAGGGCGCCAGCCTCATCAAGTTCGAGGAGCAGGACAAGCTCGTGGCGGCGGTTCCGAACATGGTCGACATCTGGATCGAGACCATGGACGGCCAGGGCCTCGGGGCCGAGGCCCGGGTCTATGCCAAGCAGGTCATGGACTACTACAACGCCAACAAGTCCGACTAGAGAGCATGGACTGCGCGTCCACTTAGACGCGCCATGTTCCAGACTTTGAGCATGGGCCGCGCGCTTTCGGCTGCGCGGCCCATGACCCCCGCGCGGGCGATCGCCGGCCAGGCTAAGCTCGCTTCCGCCGGCCGCGGCCAGCGTTTCAGGAAGGATTTGCCATGCGGCGACTGGCGTTATTTTTCGATGGTGCGATCCAGAAGCTTTCAGGCTTGTCGTTATGCGTCGCGGCGGCGTTCATCGGGTTGCTGGCCTTGCTTGGCGCGGCGGATATTTTCGGCACGTCGATCCTGGGCGCGCCCGTCGCAAGCGCGCTTGAGCTGTCCGAGGCGGCCCTGGCGATCATCGTGTTCATGGGCCTCGCGCAGGCGGAGCGGCGGCGGGCGCATATCACGGTCGATATCTTCTCCGGCCGGTTTCGCGGCTGGGCCGCCAAGGCTTCGATGGGGGCGGCCTTGATTTCGGCCATGCTGTTCTTCGGATTTCTGGCATGGCGCGGTTATATCGCCGCCGAGCAGAGCGTCCTGATCGACGAACGGTCGGCCGGGCAAAGCGCCTTCCCGATCTGGCCGGGCAAGATCCTGCTGGCCCTGGGCGCGTTCGCAGCGATGCTGGAAGCGCTCCGGCAGTTCGTGCGCCTGTGCGCCGGCTGTTCCGATCCTTCGGAAAGCGCTGGGGGTCTGTCATGACGGAGGCGCTCTATACCGGGCTGATCGCGATCGCGCTCCTGCTCTGCATCGCGGGCCTCGGGGTGCCGATCGCCTTTGCGATCGGGCTGGTCGGCGCCGGCGGCATGTATCTGACGGTCGGCGTCACCTACACGATCATCACCTTCCAGAGCCTGCCCTACGCGACCGCCAGCGAATATGCCTTCGCGGTCATCCCGATGTTCGTGCTGATGGGGGCCATCGCCGCCGCGTCGGGGATCGTCACGGAATTGTACGGCGCCGTGAACCGGTGGCTCGAAGGGGTGCGCGGCGGCTTGTTCATGGCGACCACGGTCGCCTCCGCCGGTTTCGCCGCGATTTCCGGCTCGACCGTGGTCAATGCCGCGATGTTCACCCGTATCGCCTTGCCGGAAATGATGCGGCTTGGCTACCACAAGGGCGTCAGCGCCGGCTGCATCGCCGCGGCCGGCACCTTCGCGGCGCTGATTCCGCCTTCCCTGACTTTCGTGATCTTTGGCATTCTGACCGAGCAGAGCATTGGCGCCCTGTTCATGGCCGGCATTCTGCCGGGCTTGCTGACGGCGGCTTTCTACATCGCCTTCGTGCCGCTGATGGTGCGGCTCAGGCCGGGCTGGGCGCCGCCGACGATCGACACCTCGACCTTCAAGGAGAAGTTTCTGGGGCTGAAGGGCCTTTGGCCGATGCTGGCGCTGGTGTTTATCGTGCTGGGCGGCATCTACACCGGCATCACGCCGCCGACGGCGGCGGGCGCGCTTGGCGCGGTCGGCGCCTTGTTCATTGCGATCGCCAGGCGGCGGATCACGACCTCAGGCGTCTGGGACTCCTTCAAGCAGACTGCCGAACTGACATCGGTCCTCTTCATCCTGATCATTTCCGGCCTGTTGTTCTCCCGCTTTCTCGTGATCTCCGGCTTCGTCACGGATCTGACCGATCTGGTGATCAACAGCGGGCTGTCGGCGGAAGGCTTCCTGGTCGTCATGGTGCTGATGTATCTGGTGCTGGGCATGTTCATCGATCCCTTGTCGATGCTGGTCATGACCGTGCCGTTCATCTTCCCGGTCGTCGTCGGCTTTGGCATGGACCCGATCTGGTTCGGGGTCATTCTGACCAAGATGATCGAGATCGCGGTCATCACGCCGCCGGTCGGCCTGAACCTGTTCGCGGTGGTGTCGGCATCGGAGGGGCGGGTCTCGATCGGCGACATGTATTTCGGGATTCTGCCCTTCGTCGCGATCGAACTGATCGTGCTGCTGATCCTGATCCTGTTCCCGATCATCTCCCTCTACCTGCCGCAAACCATGATGTAGCTGACGGAACAGGGTGGCCAAACGCGGCCCGGTCGGGCATGGTCCGCCGCTCGGGAAATCGGTTCGGAAAAGGGAGCGCTTGCATGCGCATCGGAAAATTCGTTGCAAGTCTCTTTTTGATTGGCGGACTAGGCAGTTCGCTGCCGGCGCAAGCGGAGAAGAATGTGGATTATCTAGCGGAAAACGCAAAGAAAGACGGCGTCACGGTTACGGCGAGCGGCCTGCAATATCGCGTCGTCAAGGAAGGCACGGGCGCCTCGCCGGCGGCCCGGGACACCGTCGAAGTGCATTACAAGGGCACGCTGATCGACGGGAAGCAGTTCGACAGTTCCTACGATCGCGGCCAGACCATCGAATTTCCGCTGAACGGCGTGATCCCCGGCTGGACCGAAGGCGTGCAGTTGATGCAGGAAGGCGCCGTCTATGAATTCGTGATCCCGTCGGACCTGGCCTATGGGCCGCGCGGCATTCCGGGCGTGATCCCCGGCGGCGCGACGTTGATCTTCGAAGTCAACCTCGTATCGATCAAATAGCGGCGCGCCCGCTGACGCCGGCCGCCGCTCGCCGAGCATCGGCCAGGGCGTCCGAAATCTGGCCGCCATAGCCGCTGCGCGCGGCGCCGATCGCGTAGAGGCCCGCCGTCGTCGTCTGCATCGTCCCGTCGACGATCAGGGCGGCGGCGGCGTCACGCCTGGCTTCGCTTGGGGCGAGGGCGGTTTCCGGCGTCAGCCCGATGAAGACGAAGAGCGCGGATGTCGCCGCTTCCGTCTCGGCGCCGCTGGCTGCGTCCTGAAGCCTGATGCCGTCGAGGCCGCTCTGGCCGAGCGCCGCCATGACCTTGACCCCATGCCGGACCTTGAGGTTCGCCCTGGATGCGGCCGCGTCCAGGAACGCTTGCCGGGCGCGAGGCGTCTCGCCCCGTTGCAGCATGGTGACCGAGGCGCACAAATCCGCCAGATGCAGGGCTTCCTGATAGGCGGCGTCGCCGCCGCCGACGACGTGCACGTCGCGCCCGCGATAGAGCCCGCCGTCGCAGAACGCGCATTGGGAGACGCCGCGCCCCATCAGCGCGTCCTCGCCCGGCACGCCTAGCCGCTTGAGCTTCGCGCCCGTCGCCAGGATGACCGACGGCGCCGCGATTTCCAGGTCCGGCAGCCGCCAGAGCGCGCCCGCCCGCTCCAGCGCCGTGACGGTCCCCATCTGATAGTCGGCCCCGGCTTCGAGCGCCCGTTCAAGCAACTGGTTGACGAGATCGGCGCCGGACTGGCCCGCATACGCGGCCTGGTCAGCGATTTCGCCGACATTCATCATCAGGCCGCCCATATTGCCGTCGTCGACCAGCGCCGTCGCGAGGCCAAGCGCGGCCAGTTCGGCCGCCGCCGCCATGCCGGCGACGCCGGACCCGATGACGATGGCTTGATGGGTCGGATCGCGCAGGATCATGGGGCGTCGCTCCGCTCGAGGTCCAGGATAGCGCGGGTCTGGGTGACGCTGCCGCCCGCCCAGAGCGGCAGGCAGGTCATCTTGATGCCGGGGCCGCCGGTCACGATGGCCAGGATATCCCCTGGCGCTTCAGCAAGCGGGCCGGCGCGCTCGAACCGGGCGACGCCGGGCATGTCGATGCTCGCCGCGTCCATCAGGTAGGCTTGCACGCGGGCGAGATCCCAGCCCGCCCGAACGACGGCCGCGGCCAGCTCCGGCGGAAACAGGAACGCCTGTTCGCCGGGCGGGCGGACCCGGCCCGAGCCCGCGACCGCGCGGGCGGCGAGCAAGGCGGCCGCGACCGGCCTCAGGATGGCCTCGGGCGTGTCGCGCTCGTCGAGCGGCAGGACTTCCATGGTGCCCGACACGCCAAGCACGGTGACGGCGCTGACGCCATCCGGAATTCCGCGCCGGTCGGCGAGGCTGGGGAACGGGCCGTCGGGCGCTTCCGCCAAGCAGAAGCCGTATTTCCCCGGCTGGCCCATGGTCGCCATGTCGCCGATTTCTTCCTTCGCGCCGCCGATATTGCGCATCACGAGGCTGAGCGCCCGCCCAAGCGTCGCGTTGGCGCGATTGCCCGGCCCCAGGCAATTGATCCCGGCGTTCATGCCAAGCGCCTGGACCGCCGGGCCATGGACGACGAGCGCGATCGCGGGCGTTCCCGTCGTCGTCAAGAGGCCGAGCAGGTTGAAGTCGGGCGCGGTGCAGGCGTTCGCCGCGGTCAGCACGATCGGGAGAGCGCCGGGCGCGCACCCGGCCAGGACGCAATTATAGGCGACGGCCCGGGGCGTCAGGTCGCCCATCATCGGGAAGAGCTGGCCGTAGGATCGGTCAGGCGCCGCGACGCCCGCCAGCATGGCGGCGAGCCGGCGCGCGGTCGGCGGCGTCTGCGGCAGGCCGTCCGCCAGTCCGGCCCTGGTCAGCGCCGCCTGAACCGCTTCGAAATCCGCGTCCTCCGGGAAGACCGGGGCCGGATCGTCGTCAAGCCCGGCGCTCAAAGGGCGGGCAGCCTGACGGAGCAGGCCTCGGTAAAGCCGAAGGTCGGGATGAAGGCGGAATGCTTGCCCGGCCCGCCCGCGACGCAGATCTGGATGTCGTCCGGCGTGCGCGTCAGGTAGTACCGGCCGTTGACAACGCTATTCTCACGCTCTTCGTAGCTCTTCTGATTCTCTTTTGAAACGCGGGAAACCTCGACCGCTGTGTCATGGAACAGCTTTTCCTGGATGGTTTCGATGGTCCAGCCATCCCGGCGGAGCGTCTCCGCATGCTCCGGTCCGAACGCCAGCATGTAAGGCGCGGTTCCGTAAATGAGGTTGGATCCAGGCTGGGAAATCGTGCCGACGACGGTCGCGAGGATGCCGGCGCCGGACGTGCTGCCATGATCATTGATGTTGTGCGGCGGCTCGGCGGGCAGCGCGGTCACAACCGTGTCGCTCGCTTCGAAACCCCGACGGACATGGTAGGGCGCCCAGGGACTGGCTTCCTCGTTCTCGCCGAAGCAGAAGGCGAACTTCGCGGGCGAGCCTTGCGTGGAGCGGTCCATCTCGCCGGGTTTCGCGCCGCCGACATTCAACAGCGTCAATTGCAGGGCGCGGCCGATGGTGGCGTTCGCCCGCCAGCCCTGGCCGAAGCAGTTGCTGCCGCAGTTCAGGCCGAGCGTCTGGCGAAGCGGCCCGTTCACCATGATCATCGGCGCGCAGGGATGCGTCGTCGCCAGCGTGCCATGCAGATTGTATTCCGGCTGCAGGACCGCGCGGACGGCGGCGACCACGACCGGGAAATATTCCGGCTTGCACCCGGCCATCACCGCATTCGCGGCGATCGCGGGCAGGGTCGGCGTCACGCGGCGGGGCGACATCGGCGGAAACGGCTCGTTGTCGCCGCGGCACAGTTCGACGAAGCGCGCGACCTTGGCCTCGGTCGGCATGACAAGCGGGAAGCCGTCGCTCCAGCCCTGTTCGGCGGCGTATTCGTTGAACGCATCGGCGTCCATGTCGCCGAGGTCGAGGACCTCCTCGGTCGTGATATCCGTCATCGGGGGCCGTTGTCTTTCTGCTGGGGGAGGGCGGCTGGACGGCGCGCGGCGGTTCAAGAGCCGCGCGCCGTCGCTGGATCAAACCGAGATCGCGAGCTTCAGCTCCATGAAGGCGGTTTCGATCCGCTCCTGCAGCTCCGCCGCGTTCAAGCCCCCGACCGGGTGCTTGACAATCAGGAGCCTCGGGTTGGCTTTCCGGGCCTTCGCCTGCGCGCGGACCAGCGGCAGGAAGGTTTCGGTAATCACGATGTAGGTTTCGACGCCGAGCGCTTCTAAGGTCGTACTGTCATGGAAACTCCACGAGGAGCACGACCCTCAATCAGCTAAAGCGACGATGGCGCCCCGGTAGTTCTTGGCGACCCGCTCGATCAATTCCGGCGGCGCCGGCTGGGCGGCGCTGTCCTTGAACATGTAGTCGATCGTGTCGACCGGCCGGAACTGGCCCATCAGGGTCCGCATGCCCTGCAGCAGTTCCATGGCGTTCGGCTTCGAGTTCGAGATGATCGCGATTGGATCTTTCAGCCAGTCAGTCGCGCCGAGGTCGACGCGGTTCTCGCTCTGGCCGGCGTCGGGCTGCAGCCCGAACGACGGATTGACGATGCGCATAGTCCTTCTCCCTATCTCAGGCGGCGACGCCCCGTCAGCCGAACCGCCGACCGCCATCCCCGAAACGCTACACCACCCAGCCCCAGTCGTCCAAGCGTCGCGGTCGAGGCTGCGCGGGGCAGGCGGGCGGCCGCACCCCATGAGTTGCAACCTGCCAAATCCCCGCCGCCGGCGTTTGATTCCGACGCAAAGTATTGCTGCAATCGGCTGCGCCGCGATTGCTGGCGGAGGTTGGAAAGGGGCGCGCCCGTGGCGGCGACCGAAACGCAAAAGATCGCGATCAACGAGGGGATCGGCGGCCGGCGCCTGGAAAATGCGACCGCTTCTCCGCAGGGTGGTATAAGATGAACAGCGCAGTCCTTCTGCTCAATGAAGATAAGTACCGCCGAAACCAAGCCAATCTGGACTCAGTTTCGGCGGTTATCCCCCCTCGGACCATCTTTCCGGTGCCTTGGCCTGAAGTTTTTATCAAGAGAAAGGGTGGAGTGTTACAGATCAACTAAGTATAAAGTCATCTGCAGAGAACAGATTCTCGGACACGCCGAGAATCTGAAGGCTATTAATGCCGCCAAGGTTGATCACCGCAGAGCCGCTTATATCCGTTGTAACCGCTTGGACTGCAGAGATATTGAGGAATCCGTGTCCTCTTAGGTCGATTTGGTCAGCGGTCGTGTCGAAATCTGTGATGACGTCGACGCCATTATTCAGGCCGATAATGAAAGTATCGCCGCCCTGCTGCCCGGTGAGGACATCGTTGCCGGCTCCGCCGATAATGACATCCGCGCCGGAGTTGCCAAAGATCCGATCATTCCCATCGCCGCCATTCAACAGATCATTGCCGACCATTCCAATCAGTTGGTCATTGCCGTCTCCGCCGAGGATTGTGTCAGGCGAGTTGATGCGATTAGCGCCAGTAATGCGGTTCGCCTCCGCATTGCCCGTCAACGCCAGGCCGACAGTCGCAAACTTGCCGATCATGAACTCAACACCCAGCGGATTGATGAAGTCGACAAAGACGTTGATCCGATCAAGCGCGCCTTCGCCGGGCTGCTCGACAACTGTGTCGCCAACGTTATCGACGGTGTAGAGGTCATTGCCTGCCCCGCCGGACATGGCGTCCGCGCCGTCGCCGCCGTTCAGCCGGTCATTGCCGTCGCCGCCTTCAAGGATATCGCTGCCTTCGTTGCCGGCCAGCGAATGCGCGCCAGCGCCGCCCAGCAGAACGTCGTCGCCATTCTGACCCAGCAGAGTGTCGTTTCCGTCCCTGCCTTCCAGCCGGTCATCGCCGCCGCCGCCGCGCAGAACGTTGGCGCCCGCATTGCCGATCAGGATATTTCTGTCCACCGTGCCGAGAATATCGATGTTCCGGCTGCCGGACAGAACGATGTTCTCGAAATTGGCAGGCAAGGCGTCAAGATCGCCACGGGCTTCGTCGATCCCGGCATTTGGCGCTTCAAACACCTCATCGCCTGCTTCCAGGATGTAA
>CALAHN010000013.1 GCA_937891825.1 uncultured Alphaproteobacteria bacterium
GCGGAATCGCCTAAGGTTGGATAATTTGATCGCTATCAATAAGATAGAGCATGGCCCGCGCGTCCGCCTGGACGCGCCTTGCTCTAGCTGACGACCGGCAGCGCCTCGATCCGGTAGGCGTGGCCGATGACGCGGTCGTGGGTCGGGTCGACCAGCCGCATGGCGAAGGCGTCGCCGCCCTTCAATTCGCCGATCACCGGAATCGTGCCCAGAAACAGCGCCGTGCCGACGGGCAGGGAGGCGTCGCCGGTATAGCGCTGGACGGTGTCCTCCGGCCGGCGGCAGGCCGCGAGCGGGCCGTTCTGGTACTCGACCGTCCTGCCGTCGCGTTCCTGGGCGGATTCGAGGCGGATCTCGTCCCAGCCCGGCAGCACGTCTTCCAGGCGCCACGCCTCGGTCGAGATCGGCTTGGCGCAAAGCTGCTTCGACAGCGGAATCGAGTAGGCCTCCGCCTTGCGGTCCGTATGGTCGGACCCGGCCGCGACCAGAATGCCCGCCGTCGTCGAGATCAGCACGGCCTCGACCTCGCCCGAGCCGCCGTCGCCGACCGTCTGAATGAAGGCGGATTGCGTCAGCAGGCTGGCTGAAACCCGATAGAACAGCGGCGTCGTCGAGGGCGCCGGCACGCCGATCGCCGCCAGTTCCTCGATATGGTGCTGCACCGCGGCGGCGTCGCGCCCGGTCCAGCCGCCGATCACCACTTCGTCGATATCGACATCGACCGGCGTCACGCCGCCGTCCAGTTCCTGCACTTGAAAGCGCATGGCTTCGTCTCCCTTGCGTTGCGGGGAAGTTAGAGCGAAGACACAAGCCATGCGCAAGCCTCATCTCGTCCCCATCCTGTTGATTGCCTTGGCCCTTGCCGCGTGCGCCAGCCCGCGCATCGCGCCCCCGGGCGCGCGGCCCGGCCCGGCGGAGCTGACCAGCCGCTATTTCATCACGGCCGACGGCCTGGCATTGCCGCTCAGGCAGTGGACGCCCGCGGGCGCGCCGAAGGCGCTCGTCCTCGGCCTGCATGGCTTCAACGATTATTCGGCCGCGTTCGAAGCGGTCGGCGCCCAGCTGGCCGAAGCCGGCGTCCTGACGCTCGCCTACGACCAGCGGGGCTTCGGCGCCGCGCCCCACCGGGGCCTCTGGCCGGGCGGCGGGCCGATGCGGGCGGATGCGGCGGACCTGGCCCGGCTGATGCGCGCCCGCTGGCCTGACCGGCCCTTGTATCTGCTCGGCCTCAGCATGGGGGGCGCGGTCGCGATGACGGCGCTCGCCGAGGCGCCGGAACTGGCGGCCGGCGCCGTTCTGGTCGCCCCCGCCGTGCGCGGCCGGAACAGCTTGCCCGTGTGGCAGCGCTGGGGGCTGGACCTGATGGCGGCGACGGCGCCGGGCCTGCCCGCGACCGTCCAGGGCATCGGGATCGAGCCGACCGACAACCTGGCCGTCCTCCGCGCCATGAGCTTGGACCCCCTGGTCATCAAGGATACGCGGATCGACGCGCTCCACGGCCTGGTCGGCCTGATGACCGAGGCGTCCGCCGCCGCCGCCCGTCAGGAGACGCCGCTCCTGCTGCTCTATGGCCTGAAGGACGACCTGGTGCCCAAGGCCGCGACCGCGACGGCCCTCAAGGCCCTGCCGCAGGACCGGGGCCACCGGGTGGCGGTCTACCGGGACGGCAGGCACATGCTGCTGCGCGACAAGCGGGGCGGGCAGGCGGTCAGGGACATTCTCGCCTGGATGCAGGCCCCATCCGCCCCCTTGCCCTCCGGCGCCGACACGGACGCCTTCGCCCGCCTGACGGCGGCGCAAAATTAAACCCTTGGCGAGCGGGGCGCCTTTCGCTAGTGTCCCGCCATTCAGCGCCCGTAGCTCAGTGGATAGAGCGCTCGCCTCCGGAGCGAGAGGTC
Source organism: uncultured Alphaproteobacteria bacterium (assembly GCA_937891825.1). Lineage (GTDB taxonomy): Bacteria > Pseudomonadota > Alphaproteobacteria > Bin95 > Bin95 > VMCJ01. The sequence goes on from CALAHN010000013.1 coordinate 1,899, forward strand.
AGAGGTTCGAATCCTCTCGGGCGCGCCACTTACGAACAAAACTGGGAACTCCGGCCGGAGCTATCCCGTCCCCCATCACGAGGCGTTCGAGAACGGTCTTGCGGCCGTGAATGCGGACTTCCTCGTCGTCCACCTCCACATTGTCGATCATGGCCCGCAAGTAGGCGCGGCGGAACGGAATCGCCCCTTCGAGCACGTTCGCGCGCATGGCTTCGACGGCGACCGCGATCTTCTCGCCGGTGATCCGGGCTTCCGGGCTTAGCTCCGCAGCCGCGCGGGCAAGCGAGACCTGGGCGATGTCGCGCTCGGTCTTCACCGCGGCGATCCGCTCCTTGAGCGTCGGGTCGGAGGGGTCGGCGATGCCGCCTTCGATCGCCTGATAGAGGCGCTTCAATCGCTCCGCCGCATCGTTCAGCTTATCCTTGAGGACGCGAAGCCGGCTCGCGTGATCTTCGTCCCGCGCGGACTGACGTTCGAGCAGGCCGGCCAGCAGGTCTTCCACGAAGCGTTCCGTGAGGAGCTTGTCCCCGAGGACGTCGAGAACAATCTCGTCGAGCTTGTCCATCGGGATCGAGCGGCCCTTGCAGGCCGACTTGCCCTTCTGCGCAGCAGAGGCGCAGGTGTAATAGCGATACCGGCCATATTTGCCGGTGCGCAGCGTCATGCCCCCGCCGCAGCTCGCGCAGGTGGCGATGCCGGTCAGCAGGATCGGGCCGGTCACGACGCGCGGCGGCGTGACTCTCGGATTGCGGGATTTGAACTGCGCCTGGACGGCGTCGAAGGTCGCCGCGTCGATGATCGGATCGACCGGCACAACGATATGCTCGGAATCGGGTTTCGCCTCCCGCGTCTTCCAAGCCTTCGTATTGAAGCGATGCTCGCCCTTGTAGGTCGTGCTGGTGATGAGCTTGTGCAGCGGCCCGATGCCCCAACGTGCGCCCCTACGGGTACGGTATCCGCGCTCGTTCAGCCAGTTCGCGACCGCCTTGACGCCCATCGGGCCGGTGGTGCCGTCGCCCTCGCGAATGAGCTTGAACATCTGGCGCACGACCTCGGCCTCAACCGGATCGACGGCGAGCTTCTTCTTCGTCTTCGCCCCGCGCTGCTCGGCAGCGACGATGGCATAGCCGTAGGGAGCCGCCGCCCCGTTCCAGAAGCCTTGTCGGGCGTTCTCCTGCATTGCGCGCAGGACGTGTTTGGCATTTTCCTTGGATTGATATTCGTCGAACAGGGCGAAGACCTGACGCACCATGACGCTCATGGGATCGTCGCCGAGGTCCTGCGTGATCGAGACCAGCCGGACATTATGCTTGCGGAGCCGCCGCACATGGTATTCGAGCGCGAAATGGTCGCGAGCGAAGCGGCTGAATGAATGGACGACGACGGCGTCGAAGGGCGCGCCGCCGCCGGTCGCAATGTCGAAAAGCCGTTGAAGCTGCGGCCGGTTGTCGTCGGTGCCGGACAGGCCGGCATCGACGAACTCGGATACGACGCTCCACCCTTTAGCCTTGCAGAAGGCCGTGGCCTGCCGCCGCTGATCGGGGATGGACAGATCACTTTCCGCCTGCCGCCCCGTGGACACCCGCAAATAGAGCGCCGCGCGCAACGGCGCTTCACCATCGGCGACGGCGATAGGTGCGGGCTGGGGAGCGGCCATTCCTTCTTACTCCGGGGCGGCTACGTCGGGCAGTTCATCAGGCGTATCGGCGAGGATGGCGAGCAGTTGCGCGCCGAGGAAGGCTTCGACGACATCCAGCACGGCATCCGTGACCGGAACCTCGGCGGGAAAGTCGTGAACCACGCGAAGCGTCTGCTTCGCGGGCTTTCCGGCTTGGCCGTTATGGTGGACATCGAAGGACATGCCCCGACGATGCCGAACCGCTTGGCAGAGCGATTGGTCACGGCCTGGTCATTCTGCATCCACGCGATGCCCATCCTGTCCGCTCCGGCTTCACAAGCTCCCCAGAGGCACGGCGATGACGAGGTAGCTGCCAGACGTGAGTGCCGAAATGAGTCGGCTTGTCGAGTGTCGATTATCACTATAGGCTTGAATAAGCGAAGGGCAACACGAGTCGACAGGCGATGCACCCAGGAACGACCGTCCGGCAGGACTGCATTGAAAAGAATGGGTTGAGTGTCACCGACGCCGCCCGAATCCTCGGCGTCGATCGGCAGACCCTCAGCAATCTGCTGAACGCCCGGTCGGGCATCTCGCCCGAGATGGCCGTCCGGCTGGAAAAGGCGTTCGGCACACCAGCCCGCGAATGGCTGATCCGGCAGCTCGATCATGAGTTGGCCGAGGTCATGCGCCGGGCCAAGAAAATCAAGGTCGAGCCTTTCCGGCCAACGACTTTGGAGGGCGGGGGAAACGATGAACGCAGTAGAGATTGAGGAGGCCATATCCAAGCTCGCCGAACAGCCGTTCGACGCCGGGGAGTTCCCGTTCGCCTTCCTGCAAGCCTTCGGAAACAAGGACACGACGCTCAGGCGCCTGCGCAAGGGTGAGTCGAACAAGTCCGACTTTGCCGGCCTTTGGGGCGGCGTCCTTCAGTGAGAACGGCGGTGAGAAAGTCGTCCACTGGAGCGGCGGGATAATCTCGCTGC